>JAZQUS010000119.1:0-39055 GCA_045631445.1 Eubacteriales bacterium
GTAGGGGCGCACCGCGTGCGCCCGCCCCCCCAAAAAAACCACCTCCATAGGGGGAGACACCCCCGACGTCCCCAACCGACAAAAAATCACGCGCCCGAAGGCTTCGAGTTCGACCGCTGCCTGTGGCAGATTAAGGGAGAATGAGAAGGAAGAAAATAAGGAGTGTCGAGCATGCTCTTTTGTGCATACCCGAGACGACTATATTTTCGAGTGGAAGTGCTAAAAACAAACAAAAAGCACGCGCCCGAAGGCGCGTGCTGGAATTAATCAGTTGATGATTATTTTTATTTAAGAACGAAAATAGCAATTGCTGTTTGGCTAGAAGTATAACAAGCAAATCTAGGAGAAGATGCATTCCACTGGAGTTTACGTGAACTGTCTTTTGCATTGGTTATTAATGCATTACCATTACTAAATGTAACATTCCAAGAAGTGCTACTATCCAAAGTGGAACTCAATTTCAAACTATTGCCAGAAGACCAGGATAAGTACTTACCATTGCTATCTTTAAATGCATAAGTGCCACTAGTTGAACCCGCTACTACTGTTAAGTTGTATGTAGCGTTAGGCGTATCGGTATATGCTTTACCCGTGCCATAATCCGCGATAGAAACAAGTTCCATTTTCTTTGATTCACAAACAATAACGATTGTATCACCAACTTCTATAGATGTTGCTTTTTGCCATGAAGGTGCACTTGTATGTCCGCCACACTGATTATTCTTACATACATCGTATGTACATTCAGTATCAGTACACTTACCACAAGTGTCACAAATACTTTCACATGTGTGCTTAGGTTCAGTAGAACCGCCTTCGGAGCCGGAGCTGGTTGTATATGTAACTTCAATCTTGTTTATTCGCGTTTGTCCAGTAGCAGTAAATTCAATACAATCTACATTTTCAGTAGTTGTAATAGTAAACACTGCACCATTAATTGTTGTTGTGTATCCTGCTTTTTCCAAAGTGTCTTTAAGAGCATCGTAATAATCTCCGCTAGCACTTGTACAAGTAATAACTACTTTGGAAATTGTGGCATTTTTAACTGAAATTGTAACCTTACTGCTCTTATATACTCTAAAATGATCAGAGTCTGTAGTTCTAATTGCAGTTGTAGAACTGCCTTGCTCATTAGAAACTGTTACAATACCATTTTTCCATGTAATAACCTTATTAGCAAGTGTACCTTTATTTGCGAAAATATCCATGCTTACAGTTGTTTCAGCGGGTGTTTCGGGATCAGGTTCAGGATCAGGTATTGTTCCACCAAGGTTTGTGCCACAATAATCACAAACACCGTTTTCATCAGCATCAACGTGATCAGAAAGCCACGTTTCACGAAGTTGCGCTTCACCAGAATCATTCTTTGCAATCTTAGCGGAAACCGTAATTTCATCACCGTCTTTAGGCTTTGTTACAAAGTCTTTATAACCAACAGAACCATCTACATTATGAATATTTGTAATATAAATCGAGCTTTCGCCAACCGTGATAGTTGTTGCTCCTGTCTCAGAAGGATGGTCTTTATCATTAATTACACCAGTGATAAGATACTTTGCGGATGTTCCTTTTCCATTTTCAAGTGTTTCCGCAATCCAAATAGCTTCTTGAATTGTAATTGTAGAACCGTCTTCGGGTAAGTTGTGAATTCCACAATTATTGAGACAAATATAAGGATTTGAGGCTGTATAATCGTGTTCGAGTGCCTCGGTAGTGGTAGTTTCAACTTTGCCACATACTGTACATTGTGTTGTAGTATAGCCAGCTACTCCACAACTTGCATCCTTGTGATCAACTACTTGCATTGCACATTTAGCACATGAAATTTTGGCTGTCTTTACATAAATACTAATAGCAGTTTGTGCACTTGTGTAACAAGCGAATCTTGGGCTTGTAGCATTCCATTGAAGCTTACGAGTGTTATCTTTAGCATTTAAAACCGTTGCGTTTCCGTTTTCGTCAACAGAAACAGTCCAAGATGTATTTGCGTTGAGTGTATCGTTCATATCCAAAGAGTTGTCAGATGTCCAATACAAATATTTGTCTCCATTTTTAAATGCAATAGTGCCTGTAGTAAAACCTTTAACTACTTCAAATGTCATTGTACCATTAGGAAGTGTGTTAAATTCAGTACCGATACCGTATATGGTTTTTGTTGTACTAAAGCTACTCAATTCCATCTTTCCATTTTCATATACAAATACTATAAAGTCGCCAACTTTCAGTTCAGTTTCGCTTGTGAGTTTTTCCCAAGTTTCTGTTTGAGTAGCTCCGCATTCGCACTCATTACCGCCATTGAACTCGTGTTCGTGCACAGGATATGTTTCTTTTTTTGTCAATTCAGAAACGATAAATACTTTACTTGTGTAACCACCATCAGCAGTAATTGTGAAGCTTATTGCGCCTTCGGGAAGGTCAACTCTATAAACACCATTTGATTCGAACAATTCAACGCCTTCAGGAACTGTTGTCCAAGTTTCTTCACCTATTTCATATGTATAATGGAGAGTAAGATTTTTCCAACCAACATTATTTTTAATATAGAATGTTTGGGGTGATTTATAGGATACGTTTACTCCCTCGTGCTTGTTCGTACCGTACATACCACGGTCAGCACCGTAAAGCTGGTCGAAGGTGATTACAACGTGGTCGGTAGCAACTTTTTCAAGCTCTTCTTGTGAAAGTTCACTAACTGCAGTAGTTACGCCCTCAACTGTATGTGTAGGCACACCGTATCTAATATTAGAGAATGCATCGCAGTAATTGCCTTCTTCTGCTCTTACCCAAGGATAATTTCTACCCGTAGCATTATCCTGCTTTGCAAATTCGTAGTAGTTGTATTCTGTCCAATCACCGTAGTAAACGTTGACGTTAACGCAAGTCAAGAAGCTTGCAGTTGCGTTACCCGAAGTTCTACCATCTGAATAGGGCTCTTCTGTATGACCGATAAGCATACCGCATCCACGGAATGCGTACCACTGATAAGCGGAAACAACGTCATTATAAACGTCCATAACGGGCGCGGAAACAACGTTTTCCATATAAACTGTTGCGTCGCCCCATTTACCGCCGATAACACCGCCCATGCCACAGCCGAAGGAGCCCCAAAGGCCTGAAACTGTAACGGTTGAGTCGATTGTAATATTCTTAAATGTGTGGGTATAGCCATCTTCGTTTTTATCAACACCGTAGCTAACCTCACCAACAAGACCACCTGTATAGCGGTTGTAGTTAGCAATTTTAGCATTTGAGATTACGATATTTTCAAAGTGACATTCGCCCTGCGCGTAACCTACCAAAACACCCATATCAATGCACTCGAAAACAACTTCTGCACCGTTGATTGCGATATTTTTGATGGTTGCATCCTTAACTGATGCGAACAAGCCCGCACCTGCGGTGCTATATGTATATGTGTCATATACACCGGGATTAGGGTCAAGCTCCCAACAGTTTTCGTAAAGATTGTATATTGTGTGATTGCCACCGTCGAAAGTACCCATAAATACTCTGTAATTTGTCTTGTCGTCAGAGTCATCGTTATCATAGTAACCAAATCCAATGGGATCGAAGGGTTTCTTAACAAGGTCGATGTCAGTTGCAAGAGTTACAGTTTTACCTTCAAATGTATTACCACCATCAACAAGATCTCTAAAACCAAGGAAATCTGCTACATCTTCAAGTATAAATTCTGTTTTTTCAGCATTATACCAAGAAGTATCAGCTACTGTATTTTCATCCCAAACATCAGCAACGGACTTAACTGCACTGATTACAGAGAAAGAAGCAATGTAAATTGTAACTTCACCTGTTTCGGCATTATAGTAGTACTGATTGTGAATTGCAAAATCAGCGGGGCTGTTAACTCTTGTCATAAGGTTGTCAACGCCGTTTTCTGTGTGATAGAGCTTAAGCTCTGTTGCACCAAGTCCGGCTTCAAGAATCGCGCCGAGCTTAACGATCATAGGAACTGTGTTGTCTAAAGCAATACCGTTAATATGAACGTCAAGAGCTGAAAGTGCATCGCCAAGAAGTTCTTCATCCACCTTCTTAACTGAAAGAGCGAGAGAAGATGCGCCTGCTTCAACCTTAACGTCCGCAGGAACGAGAGCACCCATTTCTGCTCCACCAATAACAACGTCACTAGCAAGTGTACCGTAAATAAGTGAGTCACTTGTAATGTTCGTTGATGCGGAGAAGATTACGTTGGGGTCAACGGGATCTTCCGTGGGTTCATCCTCAACCATATCACCCGTTGTTGTGGTAGTTGTGGTGGGCTTTGTTGTAACCTCACCGTTTGTTGTAGTGCCTGTGTGATTTTCTCCGTCTACTTCATTAAAGCACGCGGTGAGAGTACCAACGAGCATAACAAGGCAGATCATGAGAGCAAGCACTCTTGTGAAAATAGAGTTGTTAGTCATAATTTTTTCCTTTCTTTATTATGTGAACTAAATTTTCGGTAACGAAAAAGCACGAAAATAGCCCAAAAATACGAATTCATAATTTGTACACAAAAGTTCATATTTTAGAAACAAATTATACATAAAATTCATGCTTTTTCGTTACCGTCACACAATACAAAAGCAAGAAAATATCACACCCTTAATATATTATCATATATAAATAATAAAATCAAGGGTTTTTCTACATTTTTTTATCAATGTTAATTTTTCGTATTTTGTACAAAAAAAACCACCGAGTGAAAACTCGGTGGTTATCGATTTCAATCAATATTCAAGAGCATCAAATTCCGCAATTACGTCAGCAACAAACTTAGGCAAAAGCTTTCCATAAGTCATACTTTTTTCGTCATTTTTCCCCTGAACTCGTGTCAAAATTATACCTTTTAGCTCATCAAAATTCTCATTTTTCTTAGCAACAAAGTTCTCAATTTCAACAATTACGGGCTCTTTTCCGACCTTCACAAGAACGTCTTCCGCCTCAATATCGCAGAATTTTATAAGCATTTCCCTGCTTTCAGGCAAGATTTTATTGTCTTTAGGAGGCGTAATTGTTAGTCTAATATTGCCATTTTCTTCAACAATATCAAACTCCGTCAAAGCAAATTTTCCATCCTTATAAGCCACCGTTTCACCGTCATCCTCATATAAGCTATAGTGACCGTTTCCGCGCCAAGCCTTGATTTCCAAGGGCTGAGCGAGTGAAAGATCATTCGTTCTATCGTTTTTATACATCGGAATAATGGCCCCTGCAGGCGCCAAAACAGGAATAGAATCAAGGTCTCGATACATTTTCACCCATCTGCCGCCCTTGTATATTCTGCCATTAAAAATATCCGTCCATCTGCCCTCAGGAAGCCAAACGTCAACGCTCGCAAGATTCAGTTTCTTATCCGACGGCTTTGTAATTGGACAAACAATCAAAGAATCGCCAAAAATGAACTGATTTTTCGCTTTATAAGCCTCTTCGCAATCATATCTATAATACATCGGCATACAAATCGGCTCACCGTATTTGTGTGTACGATAGTTTGCGGTATACAAATAAGGTATAAGCTTGTGACGAAGGCGCAAAAATCTTTCTGCTACCTCGTTCACCGCCCAACTGCGTTTCCATGGCTCTTTGCCCATAAAATCAGAGTTTGATGAGTGAAGTCTATTTATTGGGCTGAAAACTCCAAGCTGAAGCCAACGAAGATAAAGCTCGTCATCCTGAACACCGTGCATATGACCGCCAATATCGTGGCTCCACCAAGTATAACCTGCATTGGCAGCACAATTTGTGAAATAGGGTTGGAAATCAAGACTTGCCCAAGTGCAATGCGTGTCACCAGAAAATCCAAGCGGATAACGATGAGATCCAAGTCCTGCATAGCGCGACAAAATCATCGGACGCTTGCCGTCCTTTGCGGAGTCGAGATAGTGATAATGGTTAAGCGCCCACAGAGGATCAAGACCCTCAATTTTGGTCTTTGTTCCCTGCTGCCAGTCAATCCACCAAAAGTCAACGCCCTCTCTTTCAAGGGGGTGATGGAGGCATTCAAAATATGCCTTAACGAAATCCTTGTCAGTTATATCAAAGGGAATAAGTTCCTTCTTTTCGGGGTCTTTGCCGAGTGCCCTACACATATCCTCGTAAGCATCCTCGAAAAATCTAACGCCTTGTGATGGGTGGATATTTAAAGGCACTTTAAAACCTTTATCGTGAAGCCAAGAAAGGAGCTCAACATGGTCGGGGAAAAGCTCGGTGTTCCAGGAATATCCCGTCCAACCGTGTGCTATGGCATTAAAAACCGCTTCGGAAACGGATTTGGGATCGCATTCGCCGGCTTCCTTGCCAAATCGTTTGATAACGTCAACCCAATGCCAGTCCATATCAATAGTTGCAACGGTTATGGGCAATTCTCTATCGATAAATTTCTGCATCAAGGCACGATACTCCTCCTGAGTATACGCTCTGTATCTGCTCCACCAGTTACCAAGCGCGTATTTGGGGATAAGAGGCACCTCACCCGTTAATTTAAAGAAATCCTGAAGCTCTGCAAGATAATCGTGACCGTATGCAAACCAATATCTATCGGAACATTTTTGACGTGGAGTAGGAGTGCCATCTTCACCAATAACAAGAGATTTGCTATCATCAAGAATTGACGTACCACCACGAGAAGTGATTCCATCTTCAAGCTTTGTTGCACCATTAACCGTATCAAGAGTTCTTGCGGTGCCTGGGAGAACGTTTGCGCCGAATTTTCTTACGCATTTACCGTCCTTGAGATGCGCGTATGTGACATCACCATTACTCAACGAAACGCTAAACAACACGTCCTCAGTTTGAACGTTTATGCGATTTTTGTCCTCAATAATTGTGTATTTTGGCTTATCAAAATCTCTGTTTTGAACGGTTTGCGTGGGCAAATCTGTAAAACTACCCTTCTCCGTTCTCAAAAGTCGAGATGTGAGCAGCGAAATTCTTAATTTTTTCTTTTCATAAATAATCATAATATTCTCCTTTAGTCCCATTCGGAACCTGTTACGGTATCCATATTAATTCCTGTGGTATCGTGCGTTTTTGTACAAAGCAAAGTGAGAGCCACGATAAAACCTGGCACGGTTAGACCAAGCACAATCCAACCTGCTGCACTATTTCCCAAGATAGTAAGAAGCGGTAATCCAACTCCGTATGAAACAACGACACCTGCCGCGGTAACCACATATTGCGTTGAAATTGTTGACGAACGAAGATTTGTTGGCGAGGATTCACCAATCATCATAATAAGAACGTCGTTTGTAGCATAAAAGCTACCTACTGATGCTCCGCAAAGCAATCCAACAATGATGGGATTCCACCCACAATTTGCTCCAAAGAAGAATCCGAGCAATGATACAACACAAAGAGATGCCATTGATATTGCGGCGGCCTTTCTTCCAATTCCATCACAAATAAAGCCCATCAACACCTGTGCTACGGCAGAACCGATAGCAAAGAAAAACAGTGCGGTTGTTACAACACCAACGCTTGCGGCGTTAACCGCTTCATCAAGTGTTAAATACTGTCCGATTTTAACCAAATGCTCTGCATATCCGTAGTTTAAGATAACCTGATATTGCAAAACCAAAAGTAAGCCCATATTCACAAATGCAGAGGTTATGTAAAGCCACTTAATCTGCTTATGTGAAAAAGCAAATTTCAAGGCATTTACCACACCGCCCTGAGCCGTCTCGGCATTTTTCTCTTTTTCAAGAGCTTTGCGCTCCGTATCAGTCATCTTAAGATAACGAAGACGAGAATTAATAAAAGCATCAGTTTCTCTTGCGGAAATTAGTGCAATAAAGCTACATACAAGTCCAATTATTGCAGGAATCATAAAAACATTGCGCCATTCCGATGCCTCTTTCATTAGCATTCTGCGCAAAAGCGGAATCAACATAACTCCCATATTAGCAAAGAATTTTATGCAAGAATAAACTCTTGCACGATGCTTTTCAGGGGCAAACTCCATAATATAAACCACGTGCATATCGTGTGGAATAAAAAATTGAATTAAAGATGCCCCAATAAAGTAAAGAATCAAGTTGTTTGATAAAAAGATAAGCAAGAGTGCAAAGCTCATTCCAAATGTGTTGATTACAAGAAAGGTTTTGCGTCCCCATCTATCAGCCAAGGGTTTATAAAAAATACTGCAAAGCTGGAAAGGTATAACTACCATTGAAACAAGCTCCAAAACACCGACGCTACTGTTACCGAATTTTGCAAAAAGGTCATTGGCAATATCGGTTTTCATAAAAAATCCAATTTGTGAAGCAATTTCGTCGGTCATATAAATTAAACTGATAACAAAGACAAGCCACGCAAAATATCCGTTCATTTTGGGCTTTTGCAATTCCCTTTCCCATTTTGCTATTTCACGTTGTCTTTTGATTTCTTTTGAGTACATAAAAAGCCCCCAAAGTTATTATTTTAAAACCACATTCTCGTCACCAAGCAGTGATTTTAATTGTTTTAGTGTATAATCCGTCGCGTCGAATGAGAGTCCTGACGGGCGGTATTGCTTGGTTGAGCTATCATAGAAGATAACTTCGGTTGCACCCTCGAAAATTTCAACCAAGTTTTTAGCATAATTGAATTCACTGCAAGTAAAATCAGGTACGCGAAGGTAGAGTTTTTTCACCTTTTGAGGTGCGCCAAAGGTTTGTGTTTGTGTTTTTGATTGAGGGTGTTCAATATTCGTTTTAGTTGGCTTATATTCACCGTTTTTTTGAAGAAGTTCAATATTTGAAACGATGAATTTTACATCCTCGTCCTCGCGAATTTGAACGTAACCGCCAACCAAAACGGCAGAATCCTCTCTTATCTTATAAGAAATTTGTGAATAGGTTTTAGCAAAAGCAATGCACTCAATTTCGCCGTATCTGTCCCCAAGCTCAAAAAATGCCATTTTATCACCGTTTCGAGTCATCTTAGTGGTGACGGAGTTGATAATTCCCACAATGTTTATGAGTTTTCTCTCTCCATTTTGCTCCTCTGTACCAAGGGAAACAATCTCCTCATGCTTAATATTATCAATATGCTCGCGATATGAATCAAGCGGATGCCCTGAAAAATAAAGTCCTGTTGATTCCTTTTCCTGCGCAAGTCGAATTGGAAGCGGAATTTCGGGTAGGTCGGGATATTTAAACGAAAGTCCCGTATCAAGTCCCTCTGCCATTGAGAAAAAGTCGAGCTGACCTGCGATATTGTTACCTCGTTTACTTGTTGCACCGTCAATTATAGCTTCAAAGGAAGCCATAAGCTGACTTCTTAGTTTTCCAAGTCTATCCATAGCACCGCTCTTGATTAGTGACTCAACCTGACGTTTATTCATATCGTAATCACTCATTCTATCAACAAAATCGTCAAATGAGGAGAAAGGTCTTCTCTTGCGTTCGCGTATCGCGTTTGCAACGAAATTCTGCCCCACGTTTTTAATAGCCAAAAGCCCGAATCGGATATTATTTTCACTAACGTGGAAATACATTTCACTCTTATTTATATCGGGTGGAAGCACTCCGATTCCAAGCTTGGCACAATCGGAAATATATTCTGCAATCTTTGGCATATTGCCAAGCACGCTCGTCAAAAGCGCGGCAAAATATTCCTTTGGATAGTGTGTTTTAAGGTATGCCGTGCGGTAGGAAATTATTGAATAAGCCGCCGCGTGGCTCTTATTAAAGGCATAATTTGCGAAAGAAATCATATCGTCAAAAAGCTTTTCTGCCTTTTTGCCGTCAACTCCGCGTGAAATTGCGCCTTCGATAAATGCGCCTCTCTCCGCTTCAAGAACTGCGTGCTTTTTCTTTGACATCGCGCGGCGCACGATGTCCGCGTGCCCAAATGTATATCCAGCAACAATACGGAAGATGCTCATTACCTGCTCTTGATATACCACAACACCCGATGTAGATTTCAAAACATCACGCAAAATTTCAAGCGGATATTCAATCTTTTCGGGGTTTTCGCGGCATTCAAGATAGTGCGGAATAGAGTCCATCGGTCCTGGACGGTAAAGGGATATTGCAATAATTATATCCTCAAGATTTTTCGGCTTTAACTGTGACAAAAACTGTCGCATTCCACCACTTTCAAGCTGAAAAATTCCCTCCGTCATACCCGTTCCGATAAGGTCATAGGTATCCTTATCGTCAAGTGGTATTTTTTCAATATCAAAATCGGGATTTTGCTCTTTAATCTGCAAAACCGCGTCGTTTACAATAGTCAAATAACGAAGTGCCAAAAAGTCGAATTTGAGAAGTCCCAAATCGGCAACCGCGTCCATATCGTATTGGGTTATGGTCATTCCGTTGCTCAAAGCCAAAGGAACATAGTTATAAAGCGGCTTGTCCGTAATGACAATTCCTGCCGCGTGAATGCTCACGTTCCTTGGCATTCCCTCAAGTGCCATTGCAGTATCGATTAGTTTTCGGTTTTGTTCGCTTTCTTCATATTTTGCAAGGAAATCGGGGTCGAGGAGCGCATCCTCAAGTGTTATACCAAGTACGCGAGGAATTTTCGTTGCCACCGCGTCAACATCGGCATAGCTCATTCCCATGGCACGTCCCGTGTCACGAATTGCCGCCTTTGCCGCAAGTGTACCAAATGTAGCAATTTGCGAAACGTGGTCGGAACCGTATTTTTCCTTAACGTATTCGATAATCTCGTCGCGCCTGTTGTAGCAGAAGTCCATATCAATATCGGGCATCGACACGCGCTCGGGATTCAAAAATCTTTCAAACAAAAGGTCAAATTCGATGGGGTCAATATCGGTGATATAGAGCAAATACGCAACCAAGCTTCCCGCACCCGAGCCACGTCCGGGGCCCACGGGAATTTCCTTTGAACGAGCAAAGTTTACATAGTCCCAAACGATGAGGAAATAGTCAGAATAGCCCATCGAATCAATAACGTTAAGCTCGTAATCTATTCGCGCAAGATATTCATTTTTATTGTGATTTTTATAGGCAATCGTGCCGTTTTTCTCGCGTTTTTCAAGTCCCAAAAGGACGAGCGAGCGCAAGTATTCCCCAGCTCCTTTGCCATTCGGCACGGGATATTTCGGCAGTATAAAGCCGTTGTTTTCAATTTCAAAATTGCATCTTTCTGCAATTTTAACCGTGTTTTCAATAGCCCCCTTGTATTTTCCAAAAAGGAGCTTCATTTCATCGGTATCCTTATAATAAAACTCATCGGTTTCAAAGCCGATGGGACGACCGTCGGTGATAACCTTATTCATTTGAATACACATCAAAATCGCCTGTGTATCGGCATCGCGACGGCGCAAATAGTGGCAGTCATTCGTCGCAACAAGGGGCAAATCGCACTCCTTGGCAATTCGAACCAGGTCGGGTAAAATCTGCTTTTGCTCTTCAAAACCGTGGTTTTGTATTTCAATGTAGAAATTGTCTTTTCCAAAAATTTCCGAGTATTCAAGTGCCGCCTGCTTTGCCATATCGTAGTCGCCTGCGGTGAGCATTCGCGGAATTCTACCCGCAAGGCAAGCTGAGAGTGCGATGAGTCCTTCACTATAACGTTTGAGAAGCTCCATATCCACTCTCGGCTTTGAGTAAAAGCCCTCGGTGTAAGACAAGGACACCATCTGCAAAAGGTTTTTATAGCCAATCTCGTTTTTGCAGAGCAAAACAAGGTGATAGGGTTGTCCGTTGCCACTTGTTTTATCAAATCGGGATTTGGGCGCAACGTAAACCTCGCAACCTACAATTCCCTTTATGCCCTCTTTTTTGCAGGCGGACAAAAATGCAGGCGCGCCAAAAAGAACACCGTGGTCAGTTAATGCCACCGCATTGTGTCCGCATTCCTTTGCTCTTTTCGGTATATCACGCACTCTGCACGCGCCGTCAAGCAAGCTATATTCACTGTGTAAATGTAAATGTACAAATTCAGACATGGTGTTCTCCTTTTAAGAAGTTAGTGAAACAAGACCTTCTTTTTTGAAAAAGAACATTATCCTTTACTTTAACTAACTTCCTTTTTTCGCAATATTCTCCGCCATTTTTATAATTTTGGCAAAGCGGTTATTGAGGGTTGATTTTGTGATGGGGGGCTCGTGCATTGATGCAAGCTCGGAGAGTGATGCGGAGTGATGTTCAAGGCGCAATTTTGCGCTTTCTGTAAGTTCACTTCCGATTTTTTCGAGAAGCCCTGCGTTTTGAATAATCTCAATGGCGCGGAGCTGCTTTTGAGCCGTTGCAACGGACTTTGCGATGTTAACGGACTCGCAGTTTACCGCGCGATTTTCTTGAATAATAATATCGCGCTCGATTCGACGATTCATCACCTCAAAAAAGGCATTATTTGCCTGCATGAGATTGAGCACATCCTCAATCCTATCTGCTTTTTTATAGTAAATTCCCGTTGCTTTTGCTCTTGAAACGGTTTTGGGTACTATCTTACAAGCACTTAAAAAATCTATCAAGATTCTTGCACGTTCAGGGTGTTGAATTCGAAATTCAAGATGATTATTTCCCGGAGCAAATGTTATACTTGCGCGAGAGAGAAAAATTCCGCGCACAAAATTCATTCGGCAGAAATTACATTTGAATTCCATATAGTCTTTTATGCCCCCGCCCTCTTTGTCAAGGGACGCAATTTTTTTAGCCATCGAACCGAATATAAATTCAACGCGAAAATAGTCTCTGCCAGCTTTTTTTATTGGAGTGACTGTCGCCGCCTTGGAAAACTGACGCTCAAAAACGCTCTTATAAAAGCTCGCGTGCTCTTCGTTTGAAGTATCAATATATACCCTATCACCCTCAATAAACGCATCAAAAAGCAATCCGTATGCAAGTGCTCGGCGGCAACAGGTTTTATGAGGAATTTCCTCAATAAATTCTTTTTTTATATCCTCTGAAAAAGCCATCTTTACTCCACAAATTCAATTTCGCATTCAAGTGAAACATTGAATTTTTCTTTAACTGTTTTTTGTATGTAAGAAACCAAATTTTTAATATCCTCTGCGGTTGCGCTGCCTCGGTTTATAACAAATCCCGCGTGCTTTTCACTCACCTGCGCGCCACCAATCGTATAGCCCTTAAGTCCGCTATCTTCAATGAGTTTTCCTGCAAAATGCCCCTCGGGACGCTTAAACGTTGAGCCCGCGCTTGGATATTCAAGCGGTTGACTTGTCACTCTTTTTGCCTTATATTCGTCCATTTTTACCTTGATTTCATCAGGATTTCCATTCTTTAATTCAAATGTGGCAAAGAGCACAATCAAGTCCTTATTCTCCATAAAAATGCTATGACGATAGGAAAACTCACATTCGTCACCGTTAACAAAGAAAAGCATTCCTTGATTTTTATCGAAAACTAAACAGGATTTTAAAACCTGACAAATTTCACCACCGTAAGCACCTGCGTTCATATATACGCCACCGCCCACACTACCGGGAATTCCGTGTGCAAATTCAAGTCCCGAAAGACCGTTTTCGCACGCAAACAATGCAAGAGATGCCATAGAAGCACCCGCACCCGCTATAATACAGTTATCGTCATTGATATCAATATCAACGCTTGAAAGTGTAGAAAGAGATACCACAACTCCGTCAAATCCGTTGTCAGAAATAACAACGTTTGAGCCCCTGCCAAGCAAAATATTTTTTATTTCATTTTCGCGCAAATAATCATAAAGTGCAGTTAATTGGTCGGCTGTTTTAGGTCTTACTACTGCTCTAACATTTCCGCCAACTTTAAAAGAACAAAGCTTTTTACCGTCTACATTTTCGTCAAAATCGATGTTTAAAATCTTTAAAAAATTGATAAAACCGTTCAAAATAAATTCTCCTTATAATTTATTTTAAAATCTCTAAAATCTCATCAAAGCTCTCTACTATATGAGTGATTTGCCAACCCTCAGGCGCTTCTTTTTTTATGGGATTATACCAAATGCAATCAATTCCCGCGTTCAATGCGCCCTTGATATCACTTGACAATGAATCACCGATAACTATAGCCTTTTCGCGAGAATATCCTTCAATTCCATTTTCAACAGCATCAAAAAATACTTTACTTGGCTTCTCTGCGCCAATCACCTCGGAAATGAAAATTTTTTCAAAATATTTTGTGATGGGTGAAATTCCAAATCGTCCGTCCTGTGTGGATTTTACTCCGTTTGTGATAATAAACAATCTATATTTTTTTGATAATTTTTCAACCATCTCAAGAGCCCCTTCAAAGAGGTGGGCTTCACGAGCAAGATTTGTCATATAAAGATCAGAAAGCACTTCTGCTTTATCTTCAAATCCATATTCTTTAGCAAATTCAACAAAACGCGCGAGCATTAAGCTCTTTTTGTCTATTTCTCCTCTTTCAAGCATTTTCCAATACTTTATGTTGATAACGCTATATCGTTCAATAACATCATTAGTGCTTGGCAAGGAATAAAAATCAAGCGCATTTTTAAGCGCAAAATATTCACTTTTATTAAAATCAAAAAGTGTGTGATCTGCATCAAAAAGCAAAAATTCGTATTTCATAAATCTCTCCAAATATACTTATTCAGTTTATTATACTATACCTTGATGCGTTTTTCAATGGATTTTCAAAATAAATTATATATTTTATATAAAATAATATAAAAAATTACTTGCATATTTTAATTTTTTGAGGTATAATATAAAATGAATATTTATGATTATTTGTACGATGGAGGTAAAAATGAAGATTATAGGTCTAACGGGACCCTCGGGTGCAGGTAAAAGCACTTTGTGTGAAAAATTCGAGGAGTTGGGTATCCCTTGCATTGATACCGACAAAATATATCACGAAATAACAAATAAGCCCTCCCCTTGCCTTGACGAGCTTTGCGAAAAATTCGGCTCTGCAATCATAAATGAACACGGTGGACTTGATAGAGTTGCACTTGCAAAGCTTGTTTTTGAGAGTGATAACAAAGAAAAAAATCTTTCCAATCTCAACGCAACTACACATAAATATATTTGGCATGAAACCAATCGCATATTAACGAAATATATTGAAGATGGTAAGGTAGCGGCTGTTATTGATGCGCCCGCGCTCTTCTCATCGAAAATTTTTATCGGCGCGTGTGATTTTATTATCTCCGTGCTTTGCGACAAGGAATCAAGGCTTGAACGCATTATGAAGCGCGATGGTATTTCTCGCGAAAAGGCACTTGCAAGAATCAACGCTCAACCAAGCGATGAGTTCTTTATTGAAAATTCCGATTACTACATCACAAATTGCGGAACAAAAAACGAAATGAACGAGCAACTGCTATCCATCTTTGAGCAAGAGGAAATTCTCATATGAAAAAGCAAGGAATTTTAAATACAATTTTTATCGTTTTTCTTGTCTTGGCTTTGATGACGGTGGGACTTTTAAGCGATTACATCTTCAAGTATGTAGAAAAAGCAATCTATCCTGAAGAGTACTATGAGCTTGTAATAAAATATTCAAAGGATTTCTCTATACCTGCAGCCCTTACTTTTGCAGTAATTAAAACGGAAAGCAATTTTGACAAAGATGCTATAAGCTCTGCAGGGGCTATGGGTCTTATGCAAATAATGCCCTCAACCTATGAGTGGCTTGCACAAGCAAAATTCAATGAAACTTCAAATGTATCCCTTCTGTTTGATCCGGAAACCAACATTCGATACGGAACGTATTATTTGCAATATCTTTATGCAAAATTCGGCACATGGGAAAAAGCATTAATTGCTTACAACTGGGGTGAAGGAAATTTCAAAAGACACCTTGACGAATATGGTTACACTGAAGGAGACTATGATTCAATTCCTATAACCGAAACAAGAAATTATGTAAAAAAAGTACTTCATCATTGGGAAAAATATGAGAAGCTTTATGAAAATATTTAAAAAGTTTAAAAATTGAAAGGAAATAAAATTATGGAAACAAAAGAACTTAAAGAACAGCTTTTTTACAAAAAGGAAAGTGTTTATGCAAAAGTAAGTGAAGAAGCAGTAGATGCTGCATACGATTTTGCAGTTGACTATATGAAATATCTTGACGATGCTAAAACCGAACGCGAGGCAGTTGATGCTGCTATCGTAATTGCTGAAGCGGCAGGCTTTAAGCCCTACACTCTCGGTCAGGCCCTCAACATTGGTGACAAGTGCTACTACAACAACAGAGGTAAAAATCTTTTCCTCTTTACAATCGGTAGCGAAGATCTTAACAACGGTATTCGCATTTCTGCGGCTCACATTGACTCACCAAGAATTGACATCAAGCCAGTTCCCCTTTACGAAGATGAGGGTATGAGCTTCCTTAAAACCCACTACTACGGTGGTATTCGCAAATATCAGTGGCTTGCTATTCCTCTTGCGCTTCACGGTGTTGTTGTAAAGGCGGACGGAACTGTTGTTAATGTTGTTATCGGTGAAGACGATAACGATCCCGTTCTTTACATAAACGATCTTCTTCCCCACCTTGCTGCTAACTATAGCTCAAAGCCCCTCGGCTCTGCTATTGAAGGTGAAAAGCTTAACATTCTTATGGGAAGCAGACCTCTTGGCAACGAGGACAATGCAATTAAGCTCAACACAATGAAAATTCTTAATGATAAATACGGTATTGTTGAGGAAGACTTCCTTACCGCAGAGCTTTCCATCGTTCCCGCACTTAAAGCGCGTGACGTTGGTCTTGACCGCTCACTCATCGGTGCTTACGGTCACGATGACAGAGTTTGTGCATATCCCGCACTCAAGGCAATCATTGACGCAGCAGACAGCAAGCATACACTCATGTGCATTCTTGCCGACAAGGAAGAGACGGGCTCTGACGGTAACACAGGTATGCAGTCAGACTTTATGGTTGACCTCATTGATGAAATCGCAATCGCTCGCGGTGCTAACCCAAGAGTAGTTCGTGCTAACTCTAAGTGCCTTTCTGCAGACGTATCAGCTGCTTATGACCCCAACTTTGCAGAAGTATTCGAAAAGAGAAACTCCGCTCTTCTTTCTTGCGGCGTAGTTCTTACAAAATATACAGGTTCTCGCGGTAAGGGTAGCACAAATGACGCTCACGCTGAATTCATTGGCTTCGTTCGTCGCGCAATGGCTGAATACGGTGTTATTTGGCAGGCAGGTGAGCTTGGTCGCGTTGACGTTGGCGGTGGCGGTACAGTTGCTAAATATATTTCTATGCACAACATCGACGTTGTTGACCTTGGTGTACCCGTAATCGCAATGCACGCTCCTTTTGAGGTTATTTCAAAGGTTGACCTTTATGAAGCCTACAGAGCATTCTACGCATTCTGCAAATTTTAGTTAAATAGTCCTCAAAACTAAACATAACTAAAATTTTATGAAAGGACTAAATTTATAAATGCTTAATAAACTTAATTTTGCCGAGCAAAGATATATTCAGCTTGAGGGCGAGATGAACGACCCCGAAATTGCGGCAAATCCCACGGAATTTACAAAAAGAATTAAGGAATTCAACTCCTTAACTCCCGTTATAACAAAATTTAGAGAATACAAAAAGAACGAGCAGGAGCTTGCCGATGCTTTTGAGATGCTCTCTGACGTTGACCCCGAGATGAAAGAAATGATTCAAGAGGAAATTTCCATCTGCAAAGAAAAGAGTGAAACACTTTTTGAAGAATTGAAGATTTTGCTTCTTCCCAAAGATCCTAACGATTCCAAAAACGTTATCATCGAAATTCGCGCGGGCGCGGGCGGTGAGGAGGCAGCTCTCTTTGCAGGTGTTCTCTATCGAATGTATTCAATGTATGCAGACAAAACTCGTTTTAAAACAAGTGTTGTTTCCTGCAACGAAACCGAGCTTGGCGGCTATAAGGAAATCTGCTTTATGGTTGAGGGCGAGGGCGCATACTCACGCTTTAAATTTGAAAGTGGTGTTCACCGAGTTCAAAGAGTGCCCGAAACCGAGTCACAAGGCAGAATTCAAACCTCAACCGTTACTGTTGCAGTTCTTCCTGAGGCAGAGGACGTTGACGTTGAAATCAACCCTGCAGATCTCGTCATCGAAACTTGTAAATCTTCAGGCGCAGGTGGTCAGCACATTAATAAAACTGAATCCGCTATTCGTATCTACCACAAACCTACAGGAATTGTTGTGTGGTGTCAGGAAGAACGAAGCCAGCTCAAAAACAAAGACAAAGCAATGAAAATGCTTCGCACAAAGCTCCTTGACATTAAGCAGCAGGAACAGGATGAAAAAATCTCGTCCGACAGAAAATTGCAAGTTGGAACAGGTGCGCGAAGTGAAAAAATCAGAACATACAACTATCCGCAAAGCCGTATAACCGATCACCGTATTGGCTATACCATTCACTCTCTTGAAAGTTTTGTGAATGGTGATATCGACGATATGATTGATGCGCTCATCACGGCAGACACTGCGGAAAAACTCAAAAATTCAACTCAAGGATAAAAAATGGACACAAGAATCGAAAGAATTACTGACACAACTGAATATAGTGAAACGCTTGATGCGGCTGCGAAGATAATTCTTTCGGGCGGTCTTGTAGTTTTTCCAACAGAAACAGTTTACGGTCTTGGCGGAAACGGATTACTTTCCGATGCGGCAATGAAAATCTACTCCGCCAAGGGCAGACCGAGTGACAATCCGCTTATAATTCACATAGCAGAGCCCGAAGATGCGGATAGATATGCTTACACAAGTGATACTTATTATAGACTTGCACAGGTATTTATGCCGGGGCCTTTAACTGTTATTATGCCTAAGCGAGATTGCATTCCACTCTCTGTTACAGGCGGACTTGACACGGTGGCGGTACGTTGTCCGTCGCACCCTATTGCTCAAGAGCTTATAAAAAAGTGCGGTGTTCCGATTGCCGCACCAAGCGCTAATATTTCGGGACGTCCCTCTCCAACGAGTGCGGAATACGTTATTGAGGATATGCAAGGTCGCGTTGATATGATAATCGACGGAGGCGAATGTGAGATAGGACTTGAATCCACAATCGTTAAGATTGACGGCAATTCCTTGACTCTCTTACGACCCGGTGCTATCACGTACGATGCGCTTTGTTGCGTTTGCGATGATGTTAAAATCGCACCTGCGGTGCTCGAAAAGCTTGCAGAAAACGAAAAACCGTTATCTCCTGGCATGAAATACAGGCACTATGCACCAAATTCCGACTTTGTTTTGCTTGACGGAGATGAAAATGACGTGCTTGAATTTATAAAAAAAGAACAAATCGAAAACAATTGCGCCGTTCTTTGCTACGATGAGGAATTTGACCATCTTCTTCCTTTCCTCTCAATCGCAATAGGCAAAAAAGATGATTTGCCCACGCAGGCAAAACGACTCTTCACCTCTTTAAGAGAAGCGGACAAGCTCGGTGCAAATAAGATATACGCGCATCTGCCAACACTTGATGGACTTGGCCTCGCGCTTTACAACAGAATGATTCGCGCTGCGGCGCACACTATAAAGAAAATTTAAAGGACAGTTAAAAATGGCCAGAAAAAGCAGTAAAAAGGTTATTGAACCAAAAGAAATAATCCATAAACCCGCAATACCACAGCCCATAACAGAAACTATTGAGAAAAACTATATGCCATATGTTATGAGCGTTATCGTTGCTCGTGCTATCCCTGAAATTGATGGTCTTAAGCCCGCACATAGAAAGCTC
Organism: Eubacteriales bacterium; assembly: GCA_045631445.1. GTDB lineage: Bacteria > Bacillota > Clostridia > Oscillospirales > CAG-272 > RGIG4608. Next base: position 19,615 of record JAZQUS010000119.1, read on the forward strand.
CTTTACACAATGTATAAAATGGGACTTCTCACAGGAAATCGAACAAAGAGCGCAAACATCGTTGGTCAAACAATGAAATTAAATCCTCACGGTGATGCGGCAATTTACGAAACAATGGTACGTTTGACGAGAGGTAACGAAGCACTTTTGCACCCACTCGTTGACTCCAAGGGTAGCTTTGGTAAGCAATATTCGTCCGAAATGAAATACGCGGCAAGCCGTTACACTGAAGCTAAACTCGACCCATTCTGCGCAGAGCTATTCCGCGGAATTGACAAGGATGCGGTTGATTTCATTGACAACTATGATGGCACAATGCAAGAGCCCGTTCTTTTGCCTACATCCTTCCCCAATGTTCTTGTCACTCCCAACAAGGGTATTGCTGTTGGTATGGCAAGTGAAATTTGCTCCTTCAATCTTGCAGAAATTTGCGATGCGACTATTGCGCTTCTTAAAAATCCCAAAACAAGTGTTGATAAAATTCTTGAGATTGTAAAAGCTCCAGACTTTCCAGGTGGTGGAACTATAATTTATAATCGCGAGATGATGCGTCAGGTCTATGAAACAGGCTCGGGTTCGGTAAAAATTCGTGCACGGTATGTTTACGACAAAGCGCAAAACTGCATTGATATTATTCAAATTCCATATTCAACCTCAATCGAGCTTATTATGAAAAAGCTCACCGAGTTGATTAAAGAAGGAAAAGTAAAAGAAATCGTTGATTTCCGCGATGAAATTGATCTTTCAGGATTTAAGCTCACGCTTGACTTAAGACGTGGTACTGATCCTGACAAGTTAATGGCTCGTCTTTATAAGATGACTCCTCTTGAGGATAGCTTCAAATGTAATTTCAACGTACTCATAAATGGTTCACCTCGACAAATGGGTGTTGTTGAAATTCTTCAGGAATGGATCAAATTCCGTATGGACTGCTGTCGTCGTGAATTGAATTATGATTTAAAGAAGAAAAAGGATAAGCTCCATCTTCTTATGGGGCTTGGCAAAATTTTGCTTGATATTGACAAGGCAATTGCCATAATTCGTGGTACTGAAAAGGATAGTGACGTTATCCCCAACCTTATGAAAGGCTTCAGTATTGATGAAATTCAGGCGGATTATATTGCCGACATCAAACTTCGTAACCTCAACCGCGAGTTTATTATCAACAGAATTAGTGAAATTGAGGGACTTCAACAGGAAATTGCTCAAATTGAAGAAATTCTTGCTGATGAACTTAAACTCAAGGCGTTCATTTCAAAACAACTTACCGAGGTTAAAAAGAAATACGGTAAGCCACGTGTTTCAATGATTCAGGATGACTCCGAAATCGTTGAATATGTTCACGAAGAACATGTTGAAAAGAGCGACGTTCATATTTATATGACGCGTGAGGGCTATTTCAAGCGCATCACTCCTCAATCCTTGCGAGGCAACGACGAGCAAAAGGTTAAGGATGGTGACAAGGTGGTATTCTATGAATTCACCGACACCCTTGCAGAGCTTATCATCTTCTCGGACAAGTGTCAAGTTTTCAAAACCAAGGTTTCAGAATTTGAGAACTGCAAGGCTAGTGATATGGGTGAATATATTCCTGCAAAGCTCGGCATGGATCCCGGTGAAAAGCCAATTTTCATTAAGATAATTAAGGATTACCCTGAAAATCATAATATGGTATTTATATTTGAGAACGGTAAGGGCGTTCGTGTTCCCATTAGTGCTTATCAAACAAAAGCAACAAGAAAGAAGCTCGTTGGTGCTTACAGTGATGCTTCACCAATAGTTGCCGCATTCTATGAGGAAGAAAAGAAGCCTTATGACCTTCTTATTGTTAATAACCAAAAGAAAGCAATAGTTGTTAAAACATCTCTTATCCCACAAAAGACAAGCCGTTCTAGCAGTGGTACTACAATCTTTACCTGCAAGAAAGGTCAAAAGATTACTCGCGCTACAGATAAATTCTCTGAACACCTTGATAATACGGGATATAAAAAAATAAAAGTACCCGCAACGGGCACAGCAATTTCGGAAAAAGATCTGAAAAAGATTTTTAATTGATAAATAATTTTACTTAAATATTTAGGAGAAAAGAATTATGAGCAATCAGAACAACAACAAAACACCCGCGCAGAAAAAATCAGTTAGAATTATCGCGCTCATACTTGCAGGTCTTATGCTTGTAGGTGTTGCAACTATCGGCATTTCCCTTATCGCAGCAACACTCGGTGCAGGAAATGACACAACACAGAGTGATTCTCACGACGGTCACAACCACTAATTAATTCAAAACAAAAAACGGACTACTTCTTTTGGAGTAGTCCGTTTTTTGTTTGTGTTATTAAATTTTGATATATATTTTATTCACCGTTATTTTAATTCAACAACGGTAACGCCACCGTCGCCCTCACCGTACTGACCGATACGGAAGGATTTAATTCGAGCATCACGGCGCAAATATTCCCAGAGTGCCTTTTTAAGAGCCCCTGTTCCCTTTCCGTGAATAAGACGAACCGTGTGAAGTCCTGTGAGCATTGCTTCATCAAGATATTTATCAACCTTAAACCAAGCCTCCTCACCCATCATACCTCGAAGGTCGATTTCGTCCTTACAAGCACGGCTAACAGTTGCCTTGTATTCACTCGCACGAGTTTTGTTTCCCGATTTATCAATAAAGTTAACTTTATTTTCAATCAGTTTAAGGTTCTTAACCTTGGTTTTAGTCTTTATAATACCTGCCTGAACGGTTACGTTGCCATTCTTGTCGGGTACGTCAACAACAAAGCCTGTTTTGTCGATATTTATAATATAAACCTCGTCACCGACTTTAAGAGGACGAGGAAGCACGTATTCCTTGTCAACCTTTTCTTCAACAGGATTGTACTTATCCTCATTTTCGCGCATATAGTCACGCATCTTTCTGCGCGCCTCGTCAACCGCATCACCAAGTCGTTCACTGTCGCGCTGTTTACGAAGCTTATCCATTTCGGCAAGGATATAATCACTCGATGCCTTTGCGCTCATAACCATAGCATTTGCCTTTTCGCGCGCTTTTTCAAGATCGCGCTCGGCTTCTTGGAGCTTGCGATTTAAGGTTTTTTCACTATCCGCTTTGAATTTTTCGTATTCCTTGCGGAGCTCCTCTGCCTTTTGTCGTTCAGCTTCCATCTGTATTCTGCTCTGCTCGAGCTTTTCAATAACGGTTTCAAAATTTCTTTCATCGTTACCCAGGAAGGTCTTTGCACGCTCAACAATTCTTTCGTCTAATCCTAGCTTTGTTGAAATTGCAAACGCGTTTGATTTACCAGGAGTGCCGATAATAAGCTTGTAGGTGGGCTTCAAGGTTGCCACGTCAAACTCGCAGGAAGCATTGCAAACACCCTTTGTTTGAAGCGCGTATGCCTTAAGCTCTGCGTAGTGCGTAGTTGCCATACACATAGCGCCCTTTTCTCGAACCGCCTCAATAATTGAGTGGGCAAGTGCCGCTCCCTCAACAGGGTCAGTACCCGCACAAAGTTCATCAAAAAGCACCAAGCTCTCGTTAGTAATTCCGTCAAGCATTTTAACAATGCTCACCATATGGGAACTAAATGTCGAAAGTGATTGCTCAATGCTTTGTTGGTCGCCGATGTCCGCAAAAATATTGTCAAAAATGCAAATTTCACTACCCTCGTCGCAAGGAATATGCAATCCCGATTGCGCCATAAGTGCAAAAAGTCCAAGGGTTTTAAGAGTAACCGTCTTACCACCCGTGTTAGGACCTGTGATAATCAAGGTATCGTTACCGTCGTCAATTCTTAGGTCAACAGGAACAACCTTGTCCCTATCGATAAGGGGATGGCGCGCGCGCTTAAAATTAACGGTTCTGCCCCTTGAAATAGCGGGGGAAATACCGTTCATTCTCTGCGAAAGAGTTGCACACGCAAAATAGAATGAAATCTCTGAAATATTTTGATAATCAAGCCAAATCGCTCTTGAAGCATCGCTTACAAGTGACGAAAGTTCCGCCAAAATGCGCTCAATTTCGTGCTCCTCGCGGCTCTGCAACATACGAAGCTCGTTGTTTGCTTCAACTACCGAAGATGGCTCGATAAAGTATGTCGCACCCGAAGCCGAGGTATCGTGCAAAAGACCCTTTACGTCATTTTTGCACTCCGCCTTAACGGGCACTACATATCGTCCGTTTCGCATAGTAACGATGTTTTCCTGAAGATATTTTGAATGTGAGCCCGCGCTCATATACTGTTGCAAAATATCCTTAATTCTGTTGTTTTCGTGACGAATTTTTCGTCTAATCTCTGCAAGAGCAGGACTTGCCTCATCTGCCATCATATCCTCGGAAATAATGGAGCGAGAAATGCGTTCTTCCAATTTTCTGTCGGGAATAAGACGATCAAAAATCTCATCAAGACAAGTGTCAAAAAGCTTGTTGCCGTTTATATAATCAAGCAACATTCTTGCAGAACGAAGCACCGCCGCCACGTCAAGAAGCTCCCTCATTGAAAGCACCGCGCCCTTGTCCGCGCGCTCGCAGGTTGCCCCAACGTCACGAATGTTTATAAAAGTAGGCATTCCCTTTGCATTTGCAAGTCGCAAAGCATCAGTTGTTCTATTCTGACGGCGCACAATAATGACGGGGTCACTCGTCGGCTCAAGCAAAATCGCTCTTGTCTGCGCGCCCTCGGTCATTGCACATTCCGCAAGAATTGCCTTTATTTTGTCAAATTCAAGTGTTGAAAATAAATTTTCTGAATATTTCATAGTTATCCTTATAAAATTGAATAATATAAATCTAAAGAATCAAATCCGTGCCCGAGGTGATATAAAAGATATTCCTCACACGCTTTTGTGAAGGTTTTAAGGTCGTCTGCTTCAATCAAATTGAATGAAAAAATCTTCTCTCTTGGAACTGAAATTGCAAATCTAATTGCCGAACGAGATGCAGGAGTTAGAGGAATAAGCACGTTCCTCTCCCTTATATCATCATAAGTCAAGGAAAGATTTTTCTTAACTATCTGCCCGCGTTTATTAAGACATTCCGAGCAAATTAGCGCACCGTTGGTAATATCAAAGTAAGTAAGCTCTGCGTTATCGTTTTCACATTCCTCGCAATAATCAAGATTTGGACAGTAACCCGAGATTGCAGCAGTTCGAATTTCATAAACCGCCTTGATTTGAGGTAGAGGACGAAGATTATTCATTATCGCAAACAAGGTATTGAGCGTCAAACGGAGCATATCCTCACATTCAACTCTCTCACCCGAAAGCTCGTTTGCTATATCGCAAACGTAGGTTGCAAGAAAGAGCTTTTCAACGTCCTCGCGAAGACTGTAAAAAATCTCAATACTCGAGCCACCCTTAATCCACGCAATCGCACTTCCCTTTTGATTTAACTCAAAATTAGCATAAACAAAAGGCTCGGTGATATTCTTTATTTTGCTTTTCATTGACCGTGCACCCTTTGCAAGAAGCACTTGCTTGCCCTCGCGCGTCAATATAGTAACTAACTTGTCATTCTCACCATAATTCTGTGACTTTATAACAAGCCCGTCAACCGTATATAGCACACACCCACTTCCTTTCAAATTTCATATGCCTTCTCCAGCGGAGAAGGGGGACCGCCAGGGCGGTGGATGAGGAGAGCACCATTTAGTTCAAACTAACGGCTCTCTTGCCTTCCATTTTGCTTTAAAAAATCACTCAAGTTAGGACAACTCTGTGCTGATGAGAAAGACGATAATTTTCAAAAACCGTGTTCTCCTCATCCACAAGTGGTCCCCCTTCCCCGCTGGGGAAGGCAATTCATTCCTCATCGTGATAACCGAAGTTACCAACCGTTTTTGCGCTCTCACGCCAGTTTTCTTTAACCTTTACCCAAAGGTTAAGATAAACCTTTTTGCCGAGCAATTTCTCCAAATCTTCACGCGCATAAGAGCCAACCATTTTAAGCTCCTTACCGCCCTTGCCGACGATAATTCCCTTATGAGACGCCTTTTCGCAGAAGATTTCCGCACGAATTGTCACCATTGTTGGCTCGTCGCGGAATTCCTCAATAACTACTGCAACACCGTGGGGAATTTCCTTATTCAAGGTTCTCAAAATCTTTTCACGAATAATCTCCGCCGCCATTTGACGAATGGGCTGGTCGGTTACGATATCATCGGGGAAAAACCATTCACTCTCGGAGAGGAATTTTGAAAGCTCATCGAGAAGCGCATCAACCTGCTCACCCTTCTTTGCGCAAATCGGCACGAAGGCATCAAAATCGCATTTTTCGGCATAGGCTGTAATCGTCTGCGCAATCACGTCACGAGTGTAAAGGTCAACCTTATTAAGTGCCAAAATTGCGGGAACTCCACTCTTTTTAACGTATTCCATAACGTTTTCTTCAACCTTGCTAATCTCCTTGCCCGCGTCAACCACAAGCACAACAGCATCTGCGTCGTGCATTGAATCGTTTGCCGCCTTCACCATAAAGTCACCTAAAGAATTCTTGGGCTGATGAATACCGGGAGTGTCAAGAAAAACGTACTGATCCTCACCCACAGTGTGGATACCGATAATTCTATTTCTTGTTGTCTGGGGCTTTGATGAAACGATAGCCACCTTTTCACCCAAAATTCTGTTCATCAAGGTCGATTTACCCACATTTGGGCGACCTACTATTGCTATAAATCCTGTTCTTTTCATATTTCACCTTTAATCGTTGTAAGTAGTTTTTGTTTTACAATTAGGACATTTGGGATAGTCCATATCATATTCGGTTCCGCATTTTTTACACTTCACCAAAGGAAGCTCCTCCTCACTTTTCTCAATAAAACGCATATTGAGTTGATCCTCAAGATAATTCACTCTGTCAAGAAGATCACCAACAGTATAGAGCGCAAGTCCCAAAACAACTCCCATAAGTGAGCCAATCAAAATAATAAATGCTCCTTCTTCACCAAGAGTTGTAATACTTATCACACCTAAAAATGCCGATATTGCCATAATCGCTACGGCTATAATTCTAAAAAATTTTGACACTTGAATTACCTCCATCTGCTATTTGATGAAATTTCATTCATTCTTTCAAGCTTACAGTAAGGACATTCAGATGCTTTAATATCATACTCTCTTCCACATTTTTCACAAATAACCTCGGGATATTTATCCTCACCGGGTAAAAAAATGTATTTTGCTAATCTATCCTCTATTTTTTCAAGTTTTTTCATTGATATTCCTAAAGATATCTGAGCTATTCCAAGAGCAGATACACCCATAACTATCATAAACAGATTACCTTCCATCAAAAAAGCAAACGCAAGAACAATAAAAACAATACCCAATACAATAAATACCTTTGAAGCTATATTTAACATTTGCCATTCTCCTTTAATCGTAATATTTATGTTTTGATTGAGAATCAAAAAATTTATTTACTCTTTCTTCTGCTCTATCCACTCGCTCTGCAAAAACCGCAATGTAATAAACGGTTATGGCTATTGACCATACGCAAAACAATATTAATAGTAACTTCCAAAGTTCACCTTCAAGCATAGCCCCCGTTACCATTGCAAGAAAATATAAACTAACGTTAAAAAACAAAATTACACTATATATTTTTAAAAATTTTGCCATATCACTTCACCGAAAGTCCAAGGCGTTCCATAATATCGTTTTGTCTTCTTCTCATATCTGCATCATCTTCTTCGGAGAGTTCGTGGTCATAGCCAAGAAGATGGAGCATCGAATGAGCCGTGAGGAAAGCCACTTCTCTTTCAAAAGAGTGTCCAAACTCGTTTGCCTGCGCCATCGCACGCTCAAGGGAAATAACTATATCACCAAGATTGTTGCAAAGCTCGTCAAAGAATGGCTCTTCACTCTCACCCTCGTAATCAAGCAAAGGGAAAGAAAGCACGTCGGTAGGCTTGTCCAATTTTCTGAATCTATTGTTAAGCTCGCGAATGCCCTCATCGTCAACGAAGGTAACGCTAACCTCAACGTCATTCTCCATTCCCTCATAAGCGAGAGTTTCAAGAATGGTGCGACGGATTAACATTTGAAGCTGATAGTGAATTCTATACTTTTTTTGATCGTTTTGAAAATAAATTCTAAGACTCATAATTTTTTACCTCTTTTTAAAAGTTTTCTGCTCGTTTCTGCGCTTTTCTGCATTTTCTTGAGCTTTTTTCTCAAATTTATCGTATGCAAGGATAATCTTTTGTACCAATTTGTGACGAACAACGTCCTTGTCGGTAAACTGATGAATGTGAATATCCTCAATATCAGAAAGAATGTGAGTCGCAATCGCAAGACCGCTCTTTTGACCATACGGCAGGTCGGTCTGCGTCAGGTCGCCCGTGATGACCGCCTTCGAATTGAAGCCAAGACGCGTCAAAAACATCTTCATCTGCTCGGGAGTCGCATTCTGCGCCTCGTCAAGAATGATGAAGCTATCGTCAAGTGTTCGACCTCTCATATAGGCAAGCGGAGCAATCTCAATCACTTGCTTTTCAAGTTGTCTTTGATAATTTTCAACGCCCATCATATCATAGAGCGCATCGTAAAGCGGGCGGAGATAAGGGTCAATCTTGCTCTGCAAATCACCCGGCAAGAAACCGAGTTTTTCACCCGCCTCAATGGCAGGACGAGTCAAAATAATTCTTGATACCTGCTTGTCGCGTAGTGCCTTAACAGCCATTGCAACCGCAAGATACGTTTTACCCGTACCCGCAGGACCGATGCCGAAAACTATCGTGTTTTTCTTTATCGCATCAACGTATTGCTTTTGTCCAACGGTCTTTGCCTTGATGGGCTTGCCCTTGCTAGTTACAAAAACGCAATCGTCACCAAAGCTCATATTAAGAGCATCTCCGTTGCCGTCACCAACCATCGAAATGGCATAGTCAACGTTCTGATCCGTGATGTCCGCCCCGTTATTCGCAAGGTTAACAAGATGATTTAAAACCCTTGATGCAAGTGCGACCTCACCCTCGTGACCATCAATCACAATGGCGTCACCGTCAACTGCTCTACGGTTTGAAATTCGCACCTCAAATGCGCGCTCAATCGCCTTGATATTGCTATCAAAGCAACCAAACACCCTGCTCGTTATTTCATTACTTTCAACGTTAATTATTACTTGACTCATTTTTACCTCTAAATTTAGTGTTGATTATTAATATGGTTTAATCGAAAAAGTTACAAAGTAAAGATTTTCGCTTTTTTGAAAAAAAGCTCGCAAAAAACTTTTATGGCGCTTTGCCCAACAGCCGTATAGTTTGAGCAAAGTCCACAGACTCCGCGCAAATCGTGCGCCTTCACTTCTGACGCGCTTGGCGCAAACATTTTTGTTGCACGAGTGCAACAAAAACCACGATTTGCTACTCTGCACATAGAGTTTTTGATAGCAAAATGGCAACGCTTTTAGTAGCAAATCACAGATTTTCGAGGTGCCTGCCAACACCGAGAAAATCGTCTTGTGTCAACTCGTTGACGCGATTTGCGCGAAATTTGTATACAAAAAGCGATTAAAAGTTTTTGGTTCTTTTTTCAAAAAGAACATATTTTTTCTTTCTAACTACCTCACCTCAAACTCCACCTGCTTTGCGATGTTGCAAATGGCGGTGACGGTACATTTTAGCACATATTTTCCGTCCACGATTTCACCCTGAAGTGACTTTTTCAAAATCTGCGCTTCGGGTAATTCTTCATCAATCCTTGCACGAAGCAACTCATACGCCTGCTCCATTGACTCTTCCTCACTAATTTCCACTTCGACCATCTCATATCCATAATACTCGTCAACCAAAAGTGAGATGGGCAATTCTCCAAGTGAAAACGGATTAAATGTATATATGTAGTTTATTATATCATAATTCATAGGCAAATTTCTATAGTTTATGAAAAAATTTATTGATTTTCCGAAAAAAAACAACGTTTTTTTCGTTATTTTTTCACCGTTTAGCACTTTTTTCTCTTGAATAAGGGGAATTTCCACCGAAAAATCCTTCGTCACGCGCCCAAAAACCTTGCCAGATGCTCTCAAATATCGAATGGGAGCTTTCGTGCTTTCATAAATTCCGCTCGCAAGCAGCTCTCCCTTGCGTACAAAATCTCCTTCTTTAACGTTAATAAATCCCGACAAAACTTCAAGTGAAAATATCTGCGCATCATACAACGAAACAAGATTTGCTGGCTTGGTGTTCTCCTCTTTTATTTTGGTGTCAATAACCTCTTTCACCTCAACTCGCGCCACCGTTCCAACAATTTTAATTGAAATCCACGCAATATCATCGTCATTTATCATCACTTTATGCTCAATATAATCTGCATCAATTTTTGAAATTTTCTCACCGACACAAAGTCCGTTTTGCATTAAGCTATCAACTATTCTTTCGTCACTTAATCGTTCGTTACCCGTGATGTCAATTCTCCAAATAACACTTTGCGAAGCAAAAAACAATAGAATAGATAAAGCAAGTCCTACCGCTATTCCCCACCTTTTTCTATATCGTGCAAGAACGCTTGGTAATCCACCGCGAGAAATAATTTTGGCTCTAATTTTCCACACTCGACAAGCTGTTAATACCCTCTTGCACTGTGTTGACGATAAGGTTACAAGCATCTTTTTTGCTTCTTCATCAATCACAATTTTATAATAATTGAAGCCGTATCGCATACACAAATTCATAAAATTTTCTTTCGCAAAATGGGGTATTTCAATCACGCAATACCCCAAAATACGCAAAAGGATACTATACCTTTTTCTTTGCATTTATATTCTGCTCTCCTTTTTGTCAAGCTCTATTGATAAAATTTCACCATCTATCCTCACAACACCCGCTCCATACGATGTGCAAAAAAGTTCATTTCCAAAAATTTTTAATGTATAACCACACAAGCAAAGTCTAATTTCCGTTTCACTATAGTGCAATATTCGTCGGCACTCACGAACAGTTAATTCCCCATTTCCTCGCATTTCAAAGGTGTCGCAATCACCTAAAATCTCGTCAATTTCAAGTGCACGTCTCACTTTTTTTCTAAGCTTTTCTTTGTTCTTCATAATTCTTCTCCTAAAAAAATATAAATTTATTATAATTTATGTTCAGGAGAAATATAAAATGACGAAAAAAATGAAAGCAAAAAACAAAATCAGCTTTAGTGAAGCTTTCTCCATAGTTGCTTCTATATTTTTGTTTGCCCTTTTAATGAAAAATTCACGTCTTGTAAGTATTGAAGCTACAAGCGCTCTCAAAATATGCGCAACCTTACTCATTCCGTCCCTTTTTCCTTTAACCGTTGCATCAGAATTAGCAACCGAAACAGGAGCTATCGAAAAAATAACGTCGGGCATCAGTGGGATGGTTTCAAAGCTTCTCGGCATTAAAAAAAATGCCGCTGCGCCCTATTTTCTCGGTGTTCTCGGCGGCTACACCTCATCGTGCAAAAGCACGGTCACACTTTTTAAAAACAGAAAAATTACCGAGGATGATTGCAAAAGCGTCATTGCTCTTTCAAATATGCCGTCCCTTGCCTTTTTGACGAGTTTTGTGGGTACAGAGGTACTTAAAAACACAACTGACGGTTGGATTTTATGGGGCATAACCGTATTTTCCACCTTTATTTTGGGTTTGATTAATCGTTTTTTAAACAAAAATCGACAAGCCATAAGCATTGGTCAAGTTCAATTTCAATCGCAACCCACCCCATTCAACAAAAAAATATCAAGAATGGTGGTCGATGCTGTCTCTCATTCCGCCCAAGCAATGCTCGTAATTTGCGGATTTGTGGTGTTTTTTTCAGTGCTTATTCGTGTACTCGATTTTACACTTTTGCATTTTAATACGCCAAGCGAAGCAAGAAGATTTTTACTCGGCGCGCTTGAAATAACATATGGAGTAAGTTCTTGCAGAGATATCAATAACGAACTTCTCAAACGTGTTTTGTGTGCCTTTTTCATAGGTTGGTCGGGGCTTTGCGTTCACTTTCAAGTCATCGCCCTCTGCGAAAAAGTAAACTTTTCATTCAAAAGATACTTTCTATTGAAATTCCTTCAAGGCATAATATGTTCCTTTATCACCTTTCTCGTGTTCCGTTTCAAATTTTGATTTATCGGGAAGTTAGAAAGAGAAAAAGGTCGCTTTTGAAAAAGCTCCGCAAAACTTTTAATCGTGGGTGTTAAATTAAACCGCGCAAATCGTGCGCCTTCACTTCTGACGCGCTTGGCGCAAATGTTTTTCCGTTTGCAAACAAACGAAAAAACCACGCTTTGCTACTCTGCATATAGCCGTTTTGATAGCAAAATGGCAACGCTTTTAGTAGCAAATCATAGATTTTCGAACTGCCTATCAACAGTGAGAAAATCGTTATGTATTGTTTGATTTCAATCAAACAATACGATTTGCGCGGAATTTATTTTCAAAAAACAATTTAAAAGTTTTGGGGTTATAGGGGGATTTTTCAAAATCCCCCTAAATCTTTTCTTAACTATCTTCTCACCGATAAATACCAATTTAGCAAAAACGAAAGGGATGCCGTAGCATCCCCAATTATTTGTTTAATTTTCTTTTTATTCACATTTAAATAAAATCCTTTAAAAACCAAACATCGTCCTTATTCAATTTTACCTCTTTGCCTTTTAGATAACCAAGTGCGCCGTTATCGTCATAAAAATCAAAACGAAGTCTATACGCGTAAAGTGCTTGATATTTGTAGCCCTTTGCTCTGTCGTCCTTATTGATACCATATTTTCCGTCACCTAAAAGAGGATGTCCGATATAGCTCATATGAGCACGAATTTGGTGGGTTCTACCTGTAACAAGCTCAATTTCAAGCAAGCTCATACCGTTTTTTTCAGAAACAACCTTATATTTTGTGATGATATTCTTTGAGCCCTTAACCTGCTTGTCAAAAATCTTAACCTGATTTTTATCGCTGTCCTTAAGCAAAAATCCTGTCAATGTGTCCGCCTTTTTGGGCATTTTTCCGTGAACAACACAGTAATAAAACTTTGAAATCTCATCGTTTTTAATCTTCTCGTTCATCACGCGAAGCGCTTCGGCGTTCTTCGCACCAATTACAATGCCACCTGTGTTTCTGTCAATTCGATTGCACAAAGCAGGTGCAAAGCTCTGCTCATTTTCAGGATCATATTCACCCTTTTGGTAAAGATATGCCTTGATGTGCATAATAAGAGTGTTATCCTTCCCCTCGTCGTCCTCGTGAACAAGCACTCCCGGGCGCTTGTTACAAAGAATGATGTTTTCATCCTCATAAACTATGGTCAACTTGGGAGTGATTGAAGCAAGTGCAGAGTTATCCTTTTCGGGAGAGTCAAAAAACTCGTCCTTGATAAAGAGTTGAACAATATCTCCCTCTTGCAAAACGTACTTTTGCTCCGTTCTCGCACGATTTACCTTTATTTTCTTTGTTCTTATATATTTATACATAAGCGATGTGGGTAAGCCCTTGCAAGCCTTAGTCAAAAACTTGTCAAGACGTTGCCCCGCATCGTTCTTTTTTATTTGAAATTCTTTCATTTTTACTCCAAAAAACAAACTAAAACAAGGAGAGGATTACTCCCTCTCCTTGCGCATCACTAATTAAAGTGTTCCGAAAATTCTGTCGCCTGCGTCACCAAGACCGGGAACGATATAGTCATGTTCGTTAAGCTTTTCATCAAGAGCCGCTGTGTAAATATCAACGTCGGGATGATCTGCCTGAACCTTTGCAACACCCTCAGGACAAGCCACAAGACACATAAATCTAATGTTCTTGCAATTATATTTCTCCTTAAGCATTGTAAGAGCATCGGAAGCAGAACCACCTGTTGCAAGCATAGGGTCAACGAGAATAACAATTCTCTCTTCAATGTCCGCAGGCATCTTGCTATAGTATTCAACGGGTTTGTGAGTTTCGGGATCACGGTACATACCGATATGACCAACCTTTGCAACGGGCATAAGAGAAAGAAGACCGTCTACCATTCCAAGACCGGCACGCAAGATAGGAACTATAGCGAGCTTTTTACCTGAAATCAATTTTTGTGTTGACTTACAAATGGGAGTTTCAACAACTGTATCTTCTGTTGGAAGATCGCGTGTAAGCTCGTATCCCATAAGCATAGCAATTTCATTAAGCAACTGTCTAAAATCCTTTGAACCTGTGTCCTTATCTCTCATAATAGTAAGCTTGTGCGCGATAAGGGGGTGATCCATAACGTGTAACGTACTCATTTTTTGCTCCATTCCGCTGAAAAACAGCATATATGTATTTTTATCTTAACTATTATACTACTCTTTTCAGCATTTTTCAAGGGGATTTTGAGAAAAATACAATAAAAATTATTTATTTAGAAATCACCCTATCAAACGATAGGGTGATAAATATATTTATTGCGTTTGAGGTAAATTGTTTTTGTCGTAGAATATGAGCGTGCCGTTAAGGTATGCTTCAATATCCTCGTCAACAAGAACAATAATTCCGTTTGGCAAAATGTATGAGCCGTTGAGAGTTACTTTTTGAATGTTCTGGATAAAGCTTTCCCCAAAACCCAAGCCCAAATCAATCAATGCTCCGCACAAAATGCAATTTGCTTTGCCACCCAAGGACCCACTTGATGTCACTACGTGATTATTTTTAATTGTTCCCTTTGCACCGCACTCGCAGCATTCTATGTGTTGAGTTAACGAATATGGTGCCCATGTGCTATAACTATGAAAGTGCGCGTTATAACCAATGGAAGTAGTGGCAGTATTGGATTGATATATAGTATTTCCGTAATCAATTCTCAAATAATATGAGCCTGGGGTTAAATATTTAGAAAAACTAACATTCGTTTGAGAATCATTATATACTTCATCTATACTAACAATATCCAAAGCATTATTATAAAAATAAATTTTAACCGGAGTAGTAGCAGAGATATCAAAACTATAGTCTCCTGTTTCCGTAATATTTAATTTTGCCATAGAATTTAAATCTGTGAAATACTCATCAAGAGGATATACGGTTTTAGTAATTTCACAATCATTATTAGTAAGTGTATATTCATTTACAAAATAATGATCAAACATATATTTCATAGCACCAAAAGCATTCAATTTTTTAACGGTATGAGCATCACCGTTCAATGGATAAATTACAATATCATCTCCACCATTTACTATACACTCCTTTAATTGTGCGGGAGTAAGATCATTTTTGATAGATAGTAATAGTGCTGCAACGCCTGAAACATAAGGAGCTGCAAATGAAGTACCTGATTTAATACCGTAAGTATCATTAGGCAAGGTGCTATAAATATTTATTGCCGGAGCATAAATATCAACTGAATTAGGACCATAATTGAACTGCTTATACTCCTGAATTTCATCGCTCCAAAACGTGAGGCTGTCATTTCTATCCAATCCTCCAACTACAATAATATTATCCAAATCGTATGATTGCGGATAGATTGGATTTGTATCAATATTAAATCCATAGTTTCCGGCAGATGCCACAAATAATCCGTTAAAATTACTTATTTTTTGAAACAGGTCATTTGAAACGTCACTTAATCCTTGAATGCTATAGTTTATAATTCGAATTGGTGAAAATGGAGAAAATGTATTCGTGGTTACATCATTTATTGCACTTATAATCGCATCCATATCATTTTTAATATTAGCATTGGGCAGATAATCCTGACTATCTGGATAATTCACAACTTGCAATGAATAAAGGGTGATATTTTGATTTACACCATTTATTCCCACACCATTTCCCCATTCTGCTCCAATAAGTCCAGCAACAAACGTGCCATGTCCCATAACATCATCATTGGCGTTTGGGGAATTATTTTTCCAGTCCCAATCGTATTCAGTGTTCAAATTATTAACTAATTCAGAATGAGTATATATACCTGTATCTATAATACCTACGCCGACTGTATAAGATCCTGAGGAAAACTCCCACACTTTTCTAACATTTATAGCATCCAACCCCCATTGACTTCCGTATTCAGCAGTCGAGGTAGTAGCATTTGAATCCACCCCAGGATGCATAATAGAATCAACATAAAGTACCCCGGGCTTGTTGTGAAGAGCAGTAACATATGAACCCAACTCATAAGACGAATAACTCTTATCAAATATAATCTCAAGGCAGAAAAACTTTCCTTTATCATAGGGTGGTGATTTATCTATCACTTCAACTACAGTTGGATGGTCGGGATTTCCAGTATTATAGAAACTCATTGGAGGTAATTCTCCTCCATAATACAAAACCATGTTTAATCTATCAAAGGTTTTATCTTTTTCGTTTTTTACAAAATATGGTGTCCCTTGCTTGCCCGTGATTGGATAATCATGTATATCACAAAATTCATAATAATATGTTTTTTCAGTAGAAAATTTAGTTTCAATTTCCACAAGATCTTTCCTTGATAGAATACCCTTATTAAATGCGTCATCTAATGATAAAAACTTACCATTTTTGTACGCAGCTAAACGATTCTCATCAAAATAAGTAAAGTCTACTCCGCCAACATTTACTGTTTCTTTTTTATAAACATGGCTTGTTGCGTCAACCATAGCAACAAGATAACCGTTGTAAATTCCTGCAAAGTGTTCAACAAAAACATCATCAGGAGAAACATTGGTAATATTATACTCACTTAGATAATCCCACTTCATTTCTGCAATAAGTTCATCGACCGTTTGATCACCTGGTAAACCAAGCACATCCTCCCAATCACACCCCGAAAGCACGGTGCAAGTCATAACAACAACCAGCAAAAGACAAATTAATTTTTTCATAATGTTTTCCCTTTCTAAAATTTATTTGTTTAAGGATTTACATCCTCATAATATATTACCCTTTTTCTTCGAAAAATTCTTCAACTTTTTTAAAAAAACTTCAAAAATAGATAAAAACGCAGAGTTAGGCACGAATGCCCGACTCTGCGTTGTAAAATTTCGCTTCGGGCACCACTGTGTCCGCTTTTCTTTTATTATATCATAAAATAAAATATTGTCAAGTACAATTTCCCCTCTTTACATTTCTCAAAAAAAGTGGTAAAATGTAATCAATAAATTAAATTGAGGTAAAAATGAACGTTAAAAACAAAACAGTTGGCATTCTCACGCTCGGGTGCAAGGTCAATCAATACGAGTCCGAGGCGATTGCCGAGCGACTTGCTACACTTGGATTTGAAATCAAGCCGAGCAACGAGGAATGCGACGCATACATAATAAATACCTGCACGGTGACGGCTGAAAGCGACCGAAAGGCGCGTCAGTTCATCCGCCGCGCGATAAATAAAAACCCCAACGCATATATTTTGGTTACGGGTTGTCTTGCACAGACTAATCCCGAAAACATAGCCGAAATTGCAGGCGTTGACTATGTTTGTGGCAACACGGACAAGTTAATAATTGCCGATGCACTAAACGATCTCTTTGCGCGCGGTGAAAAGAATGTACACACCGAGATTTTCGTGCGCGATATTGACTCCTGCGGCTTTGAAAAAATGGAGATCAAACATTTTGACCGCACTCGTGCATACATCAAAATTGAGGACGGTTGCGAGAGCAAATGCACCTATTGTATAATCCCCTATGCAAGAGGAAAAATCCGTTCAAAAGCACCCGAGGAAGTAATTTGCGAGGTAACTCACTTCGTTAAAAACGGTTGTCGCGAGGTTGTACTCACAGGTATTGAAACCGCATCCTACGGTAAGGATTTAGAGGGCTATACCTTCGCGGATTTGCTCTGTGACATTGATGCAATTGAGGGAGATTTCACCGTTCGACTTGGCTCACTCGACCCATCGTGCTTAAGTGAAAATTTCGTTGAGAAAATCAAAAATCTTAAAAAGCTTGCACCTCACTTCCATATTTCAATGCAATCGGGTAGTTCAAAAACGCTTCGCAATATGAAACGCAAATACAATGCCGATCAAGCACTTAATAATATGGAAAGACTTCGCACCGCGATGCCAAGGGTTAGATACACAACCGATATTATCGTCGGCTTCCCAGGAGAGACGGATGAGGATTTCAACGAAACTCTTGAATTTGCAAAAAAGGCAAATTTCCTTATGATTCACGTTTTCCCATACTCTGCGCGCCGTGGCACACCTGCTGCGAAAATGGGCAACCAAATTCCGCAGGAAATCAAAAAGAAACGCTCTGCCGAGCTTATTTCACTTGAAAAAGGCATTAGAAACGAAGAATTTGACCGCATTTTAGCACAAAATGATGTTCACACGGTGCTTTTTGAAAGCTATGAACAGGGCTTTGCTTACGGTCACACTCCCGATTTCCTTGAAATTTGCGTAAAAAGTGATAAGCCGCTTCACTCCGAGGTTTTGGACGTAAAGCTTATTAGTCACAATGGTGAAACTTTTTTTGCCGAAATCGTTGACAAATAATATTTTTTGTGTTAATATAATTTGTAATATCAAAGTGCTACGATAAGAAGAAGTAACGTTTTCCCTTTCTACAGAGAGTTGCCGGTCGGTGTGAGGCGCAGAAAATATAACGCGAAATACATCTTTGAGCTTTGTCCCGAAATCTCGCGAGAGTAGGCGGCAACGGTGCGCCCGTTATAGCGCTTAATGAGGAACAAAATGCCAAAGCATTGTGTTCAAAGCAAGGTGGTACCACGCTAATTCGTCCTTGGGTTTTTATAACCCAAGGGCTTTTTTATTCGCCTTCCCATTGAGGGGAAGGGGGACCGCTTTAGCGGTGGATGAGGGGAACGCCATTTAGGTAAATAAAAGTTCCACTTAATTAGTTAAAAATTACATTTCAGATAGGAGAAACAAAAATGAAAATCTATGAAGAACTCGTTGCGCGTGGTCTTATCGCGCAGGTTACAAACGAGGAAGAAATCAAAAATATGGTAAACGAGGGCAAGGCGACCTTCTACATCGGCTTTGACCCCACTGCAGACTCACTTCACGTTGGTCACTTTATGGCTCTTTGCCTTATGAAGCGCTTGCAGATGGCAGGCAACAAGCCCGTTGTTCTTATCGGTGGTGGTACTGCGATGGTTGGTGACCCCTCAGGCAGAACAGATATGCGTCAGATGATGACAAGAGAAACAATTCAGCACAACTGCGATTGCTTCAAAAAGCAGATGGAAAGATTCATCGACTTCGGTGAAGGCAAGGCAATTATGGTAAACAATGCCGATTGGCTTCTTGACCTTAACTACGTTGAAGTACTTCGTGACGTTGGCGCGTGCTTCTCTGTTAACAGAATGCTCTCCGCAGAATGCTACAAGCAGAGAATGGAAAAGGGTCTTTCAAGTCGGAGGCCAAGCGGTCTTAGGAAGACAAGACCTGATAACAACTCCTTGGCTCACAGAACGACATGGCTACGATCCGACTTGTACTTCGTGACGTTGGCGCGTGCTTCTCTGTTAACAGAATGCTCTCCGCAGAATGCTACAAGCAGAGAATGGAAAAGGGTCTTTC
>JAZQUS010000120.1:0-2095 GCA_045631445.1 Eubacteriales bacterium
GGCACTCCGTGCACCCGCGCCTATATGTTTGTTATATCAACGGGAGGGAAAACCCCTCCCCTACAGATACAAACTGTTTTGATAACAAAATGGCTACGTTGAGCATTAGCAAATCACAGATTTTCGAACTGCCTGCCAACAGTGAGAAAATCGTTATGTAGTGTTTGATTTTAATCAAACACTACGATTTGCGCACTCTTAATTATAACCCACCTATAAAAGTTTTTTAGTTCTTTTTTTCAAAAAAGAACAATATTTTTTATTTAACTAACTTCTCCACATTAAAGCAGGGGCACCTTGCGGTACCCCTGTTATTTTATTTACCCTTTGTCAAACTCTGATAAACGCTCTGGTCACCGAAGTTTTCGTCACCCATAAAAGCGGCAATCGTGTGCGCAATTTGGATATTTTCGATATTTACGCCATCAAAAAGCTCTGCTCCATCACCATATGCAAAAATGAGAACATCTTCGGCAGAATGGTCATCAAAATGGAATTTGAGTGTTCCATCCTCTTCGGGATAAAGCTCACCCGTTTCGTGATCGGCGGTGATAAGAACGAACGTGTCGGGATTATAGAAAGCAAACTCCATAAATCTGCCAATCGCCTGATTAAATCGAGCAACCATATTATAAAGATCGTTCAAATTGTTATTGTGACATTTCTTATCAATATAAGCCTCCTCATACATAAGGAAAAATCCATTTTCATTAGCAGAAAGAGTGGACAAGTTTTCTTCGATATAGCTCTCTATCACCGAAAGACGAGAAGCGGTAGTGTAGTCGTATCCGCAATCGACGATGGTGCCGTATTTTGCAATTGCATCAACGTGCGCCTTATAAATTTCAGAGCTTTTATCGCGGTCTTCAATGTGCACAACAAACGCAGAGGGTGTCGCACCCGTCTCGGTTTCCGTTGACATAACACCCGCACTCATTCCAAGCTCGTGCGCAAGCTCCGTGAGGGATTTAACGGGGTTTTTGTCACCGTCAAGGCCAAGATACTTGTTGTAGGTCTTAATTCCACACGCAAGAGCAGTACCGCCTGCAGCGCTGTCGGTAATACCGGAAAGTGATTCGGTTCTTGATTCACCAATATAGGGGAGCATATATCCAAAGAAAATATCCTCTCCGTCGCTAAATTCACTCTTTTCGTCCATATAATCAAAAATTTTGGTCTGATAAACACCCATTCCGTCACCTATAAGCAAAATATAGTTCTTTGCTTCCTTAACGATGGGTTGATGCACCTCTGCAACTTCAGGAACACTCGAAACTTGCGCATCCGTCAAAGCAAAGGTTTCCATAAAATAGTAAGCAGCAGCCGCGATAACGAAATAATCTCCCTCGAGCGCAATACTTCCCTCTTTTGCAAGAATTGAAAACTCAACGCCTTCAGTTTCCACATTAAGAGTTGCAGAAATCGGTCTTGAAGTCTCACCAACAACGATTTCGTGCGCTTTTTTGTCAAAATTATCGTCAATAATCTCCAAATCAACACCGTAACGCGCCTGCGCGGTGTTTTTAATGTATTCGGCAGCTCTTTTGTTGTAATCAAGCTCCTGCTCATCATAGACGATAACGTATTTTGAAAGCTTCACACCGTTAATCGTCGGCTGTCTCATATATTTTCCACAGGATGAAAGCACCGCTAAAGACGAAATAACGATTAAAATAACTAAAAGTAGAGAAATTTTATTTTTCATATTGTCCCCCAAAAAGATTTGTTACATATATTATAGCATATAAAAAAGAAAGTTGCAAGAGGAATTTCCAAAACCCCTTGACAATTAAGGAAATATGTGCTATAATTCACCTGTTAAATAAATATGGCGCCATGGCCAAGTGGTAAGGCAAAGGTCTGCAACACCTCTACCCCCAGTCCGAATCTGGGTGGCGCCTCCAGAAAAAAAGAGAGCAAGTCGATGACTTGCTCTCTTTTTTCAACGAAATTTGCCTTCAGCGAGTGAAATTTGGCTTTGCCAAGTGAAATAGCTTTGCTGTGAAATATTTGCTTCGCAAATGTGAGGAGGCGAATTTTATTTCACATTGCGACCCTCAGGAGCAATATTTCACGATTTTCGCAAGAAAATTAT
>JAZQUS010000121.1:0-16721 GCA_045631445.1 Eubacteriales bacterium
GCTACATAAAAAAAATTTGTGCCCCCCCTTGATTTCACAAGGGGAATATGGTATAATAACACTAACGATAAGAGGTTATCTCAGTGGTTCTGAAGCTCCAAAATGTTATTGGGTGGTTCAGATCTGGGTGGTGCCTCCATGTGAATTAACCCTCCAATCTGAACCTTAAGTGTTCGATAGAGGGTTTTTTCTTTTCTATAAACATAGAATTTAAGCGGCTTTAGGGCTGCTTTTTTTATTTTCATAAATACTACACCGAAATCGAAACTTTTAAAAATGCGAATCGAAAATTAAAAATCTCACTAAATCTGAACCTTTGGTGTTCGATTTGTTTATTATATTCAATCCTAGTATTCAAGCGGTTTCAAGCAGTATTCTTTGACGTGCAAATAATCATTACTATGAAAAGGATAATTGAAAATGTCAAAATATCACCATAAATCTGAACCTACGATTATTGATGGACTAACATTGCTGCAAAACGTCTGCTTTTTCGAAATAAATAGCTTCATATTCATCGGGTGTTTTGTATTTTAATTTTGAGTGTGGACGAGCGCTGTTATAGTTGTACATATAATCTCTTACAGCTTCTTTGAATTCGCGTTCCGAACGGAAATCTGTGCGATACAGTTTTTCACTTTTAAGAGATTTAAAGAAAGATTCTATAACTGAATTGTCATAGGGAGTATAAGCTCTTGAAAATGATTGAGTAACGCCAAGTTGTTTCAGATAAGTAACATATGCTTTGGAAGTGTAATTGCATCCCTGATCACTATGAAATAATAAATTAGTAGGTTTTCTGCTTTCATATGCAGCTCTGAATGTTCCTTTAGTCAGTTGTGTGCTGTTTGATGGCGATATTCTATAGCCAACAACCTTCCTTGCAAACAGGTCAAGAATCACACATATAAAATATTTGCGATCGTTATACAAAAACTGTGTAACATCACCGACCCAAACTTCATTAGGCTTACTGACCGTGAATTGTTGCTTTAAAATATTACGCTTGCGTTCCTGCAGTTGAAGATACTGTTTCTTTGCTCCACCTCGTACAGAAAACCAACCGTTTTTATGCATAATATCCGCAACGGTATTCGGACTAACTCGATACCCCATATCCTGTAATATAGCATGAATTTTATATGCACCGAAAACCTGTTGGCTGTCACTAAATAGTTTTTCTATTATTGGTGTTATTTCTGCACGTCGTAGTGCTGCTTCGGTGTTTTCATTTTTGTTCCTAAGTATGTAGTTGTAGTAACTGCCTTTTGGAACATTCATAGCTTTGCATAGTAGAGCGATACTATATTTCCCGGACAATTTTTTAATTGCTTCATATCGTTCTTTTTGAGGTGCATCAATTGGACAGGATGCAGATTGTAGTATTTCAATCATTAAATTTTGTTGTTCGCACTGTTGTCTTAAAAGAAGAACTTCGTGCATGTTAATCGGCTTTTTTCGTCTGGATTTATTGTTGAATTCTTTTATCCAGGCATATACTGTGCTTCGGGCCAGTCCGTACTCCTTCGATATTTCGGTAACTGATACACCGTCGGAACACAGATTGATAATTTTTGATTTGTCCTCTTTTGAGTAGTTTTTGCGCATTATTAAGTCTCCTTAAAATTTTTAGACCTTATAATACTACATTTTTCTAAAAAAGTGAACACACTGATACTGCGACACTAACTCTAATACGATTAGTTTTACAAGTTTTAGACTCAAATTTTTATTTAGTATGAAAAATGGTGATTAAATAATTGTAAGGGAAAGAGATTTTAATAGTGACAAAAACTGACTCTAAAAATTCTTTATATCCCGATATTGAACAAATTTCAATTTATGATATAATTAATACAACCAAGGAGGTGAAACCAATGGCATACACAGAGCTTATTAAAAACTTTGAGCGAATCCGTGACTATATGAGAGAGTTTTATGTTTACGGCTTTAAAAGCAGAGAAGAATACGATAAAAAGAGTGCCCGTTCCTATGATAACGAACGCCGCAGAATTGAAAGCTATCTTGGTGAATATATGGGCTTTCGTCAGAGTGAAAAAGGTAAGAATGTTTTTCTTTCAATAGACAGCCGTTCGGTTTCACATAATCCGCTTTACAGTGTACTTAAATCAAAGAGCTTCACTGACGGCGATATAACCCTGCATTTTATTATGTTTGATATTCTGCATTCACCTGAAATTGCTTTGTCACTTTCAGAGATAACAGATAAAATTGATAGAGAATACCTTTCCTGTTTCAGCGAGTCGATGGTGTTTGACGAGTCAACCGTCCGTAAAAAGCTGAAGGAATATGCGGAACTTGGTCTTGTTGTATGCCACAAGGACGGTAAAAAGATTCTCTATTCAAGAAGTTGGGACACAGATATATCCGACCTTTGCGATGTTATCTCTTTCTTCAGTGAAGCAGGACTCTGCGGTGTAGTTGGCAGCTTTCTGCTCGATAAATTCCCTTATAGTGAAGATTGCTTTTCTTTTAAACACCATTACATAACACACGCTCTTGAAAGTGAGATTCTGTATAAGGTTTTTGATGCGATTTCACAGAAAAGAATTCTCACAGTAACAAATACATCGCGCCGTACACAAAATGACCGCAGAGAAGAAATAGTGCCGCTTAAGGTGCTTATAAGTGTACAGAACGGCAGACGATATCTTGCCGCGTATTCGATAAGCTACAAGTATTACAAGGTTTACCGTCTTGACTATCTCAGTGATATAAATATTGGTGAGGTTTACAGTGACTTTGACGAAAGAAGAGAAAATTTCTCTCTGATGCAAAAAAACATGTGGGGCGTTGTCTGTGATGAAAGACGACCTCTTGAACATATTGAATTTACTGTACATATAGGCAAGGATGAAGAATATATTTATCGCAGACTTTTAAGAGAAAAGAGATGCGGTACAGTAGAGAGAATTGATGAAAGAACTTGCCGTTTCTCTGCTGATGTTTACGACTCAAGTGAGCTTAATCCTTGGATTCGTACCTTTATAGGCAGAATTGAAAACATAGAGTATTCCAATAAGCTTTACGAAAACCGATTCAATATGGACTTGCAGGATATGTACCGTCTTTATGGTTTGGGAGGTGAGGAGTAATGCTCTTTCACGAGATTTATGGCTGTTACTATAATGCCGTTGCCCTAATCCTCCATCAGGCTGTTAAGGGTGAGCTTACAGAAAAGGAAATGCAGAAAATCATAGAGGAAAAAGCCTTTTCAGAAAGCTTTCTTACCGTTATCCCCTCACTTAAAGACGAAAAGTGGCAACTGCTGAAAAAGGATTTATCCACACCTATTAAAAATGAGCCGTCAATGCCTTTAACCGACTTACAAAAGCGGTGGCTGAAAGCAATAAGCTTTGACCCGAGAGTGAAGCTTTTTGATGCGAATTTCAGCTTTCTTGATGGCGTGGAGCCTCTTTTTACACCTGATGACTATTCTGTTTTTGACAAGTATAACGATGGCGATGATTTTGAAAATGAAAATTACATAAATGTTTTTCGCACACTTATGTACGCCTTGAAAAACAAAAAGAAAGTAAAAATCGGTTATCACGGCGCAAAGGGAACTTTCCGTGTATTTGTAGGCGACCCATACAAAATGGAGTATTCAGAAAAGGATGACAAATTCAGAGTTCTTATTCGCTCCTGCAGAAACGGACCAATGTTAAGGGTTGACGGAATAGAAAGTGTAACCGTTATCGGTGATGCTTTTGCCGAAAATACACGGGAAGTGCTTGAAAGTACAGAGCATATAACTTTGGAGCTTCTCGACCACAGAAACGCTCTCGAAAGAGTAATGCTTCATTTTGCACACTTCAAGAAAGAAGCTGAAAAAATTGGTGATGAAAGATACCGCATAAAGATTTTCTATGACTCTTCTGACGAAACGGAGCTTGTTATCAGAGTTTTATCATTCGGGCCTTTTGTTGAAGTAACCGAACCGCAGAATTTCAGAAATCTTATTATAGATCGCCTGAAAAGACAAAAAAATATTCACAATAAAGAGTTGTGAGCTTGATTTTCGTCAAGTTCGCAACTTTTTTTCCGTGAAAAAACAGTTTTTGATTGGTAGAATATGGTTGTAAAGTTGCTTCGGATAGTGTCTGAACTCACTTCGGTGCACGAGGATTTTCCAAAGTGTATGCCTGAAGAACTTTGCGCTTGGCAATCGAGAGAGTCTGTAAAACTCACGGTCGATGAGGTTCAAATCCTCTTTGTGGACTTTTAATCCACCCTTTACGCGGGTTCGAATCCCGCCGTACGTAATTATAACGTATCGCCAGTGGTTTGGTAAGCCGTAACCGGCAAAAGAGAAAACGGTACACTTTATGTGTGCGAGAACGTTTTTTAACCAACAGTTGCTCCGCCAAATACGGATTTGTTCTGTATTGGCAGTACATTTCGTGCCTTGCCCGGAAACAGATACCGTAATGATGACATTCAAGCCAAAAGTAATCTTTCCGCTTGGATCGTTACTTTACTTAAGTATTCGGCCGTTTGATTTGTATGAGTGACTGTAACGAAATTTTAACCTTAGGAGGGTATTACATATTATGAAAAAGATAGTTATTAACGAAAATCAAAAAGGCTTGCTTTTTAAGAACGGCAGATATTCAAAAATGCTTGACGCAGGTAAGTATCATATCCTTGGCGGCAGTAGAGTAGATATTCTTAATGTTAAGGATGCGATTGTATCGGAAAGAGCTTCACTTGAAACACTTCTTAAAGATGAGAAAATCAAAGAAGCTGTATCTGTAGTTGAAGTCAAGGATGAACAACTCGCACTGCATTTTATTGACGGAAAATTTACGGATGTTCTGCCTCAGGGTAAATACGCCTTTTGGAAAACAGAAAATAGCCATGAATTCAAAATAGCAGATATTTCTTCACCTTATGTTGATAAAGAAATCCCTGATTACATATTCTCTAATATCCCGATAAAATATTATGTAAGAATCAATGTTGTTCAGGATCACAAGGCTCTTCTTTATTTTAACAATAAGTTTGAGAAGATTCTTGACCCCGGTGTTTACTACTTCTGGAAAAACTCTGTGGATATTGGTGTGAGGTTTATTGACACCCGTCTTACACAGATGAATATTACCGGTCAGGAAATTCTGACACACGACAAGGTTGCTCTCAGAATAAACTTTGTTTGCAACTATAAGGTTACAGACTACATAAAAATCCACACAGAAATCGACGACTATATTGAACAGATACATATAACTTGCCAGCTTGCACTTCGTGAATATGTGAGTAAGCATAAATTTGATGAAATTCTTGAAAACAAAGAACAGATGACTGCCTTTGTTTTTGAAAAGCTTAAATCAAAAGAAAAAGAGTTGTTTGTTGAATTTAAGGATGCAGGAGTTAAGGATATTATCCTTCCCGGTGAAATCCGTGACATAATGAATACTGTTCTGATAGCAGAAAAGAAAGCACAGGCTAATGTTATCACACGCCGTGAAGAGGTTGCCTCTACAAGGTCACTTCTTAACACTGCAAAGCTTATGGATGAAAACAAAACTCTTTATAAGCTTAAGGAACTTGAATTCCTTGAGCGTATCTGTGAAAATGTTGGTAATATCGAAATCAGCGGTAAGGGTGATGTTCTTACACAGCTTGCTGAAATACTGCAGAGCAAAGGTGCATAACCATCTTTTCAGTACTGTCATATGTAAATTTTAGTTGCGAGTCTGATGAATTATCTCATTCTCGCAACTTTTTTTCCGTGAAAAATTAAAGCTTACTTGGTAAAATATAACTGTAAGATGAAAGAGGAGGTAAGTTCCATGACAGTAGAACAGGCATTTTATTTTAAAATTATGCTTATATGCGGATACAGCGATGAACTGTTTGAATACATTGAAAATACTCTGAATGAACAGACTTCCTACGAAGAAGTGATTATTGACCTTGCCTTCTGCGGATATAATGAAAAACAAATGTTGTCTGTTTTAGAAGCATACATACGGCAGAAGAAAGAAAAAGTTGATTATGATGTCATTATTGACAGCATATTCAGCTTTCTTCAGAATAAATATCTTGATGGTGAAACATCTGTTGAAGCTTTGGGGAAACTGATGTATCGAATAGTACAGCTTTCAGATTTAAATGAGGAGCGAACAGAACCTTGGTTTACAATGACAATTTTTGATGAATTTTACGAAGATGCAGAAGAAGGCTACATAAATAAAGATGAATACCTTGAGTATCTGAAATTATTTATCTTTGAAAGAAAATGTTATAATGAGTTTCTTTTTTTATAAACCTGTAATACAACAATCAAGAGTTAAAATATATTTGCAAAATCTGAGAAATAAACTAAAATTAAAATCATAGAAAGGAAGATAACTATGTTAGAAATCAGCGGAAAGTTTTGTACCGCAAAGGTTTTTATTGATACAGTTGAAGATACTGCAAAGGAGCAGATTAAAACACTCTGTGACCAGAGCTTTGCCGAAGGGTGTAAAATCCGCATTATGCCTGACGTTCACGCAGGCGCAGGATGCGTAATCGGCTTTACAGCTAACCTTGGCGCAAGGGTTATTCCTAACATTGTCGGTGTTGACATCGGTTGCGGTATGCTCACGGTTGACCTCGGATTTAATGATGTGGATTTTGAAAATCTTGACCACATCATAAGAGAGAAAATCCCTTCGGGTAAGGATGTTCAGCCCGGCAGACATATCCGTTTGCCTGAGATACAGAACCTTCATTGTTACAGAGAACTCAAGGATGCAAAAAGACTTGAAAGAAGTGTTGGCTCGCTCGGCGGCGGTAATCACTTTATTGAGATTGATGTTGACGATGAGGGAAGAAGATATCTTGTTATTCACTCGGGCAGCCGTAATTTAGGAAAGCAGGTTGCTGATATTTATCAGAAAATGGCCATTGAGATTCACCGAGGCATAGAGGAATACTGGGCAGAGCGTGACAGAGTAATCACTGAATACAAGGCTCAGGGCAGAAGAAAAGAAATAGAAGCGACCTTAAAGGAAATGAAGAAAGCCTTTCAGTTAAAGGTTACGGAAGTTCCTGAAGAACTTTGTTACCTTGAGGGCAAATACCGTGATATGTATCTTCACGATATGCAGTTCTGTCAGCAGTTTGCTCACCTTAACCGTTTTATGATGGCTAAGCTTATACTTAATAACCTTTTTGGCAAAGAGGTTGAGGATTTTGAGCATTTTGAGACGGTGCACAATTATATTGATATGGAATCAAACATAATCCGTAAGGGTGCAGTATCTGCTAAGAACGGCGAAAAGCTTCTTATCCCTATCAATATGCGTGACGGAAGCCTTATTTGTATTGGCAAGGGCAATGAGGACTGGAACTGTTCAGCTCCTCACGGCGCAGGCAGACTTTTCAGCAGAAATACTGCAAAGGATAAGTTTACGGTTGAAGAGTTTCAGAAAAGTATGGAAGGTATTTTCAGCACTTGTATCAGCGACAGAACTCTTGACGAAAGCCCTATGGCATATAAGAATATGGATGATATAGTTAATAATATTACTCCTACGGCAGATATTATTAAGGTTATTAAGCCTGTGTATAACTTCAAGGCTGAATAAAGACAGAATTGAAATCTATTGATTTATTATACTCTTTAGTGTATAATTAAACACAACGCTGCTATTAGCAATGTTGCACGGATGGCAGTAGAAACGATGATGTATTCCCTGCCAGCTGGTAGGGAATTTTATTATTTTTAGGGAGTGGTTGTATGTATATTTCCAAAATTCAGATTAGCAATTATAGGTTACTTAGGAATATATGTCTTAACTGCGAAAAAGATTTGTCCTTAATTATTGGTAAGAATAATTGCGGTAAAACTTCGTTGTTATCTGTTTTAAATAAATGCATTGGAAAATCTACAGCGGTTGGAAATTTTGGATACTATGATTTCAGTATTACATTTCAAAACAAGTTTTTTGATGTTGTAATGGGAAAATCGGAGTTTGCAGAGAAAGAATTACAAGGCATCCAAGTAGATTTCTTTATTGACTATAATGAAGATGATGATTTGACCAACATTAGCAGTTTGTTTCTTGATTTAGATCCGGATAATCATACTGTTGTATTAAGATTTAATTATTTTTTCAAGGGAAATCTTGAAGAACTGAGAAATGCCTTTGAAGCCTACAAAAAGCAGAAAGCCTCATCTGATGATAGAGCACTTTTTACTAATTTTATGTCAAAGTATTACAAGGCGTATTTTGAGTTTAATCGCTTTAGCGTTTTGTATGACTACAAAAATGATGAAGTGGAGGAAAACGTATATAAGCTTTTAACTAATAAAGAAGTTGATTTGACCAAAATAATTGCTTTTAATTATGTGAGTGCTCATAGAAATGTGTCTAATGGTGACAATACAGAGCTATCTGCACTTGCTGGTAGCTATTATGAGAAGACAAAGAATGTTGATGTCGACGATATAACTCCAACGAATATAGAAAACGAAATTGACAACACCGATAATAAGTTTAATGAAATTTATACTGAAATATTTAAGCCGTTAACAGACAAAATATCTAAATTTGGTGGAATGCGTAAAAATGAAACCAGCTTAAAAGTTATCTCACAGATCAAAGCAATGAATCTTCTGAAGAATAATACAACAGTAGTTTATGATGACGAAGAGAGTTATTTGCCAGAGAACTATAACGGGTTAGGATTTTTGAATTTATTTAATATTATAATGAGTTTGGAAATTCAACTTTGCGATTTTAGAAAGGAAGGCAAAAAAGAGGAAAAACCTTCAGATATTAATTTGCTTTTTATTGAAGAACCGGAAGCACATACTCATCCACAAATGCAAAATATATTTATAAAAAACATCAAAGATTTACTAAAAGATGGTCGTAAAATTAAAGAAACAGATACCGAAATAAACCTACAGACATTTATGACCACGCATTCCTCGCATATTGTTTCTGAGTGCGATTTTGATGATATAAAATACTTTGTAAAAGATAACGAGAATCATAATGTGGTTTCAAAAAACCTGAAGGATTTAAAAACACTTTACCAAAAGGAAAAAGGTGAAAACAATAATCATTTTAAATTTCTAAAGCAATACTTAACATTAAGCCGTTCCGAGATATTTTTTGCAGATAAAGTAATCTTAATTGAAGGAGACACTGAAAGAATTCTTTTGCCAGCAATGATAAGGAAACTTGATCAGGAGCACAAGTATGATATACCTTTGTCTTCTCAAAATATCTCTATTATTGAGGTGGGAAACTATGCTGAAATTTATTCGGCGTTTATAGAGTTCTTGGGGATTAAAACACTTATTATTACTGATATTGACACAGAAGTCGTAGAGAAACATACAGATAAAAATGGCAAAATAACAGAAAAATTATGTGCTAGTAAAGTAGAAGTAGGCACTCACACTAGTAATCCTGCATTAAAGTATTATTTAAAAAGTATTTTGCACGGTAAAGAGGAACAGGCTAAGGATATATTAACTGGTTTAACAATTTCACAAAAAACATTGTCGGGGGAGCGCGATAAAAAAGGGACTTTACTATGGAGCCAAACGGCAAAAGGCAAATTGCTAGTAGTGTATCAAACAGAAGAGACAAATTCGATGGGTGAGAAATACATTGCTAGAAGTTTCGAGGATGCCTTTATTCACATTAACAGATCGTTTTTCACAAATATTGATGGTGGCGATGATAAAGAAAGGATCAAAAACTGCCAAAAGTATTTTCAAAGTCTGAAGAATGTATCATATTTATTTGATACATCAAAGGATAGTTATTCTTTAGCAGGAGAATGTGTCAACAAAAAACCATCATTCGCAATGGATATTCTTTTAAATAGCGAAAGTAAGGACGGTAAAGAGTTTGTCAATTGGAGCATTCCCCGTTACATCAAGGAGGGGTTAGAATGGTTGCAAGAAAATTAGAAGATGAAGTAATAAGGATATTTGAATGTATCAAAAATAGGGATAATTTTGTATTGAGCGGTGGAGCAGGCAGTGGAAAGACATACTCGCTTATTTCTGTCATAAATGAGTTATACGCCAAAGATCCGCATGCCAAAATTGCTTGTATTACCTATACAAATGCAGCAGTACATGAAATTCGGGGGAGAATATCAAATAAAAATCTGCATCTATCTACAATCCATGATTTTTTGTGGGAGAATATATCTTCTTATCAGAAAGAATTAAAAGAAACATTATTAGAAGGTATTAACGCCGAAACTAGTCTATACAAAAATATTCATGTAGAAAAACCTTATAGTAATGAATTTAATAACGGAATCTCATATGCAGAGAATCTTTCGATAGCGACTGGAAAAATATCACATGATGAAATAATAATATTGGCAAACCAAATGTATAAAAAATATGTTAAACTTGGTGAGATTCTCAATGACAAATATGATTACATTTTTGTGGATGAGTATCAAGATACATTTTTGGAAGTTGTTGAGATTTTTATAGAACATATTTATAGAGTTAAGACTTCTCGTAAGTGTATTTTAGGGTTCTTTGGTGATTCTATGCAATCGATTTATGAAAAGGGAGTAGGTGATCTGCAAAAGTATATTGAAGAAGGGAAAGTGGTGGATATTCCCAAAACACAAAATAGGAGAAATCCGCAAAGTATCATTACTTTGGCAAATAAATTACGAATAGATAATTTGAAACAAGAACCTTCAACTGATGTAAGTGCACCTAATATGTTAGATGGAAAAATCAAAGAAGGCAAAGCGATTTTTCTATATCAAATTCCGGTGGATGAATTAAAAGGGAAACAATATTTTAAGAATTGGGATTTTGATAATCCAAAAGAAACTAAGGAATTGAGATTAACACACAATCTTATTGCTTATACCGCAGGTTTCCCAGAGTTGATGGATATATATGATAAAGACCCAATTGTTAAATTTAAAAATGAATTCAATAAGGTTATTAAAGGTACAAATGTTGATACAAACAAAACTTTTAGCGAACTACTAGAAGAGGTTGAATGGAGAGTTTCGGACAGATCGAGAGTGAAAGAGAATCGGGGCAAAAGACAAATAGATGTTTTTCTTGAAGATGTTACGAACAGAGAATTGTACGAGAGTGTTAGAAATCTTCCTTATGAAGAAGTTAAAAAGATTTATATAGAAAAAGACAATCTAATTTCCGACAAAAAAGAGACGGATGAGATTGGTTCTGTAAAATCAAAGAGAGATAAGCTAATTAGACATTTATTCAAAATTCAATCAATAGTTGATATGTATGAAAAAGGAGACTATTATAATTTTTTAATAAAAACATCATTTAGAATTAGAAGTATAGCAGATAAAAAATTGATAAAAGAGAAGGTCTTGAAGCTTCTCAATATGAAGACACAATCGATAGGAGAAGTAATAGAATATGCAAATGACAGTGGATTGTGCTTAAAAGACGATATTATTAATGATTATATAATGAAGAATCAGTATCTGTATGGCAGAGTGTCAAAGGTTAAGTATTCGGAATTTGTTAATCTGTATAACTATCTAGAGGGGTACTCTCCACTTTCTACGCAACACAAAATTAAAGGTGAGCAGTATAAAAATGTTCTAGTTATTATGGATAATGGTAACTGGAACGATTATAATTTTGAGTATTTGTTGAATCCATCACATCCTAAATGTAATCCTAATGTTTTGAAAAGAACAAAGAAACTATTTTATGTTTGTTGTACGAGAGCGATGGATAATCTGGTGGTATATTGCGAAAACCCAACTCCAGAGATGATTAAAACCGCAGAGAGTTTGTTTGGTCCAAATAATTGCTATAATATTTAGCAAAAGTAAAGAGAAACACTAATCACTTGTACATTTGTTTAGATGGCGAAAACACAGAACTAAAAGATTTTCAAAGTGATGTAGATTTTGTTGTTGAGCTATTTGTTGGTTAACAAACTATGGTTCAGAATTGGGTAGTAAGGCCAAAAAACAAAGGACTTCGTAAGAAGTCCTTTGTTTTTTATCCAATCCGAAGGATTGGTATGTAATCGCCGTCAGGCGTATGTAATCAGCGAAGCTGTATGTCATCACTTTGGTGTATGTCTTTCTTCGAATTGATTACATACCTTTCTTTGAAAGGATTACATCCACACCTGCGGTGTGATTACAATCCGTCTGCGACGGATTACATACAATGCTTCGCATTGGTTTTTTGACACCCGCACCTGTTGTAATTATTGTTTTGTTGTGTTATTGTTATTATACAACAAAAATATTAAGGAGTTGAAACAAAATGAAAAAACTGATATCTGTAATAATGTTGATTTTGTTGATTCTCAGCTTATGTGCTTGTAGTGGCGGTAAAACCGATGATGTAACAGTACCTTTTGTTGAGTCGAAAATATATTCACAGGAAGATATTTCTTTGGCGATTAGTAAAATTACAAAGGAATTTGAAACAGGGTGGAGAGGTTGTACTCTTACTGAAATATATTATGCCGGTGATGATGTGTCCGCGGAATATCAGAATTGGGCGGAACGGTATAATGCTGACGAAGTAATTGTGCTGTTGTCGTCGTTTGATACAGATTCTCCTGCAGGAAACAGCGGTCTTAATTCCGATTTTACTTACAAAAACTGGAATTGGATATTGGTGAGAACTTCAGGTGGCGATTGGAAGCATGTTGACCACGGATATTGATATGAAATTAATATCAATGGTTCTAAAATGAGACGTACTGCCAAATGAAAATCCGTTCACGAAAGTGGACGGATTTTTGTTTGTATTATTCATTTAGTGCAGAACGGATTTTCAAATGAATAATGAAAAATGAAGCCGCTTACGCTGATGAATGATGAATAATTGTGGGGACACCCGCACCCGATTGTAAATTCAGATTATGTGTGCTATAATCAGTTTTGTAAATAAGAATTTGCGGAGGTTGCAATGGAAATATTAAAATTTGATTTAAATAGCTCGGGCAACAATTTTAAAATTCTTAATGCTACTAACGGCGGACCCTGGCACAGACGGTATGCAAACGACCAATTCCGCAGTAATTTTGCGGACTATAAGTCTGCCCGTATTCCATACAGCAGAAATCACGATTCTGCAGTTTGCGGTATTTACGGGGGGCCGTACAGCCATGATATTACATATATTTTCCCGGATTTCGATGCTGATCCGTATGATGCAGAGTCCTATGATTTCGCTTGTACGGATGAAAGTATTTTAGTGTGTCTTGATGCAGGCACCGAAACCTTTTTCAGATTAGGTCAGACAATCGAGCATCAGATAAAAAAACATGGCACTGTTCCACCTAAGGATTTCAAAAAGTGGGCTGTTATCTGCGAGCATATCATCCGACATTATAATGAGGGTTGGGCAGATGGATATAAGCTTAATATTAAATACTGGGAAATTTGGAACGAGGCTGACCTTGACCCGGATGATTCATCCAACAAGCGCACTTGGGGTGGAACAAAAGCAGAATTTTTTAATTTGTATAAAATTACCGCAATGCATCTTAAAGAATGTTTTCCTGATTTAAAAATAGGAGGCCCTGCACTTGCACATAATGAAGAATGGGCAGAGGATTTTCTTCAGGAAATGAAAAACAGAAAAGTCCCGCTTGATTTCTTTTCCTGGCATATTTATTGCACAGAGCCTGCGCATATGGCTCAAAAGGCAGAAAGAATAAAAATTCTTTTGAATAAATACGGCTATGAAAATTCAGAAAGTATACTCAATGAATGGAATTATGTAAAAGGGTGGGAAGAAGAGTTCGTTTACTCTATTAAAGCCATCCACGGAATTAAGGGTGCATCGTTCACATTAGCTTGTATGTGCACATCTCAGCATTCTCCCGTTGATATGCTTATGTATTATGACACTCGTCCCTCGGCTTTTAATGGTGTATTTGATTTTTACACTTATGAAAAGTTAAAGGGATACTACGCTTTTTATTGGTACGGCTTCCTTTATAATTGCGAAAAGGAAATAACCTCCCAAAATGAGATTGAAAATATCTATTCCCTTTGCGGTGTGGATAAAAACGGGAAAGCAACAATTGTACTTACTTATTATAGCGATAATGACTCTTTGCCCAATAAAGAGATTTCGTTGGATTTAGGGGAAAAGGGGTCATATGATATTTATAAGGTTGATAACGGGCATAACGGGGAGCTTGTAGCAGTTACAGATAACCTTTCATTTGAACTGGAGCTTTACAGTATGGTGCTTATTAAAGAAAAATAAAAACATCTTTATATTTTGGTATGTGTGATACAATCATTTCAACAAATAAGAATTTTTGGAGGCGTTTATGAACTTTAAAAAACATATTTCCTTACTTCTTTGCCTTTCTGTGATGTTTTCATTTACTATACTCCCCTCTTATGCTTCAAACGGGATTAAGTCGGGTACACCTGCAATAATAAACACAGCAGAAGAAATTACCGGTATAGTTGTAAACTGCTTTGCGAAGTTAATTAACAAAATCAAAGGTACGGACGAAACCGATATACCCTCTGCAACGGTAAATCCTCATTCTTGGATTGAATATAAAGGCGAGCCGATTGAGCATCCCGAGCAGACATTAAATGCGGAAACCTGGGTCGCAAATGAAATTGCTTTTGAAAGCGGAAAAGCATATACAAACCCGTTCAATGATGTTGATGTTGAACTGCATCTTTGGGGCAACGGCAGACTTTATAAAATCCCTGCTTTCTGGGACGGCGGTAACATCTGGAAAGTCCGTTTTGCTTGCCCCTCCGAAGGTGATTGGTATTTCAAAACTGTCTGCACGGATGCCGAAAACACTTCGCTTGACAGCAGAACAGGCAAAGTTATCTGTTCTGCACACAGCGGCGAATACGATATCTATAAACACGGTTTTGTCACAACAAATGCAGGTAATAAGTATTTTACCTATGATGACGGCACACCGTTTTTCTACCTTGGTGATACACATTGGAGTCTCGGTGACGAAACCGTTGATATGGTTAAAACAATATGCGAAAAGCGTGTTTCGCAGGGCTTTACAGTATATCAGAGTGAACCTATCGGAGCAAAGTTTGATTTCACAAACGGCATAACCGAAGACGATATGTCAGGTCTTGCAGACTATGACGAAAAATTCCGCATCATTGCCGAAAACGGTCTTGTTCACGCAAATGCACAGTTTTTCTTCTCCTATTTTATTGAGCCTCTGATTTCAAACAACGGCGGTTTCAACGGCAATGAACCGTCTGATTCAGCAAAAGCCTACCTTGAAAAAGTCAGCCGTTACTGGGTCGCAAGATACAGCGCATATCCCGTTATATGGACTCTCGGTCAAGAGGTTGACAACGATTTCTATTGGAGTGAAACAAACCATCCCGAATGGGGATTAGAAAACAACCCTTACAAGCTTGTCGCGGAATATATAGCAAAACACGATGCGTATGACCATCCGCTTTCTGCTCATATGGAAAACGTTGGTGCAACATCGGTTTACGGCAACGGCAAGGGAGCAACGGATGAATGCAAGGTTTATTTTAAGGATGCGGAGCCTTCCTGTTTCAGAGATATAAAATCGCATGATTTTTACGCTGTTCAATGGCATCCTTCAAAAACGGAGCAAAGCGATTTTCGCGTTGAAAAAGATTGCTGGTATAACTCACAAGGCAAACCTGCAATTAATTATGAAGGTCAGTATTGCTATCTCTGGACAAAAAACTTCGGTTCCAGAATGCAAGGCTGGACAGCATATCTGAGCGGTATGTACGGCTATGGTTGGGGCGGCCATGACACTTGGAGCTACCTTAATGTTTATGACGAAGAAAATGACAGTTCAGACGGCGTTGACACAATAACGAGCCAAGAAAAAATCAACGCAACATGGCAGGACGCACTTGAATATGAGAGCTCATATCAAGTCGGATATATGCGTGATTTCCTCGAAAGCACAGAGTGGTATAATCTTATTCCGAGGTTTGACAATAAATCATATTTTGTGCCTGCAAACAATGTTTATTATGCTTATGCAGGTAATGAAGATAACAGAGAAATCGTTATATATTTCTATTCGTTTACCGATGAATCCGTTGCTCAGAATGCAAACACCAAGTATTACGGCGGAATAAAAACAGGCACAGTCGGAAACCTCGTTCCGAACGGAAGTTATACATATCAATGGTTCAACCCTATCAATGGCGAATACTCCGAGGAATATGAATTCACTGCCACTCGGTTTGGTACATATTACATTGGCGACAGGCCACAGGCAACCGATATGGTTCTGTGTATAAGCGCTGCCGATTAATTCTGAACGAGTAATCGTATCTGATAAATTCCAATTTGTCGAGTTGCGGTTCTAAAATGAGACGTACTCCCAAACAAAAATCCGTTCACGAAAGTGAGCGGATTTTTGTTTGTATTATTCATTTTTCAATATTCATCATTCATCATTCATTTAGTGCAGAACGGATTTTCAAATGAATAATGAAGTCGCTTCGCCGATGAATAATTAATAATGAATAATAGATAACGGGACACCGCACCCGATTGTAATTTTATATTATGTGTGATATAATCAGCCCGACAAATAAGTATTTGTAGGTGCGTGCAATGAACCTAATAGAATTAACTCACAAGAACGATATTTTACAAACATATGAGATTTACAAACACTGTATGTTTATGCCTACCGAAGAAAAGTTTAATAAGAAAGTAGAACAATTTCTGAATA
>JAZQUS010000122.1:0-2874 GCA_045631445.1 Eubacteriales bacterium
CAATAACTACTTGGAGCAAAAGAGAGTCAATAATCACGATGCTTCTACTTATATGTGTGTTAAAGCAGATTTTGAACCGATTGTATCAGAGGAAGAATGGCATAAGTGTCAAGAGATTAAAGCTCGCAGAGTAAGGACTTCATTTAAGAGTGCTAATGAAGCCACACAGAAGAAAAAATCCACTCACGGAATTAAGGAAAACAAAGACTTGTGGGGCAGCAAACTTCTCTGCACTTGCGGTCACTCTTTCAGAAAAAACAGATGGCACAAAAACAAAGGTATGCCTTGGTCGTATGGTTATCAATGCTACAATCAACTTAACAATGGTTCGGCAAGTCAACGAAGAAAAGCGGGAGCTGATGATACCGGATATTGCGACCAATCAATGATTGCCGATTGGAAACTTGAAATGATGGCAAAGATGATCTTTGAGCAGATATGGCAAGAAAGAAAAGAAACGGTCGATACAGTCTGCAAGCTAATCAAGGAGTGCTATCAGGTTGAGAAGCCTAAGAAGGTTAATTTGACCGGAATTGTAGCTCAAATAGAGCGTTATAAAAACAAGAAGAACACGCTGCTTGAGATGAGAACAGACGGTGAAATTAGCAAAGAGGAATATAAAGAGCAAAAAGAGAAAATTGAAAAAGCTCTTTTGGAACTCACGGAAGAATATGAGCGTATGCTTGCAACCGAAGATGCAATACAAAATCCTGATATATGTTGGGATGAAATACAATCTTCTCTCGACGCTATGATAGACTTTTCCAACCCGCAAATTGACCGACACATCATTCGTAAGTTTGTTTCCAAGATCGTGCCAAACGGTAGAAATCATTTTCGTTGGTATATGAATTTAGACGGAAAAGATACCACAACATTGGATATGGTAACAGAGGGTAGAAAAAACAATGCCGTTATCAGTTTCAATGATGACGAGGAGGATGAACCTCCTCTACATATCGGGGATGTAATCGGTTTGACTGAATTACAACAATATTTCCCGAACCTATTGAAAAACGAAAATCAGAATGGTATAATCACAACCGTTGGTAAGTGTGGTAAAAAGTCATCCCTTGATGCTATACTGCACAGGCAGCAATCGCTGAAATGAAATAATTAAGTTATTGCAAACGGAATAGCAAATAAATAAACAAGTCCCCTTGGAGCAATCCAAGGGGATTTTTGTATATATTGAAATTTGCTGAAAGTTATGATATGATTGTAAAAAAGGTGGTGCAGTATGGAAAAGTTGATATGCAAATCATTGTTGTGGAAATTTGGTCTAGCCGATGGAACTGATTATCGTAAAACTCTTGATGAGATGTTCCTTGCTGATGTGAATAACGATTTACTTTTAGAATTAGAAAGTTGTTCTTCATATGACTACGATACTGCATTTGATATTTTACAAAGATTTTGGAAATATGAGTGCAAGAACTTTTCTGTTGATGTTTTTGGTAGATGCTTAACTGAAGATTTAAAAACGGTATATCAGTCTAATGTTTTTCACATAGAAGATTTTGGCAGAAAATGCTATTCACTATGGCAACATTTGCCTAACGAATTAAATACAATAGAACCTTTTCACACTTTAAGCTATGCTGACGACCCGTTATCTTGGGGGGACGAAGAACAGGCAAGAAAAATATATGAAGAATTTTTTGAATTTTATAAATAATCTCCTACATTTCTTCCTTGCCCCACAGGCAGCAATTAAGGAAAGTGGGAAATAATAACCCATTCACCAAAGTTACGGAGTTTGTGCTTAATTTAGACGATGCAAAAGAGTATCTGTATAAAGATAGCACCAAACACCGCATACACAGGTGGAACGACTTAAAAGTCAATGTCTATGTATAAGAGAACACCCTGTGACCGAAAGGCCATAGGGTGTTTTTATGCTTTAAAATAAGTGCATACACAGGGGACGGTTCTGTGTATTCTCCTCCTTATTAAAAATCAAAATCCTCATCTAATCATAGATGGGGATTTTTATATTTCTATTGTAAAATTCAGTTAATTCCATTATAATCTACTTATTAAAGGTGGTGCTTTTATGCAGAAAAGACCGAATGTTTTATTCATCATAACCGACGACCAACGATTTGATACAATTCACGCCTTGGGCAATCAAGAAATCATCACACCAAATCTCGATAAACTTGCAAAGCGTGGCACATCTTTTGTCCGTGCTCATATTGCGGGTGGCACTTGTGGTGCGGTGTGTATGCCGAGTCGTGCTATGGTTATGTCGGGTCGAAATCCGTTCCATCTTGAAGAATTAGGCGGTAATATTCCACCACAACACAAAACTCTTGCTGAAACCTTTAAAAATAACGGATATGAAACTATCGGTCTTGGTAAATGGCATAACGGTTGCCCCGCTTATGCGAGAAGTTTTACTCAAGGTGCAAAGATTTTCTTTGGCGGTATGTGGGACCATTGGAATGTGCCCACTTGCCGATATGACCCAACGGGTAAATATGACAATGTAATCAATTTTGTGGTGGATTTCTACAACGATAATCACCCTCAAGAGCAACATTGCGACGAATTTGACCCCGGCAAACATTCAAGCACCTTGCTTACTGATTCAGCCATTGAATTGTTAAAAGAAAATGCGGGCAAAGACAAGCCATTCTTTATGTATTTGGCATATTTAGCACCCCACGACCCTCGCACTATGCCCGACAAATTCCGTCAGATGTATGACCCCGATAAAATCACTTTACCACCGAATTTCCAAGATATTATCGACACAAATTATCCACTTATGGTGCATCGTGACGAGCATCTCGCATCTTATCCGCGAGAAAAAAGCGAAATCAAACGCCATATTGCCGAGTATTTTGCAATGATAACTCACCTTGACTT
>JAZQUS010000123.1:0-4130 GCA_045631445.1 Eubacteriales bacterium
TGCTCAATCCCGAGATCATCAAGAAGGACGGCGCGTACGACACCGAGGAAGGTTGTCTGTCTCTTCTCGGCGGCCCACGTAAGTGCAAGCGCTATAGGACCATCAAGGTGCAGTATCAGACCTTGGAAATGCAAACACGCACGAAAAACTTCACCGGCTGGACGGCGCAGATCATTCAGCATGAGGTGGATCATTGCAATGGGATTCTCATATAGTGCTCAAAACGACGAAAGGAGAAAAAATGAAAATTCAAATGGATATCGAAAGAGCTGTTCGCCATATAGCGGCAAATAATTATGATGTTAAAAAGACTGATCAGGAAATATCGGGTATAATTAATTCGGTAAATACAGCAATTTCTGCAAACGCATACAATTTTGATGATTTATCTACTATCGTTCTTAATCAAAACGGAAAGAAGAGAGTGGTAAAAAAATATGAGGATATATTTTCGGTAGAAAATGTATTGTGTCAACACATAAAACATGTTTTAGACCGAGAGTTTAAAGTTAAATATCCTAATCGAAACAAAGTGATTAGAAGCTTATTTAGTTATATTGCGGCCGCCAAGCAAATGACAAATTTTACAGTTGTAAAATTCGATTTTAAAGATTATTACAATTCAGTCTCATCAATATACGTTTTTGAAAAATACATAAAGCCTAAGATAAAAGATCGCTTTGAGTTGGAATTGATAAACGATTTTGTATACAAGACAAAATATGCTTATGCAGGGTTGTGTACTTCAAATGTTATTGCTGAAATCGTTGCGAAAGATTTTGACAGAGAAATCAGAAACGAATTTTTAGCAAAAGGTCTTTTGTTCTATGAAAGATATATTGATGATTGTATCCTTATATTAAATGAAAATACCAAACAAGCGGATATTCAAAGCCTCTTGGATAAGATTTTGAAAAAAGTTTTTGATAACATTAGCAATAATGATATCGCTAAATGCAAAACCAAGTTTAATGCAGGTAAATTTCAGTTTTTGTCTAAAAAAACGCTAACAGCTAACCCAGTTGTAATAGATTACTTAGGATACGAGTTTTCTTTTTCGAAATCAGCCAGCGATATAGTTGAAGTTGTATACGGAATAACGCTTGCAAAACAACAAAAATACCGCAAAAGACTTGATAAAATAATATCATTATATATTGATCCTTCTTCTCCTGATTATAAAGATTTGGAACTTTTAAGACACCGAATACTTGCCTTTTCTTCTAGAGTCGTCTATATAAATAAGCATTTTAATAAGGATGTATGGAAAGTAAAAGGTTTTATATCAAATTATGGAGAACTCAGATATTTATTGGATACATCTTCTGTTTCAGCAGGGACAAAGTATTTTCTTCAAAATATGATTCGTGATGCATTTCTAAATAACAGTGTTAGTTTGCCATATTTCATGAAGCCCAAGGGATATAATTTGTTCGAGAATATGAAGAGAAATAAAACAATTCTCTTAGTCGATAATATTGGCTATGATTATAGTTCTTTAATCAATCTATGCAAACAAATCGACATTTTAAGCACAGATGCGTATGGGAAGAAGAGAGGATATGGAACTTTGGTAAGAGATTACCTGATTAAAGTCAAAGTAGGATATTAATGACAAAGGCGACAAGGTTGCCCTTGCCGCCCCGGAACATTTGCCTTAGCTATGTTCTAAACACACAGTTGCGAAAGCGAACAGTGTGCCGATTATGTGTGTGCATTGCTGCACTGCAAGTGAATTCGCTTGCACGCTTATTATATCATAAAAGAAAGGAAAAATCAATGGGTTGGAAAGGATTAGAGAGAAATAAATTAGATTATCTTTTGACAGACATGCTACCTGTTGAAGTGTCGGAACTTTTTTCTTTTTCGCAATTTTACTCTTTTTTATTAAACAAAAGCAATCAGAAAAGACTCAATAGTGTTGTAGAGTTAATAAAAAAGAACAAGGCGGAAGCATTGAAAAAACTTTTTGATCAAGGCTGGGGAACAAAGCCGTTAAAATATAACATTCTCAAGGGTAGTAATAGTTATCGGGAAATGAGTGTTATTAATCCGATGTCTGCGCTTAATGTATTTTTGTTTATTGAAGTGTATCAAAAAGAAATATTGGATTATTTTGAAAAGGAACATTGTTTTTCCATCAGGTATCATAAGAAAAATACGGCACTGTATTATAAAACCAAAAACGGTAAATATACAGATTATTTTCAAAAACAGATAAATACCGTCAACAGGAATTTTATACAACAGACAGGAAGTTATTATAAAATTTCTCCTTTTGAATCCATTAACTCGTTTGCTGGGTCTAGACTATGGAGAATGTGCAATTTTAAGTATAAAATGTGCGCTAAAGTAGACTACAAATCTTGTTTTGATAGTATATATACACATTCGTATGCATGGATTATTGAAAGGAATATTATTGATTCTAAAGATGCCAAGAACTCTCATCTGTTTTTAACAATCGATAGGATTTTGCAAAATATAAATGGTCGTTCTTCAAACGGTATTATTGTAGGACCGGAATTTTCAAGAATGATTGCAGAGATTCTACTGCAGCGTATAGATGTCGAGGTTATGACTTCGTTGTCCAATCAAGGGTTAATTTATAATCAACATTATATTGCCTTTAGATATGTAGACGATATTTTTTTGTTTGCAGATGAACAAAATACGGTAGATGCTTTTATTCAAACTTTGCGCCAATGTGCTAATAAGTATTTGTTGCATCTTAATGAGTTAAAATTAACTACGGATAAGACTCCCTGGCTTCCGAAAGAATGGCTTGATAAGGTACGCGTTTTATCAGATACGATTAGCAATTGGTTTTATCAAGGCAAGAAATCTGAATTCGATAAGCTTGAAGAGGACAAA
This sequence comes from Eubacteriales bacterium, assembly GCA_045631445.1. Taxonomy (GTDB): domain Bacteria; phylum Bacillota; class Clostridia; order Oscillospirales; family CAG-272; genus RGIG4608. The sequence continues at coordinate 2,875 of JAZQUS010000123.1, forward strand.
AGATTTCTTGTTAAATCCGAGTATGCCTCAATTGACAGGTTAAAGGATGAAATTGCGGTTCTTATTAAAAATCATAATGATGACAAAAGAACCGTTGTCTCGTTTTTATTGTCAACATTGCTTAACAATATAAGCAAGAAAAAGGATGGCTACACCTTGTTTGGTAAAAATCAAAGTGGAAGGGCTTTTCTCTTAATCGATATGGCGCTATATATATACGCATTTTATCCTTCGTTTGATCAAACAAGAAAAATTATCTCAATAATAAGCTACATAGATAAAGAATTGAATTTCAAGAGTGATATAAACACGAAGAAAAAATTGAAAAATACTTTGGAACGGTATTCGTTCATATTCCAATCTGGAAATTTGCCCGATCTTTGTGATTGGCTTCCTCTGCTTGTGGAATATGAAATATATTTTGATACTGATACAGAAAAATATTGGATGGAAACTGCCAAGAAAGAAAACAATCCAATTATTTTAGCCAATCTTCTATTATACACAAAGTATAATGAGCGTTTGTTTGATGCGTTTTTAAGAGAAATTGATGACATTTTAGTTGATCAAATAGATAAAATATCAATCAAAGAGGCTCTTATGCATGAAGAGTTTTGGTATGTTTTGGTTTTTCATAATTGTCCATATATTTCTATCCCAACAAAGGATTTAATTAAAAAGTTGATTAGCGATGTTAAAGCCTTTGGAGGTACAACCATAGATCCTTCACGAGAAATGAAAAATTTGTTGTGCGAGTTTTTAGAAGTAGAGTCTTCATTAGGTAACAAGCCTGATAATAGCTTTTTCAATTGGAAGGGTACTCGAGATTTTGGAAATATAGTAACATACAGAACTTACCAAAGAACAGTTTTTAAAAAATATCGAAAGAACACGCATGCTTTATATGCGAGTTTGGATTGATTTTTTGTTACTTAATTGATAACTAATCCCCATTGGTCTGGACTTCTCGCGTCTTCTGTGGTATATTGCGTGTTACCAAGCAAAGGAGGTAACACGCATGGCAAAGATTACGATTGAAGAGCTGTACCGCGGCGAGAAATACGATATCATGAGCGCGGTGACGGCGAAAGCGTTGATGCTCGGCATTGACGAGCGAACAGAGGATGGCAGAACGTGGATCGAGATGGAACTCGTCCGTCAGACCGTGATAGCAATTGAGCAAATGAAAAAGAACGGTGACTGTATTGCCGAGGGAGAACTCGGAGATGCGGTCACCGTTTCTGTATGAGGGGAGG
>JAZQUS010000124.1:0-8768 GCA_045631445.1 Eubacteriales bacterium
AATTTCATTTTTGACAAGAGGGGAAAAACCTCCCCTGCGGAGATTGTGCGAATTGGCGGACAGTCGAGGGTCTCGCCTGTGCGGGCTCGGTCACGCTCGCGTTCTGACAACACACTGTGTTGTCATTCATTACGCTCACGATACTTCGTGGCGCCTGTCCCTACGGATTTGTGCGAAGCCGTTTTGCTATCCAAACAGCTATGTGCAGGGTAGCAAAGCGCGGTTTTTTCGTTTGCTTGCAAACGGAGAAACATTTGTGACGAGCGCGTGTGATTGCGAGTCACGCGCGTTGCGCGAAGTTTGGTGGAGTTTTGGCAAACTCTACGGCTACACTTACACCACTTTTTAAAGTTTTTGGGGGGTGTGGGGACAATTTTTCAAAAATGTCCCCACATCTTTTTCCTAACTAACTACACGATAAATCAAAATTTGAAAAAAATCAGGATAATTATACCAAGCAAAATCCTATACATCCCAAAGGGCGCAAACGAGTGCTTTTTGACAAAATTCATAAGGAATTTAATAGCAATCATTGACACCACAAATGCAATTACTGTGGCAAGAGCCAAAATTATCCACGCTTCTGTGGGGACGCTTAATTCCATACCATAGGAGTTTTCTCCACCCACGAATTGCAAAAACCCGAGTGTTTTTATGAGTGATCCGCCCACCATTGCGGGAATTCCCATAAAAAACGAGAATTCTGCACCACAAGTGCGAGAAAATCCAATCAAAATTGCGCCGAGAATTGTAGCACCCGAGCGTGAGGTCCCGGGAATTATCGCGAGCATTTGAAAAATGCCCAACAAAAACGCGTATTTATAGGAAATTTGCGAAATTTCGGTAATTTTCGGCTCTCTTTTGGTATTTTTCTTTTCAATTATAATAAATAGTATACCGTAAATAATAAGCATCAGGGCAACTACCGTGCCGTTATAAAGCCAGCCGTCTATGTCGCGCCCTGTAACATTTTCTATTATTTTGTCAAGAACGATTCCAACTGCCGCCGCAGGAACACTCGCAACGCAGACCCTAAACCAAGTTTGCCAAATGCTTGCGCGTTCTTCCCTGCTTGATTTAAACGAAAATGGCCAGAGTTTGCTCCAAAAAAGAACAACCACCGCCATAATTGCACCCATTTGAATAACAACCTCAAACATCGACATAAATTCTGATGTGAAATTGGGGTGTATTTCCGCGCCAATGCTCATAGGAAAAAACTCATCAAAGAGGATTATGTGACCTGTCGAACTAATCGGAAGCCATTCGGTAATACCCTCAATTATTCCCAAAAATATAGCTTTAATATATTCAAAAATAAGCATTAATTACCCTTTCTGCCAACGGCAAATAAATAGTCCTCGTAGGTAGCAACCACCTTGAGAGCTTCAAGAAGTGCGTTTGGTGTCATACCCTCGGGAAGTCCAAGCTTTTTAGCCAATTCGTCGCGCTTTTGTGATGAATTTTCTCCGCCGGTAAGCCCGTCAACAAAGAAATCAACCTTTGAAAGCGGATTTTGAGCAATTTTTTCGAGCTTTGCGCTTGCTTCTGCATCGTTTTCGCTTGAAAATGGTTCTAAAAGCTTATACAAAAGCTCGTTTTCCATTCCTTCAACGCCCAAAAATCCCTCTTTAGATGCCTCTGCCTTGCGCTTTTCCTTGCCCTCAATTTTGGGAATGTAAAGTTGAATCAATCTATCCTTGGGAACAAGCGCAGAAATGTGGGAACGAATAACCCTGCCACCACCATCGCTGTCAGTAAGCACGATTATCGGCGACTTTTTCGCAAGCGCACGAATAAGAGCCGCCTTCTCGTCCTTTTTGAAAACACCAAAGCCGTCCGTCTTTATTATCAACCCCTCGCAAATCGCAAGAAGCTTCATTCTGTCATATTTACCCTCAACTATTATCGGGTATGCTATCTGTAGTTTTTTCATTTTCGTTACCATATAAAAATGTACTTTTAACAATAAATTGTGGATTTATCGAGTAGTTACAAAGATAAAAAGGACGCTTTTTGAAAAAAGCTTGGCAAAAACTTTAATCAGCTTCGCGGCAAAACTTCGCGCAAATCGTGTTGTTTTGTAAAGCAAAACAACACATAACGATTTTGCTCACACGTTCGCAAAATCTATGATTTGCTACCAATAGCATAACCATATTGCTATCAATACGTCTATGTGCAGTGTAGCAAAGCGTGGTTTTTATTGCACAAGTGCAATAAACACGATTGTGACGAGCGCGCAGAAGTGAGTCACTCGATTTGCGCGGAGTTTAGTAGAGTTTTTGCTAACTTCACGGCTACTTTCACAACCACTTTTCAAAGTTTTTTGGTTCTTTTTTCAAAAAGAACATATATTTTTTCTTTAACTAACTTTTTAACTCCTACTCGCCCGCTCTCAAAATATCGCCAACCTTGACCTCAAAGGGCACTTTTACAAAGAAGTGCATAAATGGATGTGGCGCGGACTCGATTTCGTTGCCCTTTCCGTCGCGAAGGTCTGCGATTTCAAGCGCTTTACCAACTTGGCTTGGAGAGATAATCTCTGCGCTATCCCCGATTTTGCACTTGTTTTTCTGCATAAAGAGATAATATTTTCCACCCTCTGTAGCGTCATTCAAACGCGCCTGAGCTTCTTTTTCCTGTTCATTCATCTCGCACGCGATGGCAAAATAAGCCTTCTCGCGAATGTAACCCGTGTTTGAAGCAAGTTGGGCATTTTCAATTGGGTAATCAAAATAAAATCCGGTGCAATATTCTCTGTGGCTAACGCTTTCAAGCTCGCGCATCCATTGGGGATTAAATTTGTAGTTTTCTTTATCCTGATAATAGGAGTCAATTGCCATTCTGTAAGCATTTGTAACAACCGCGGAGTAGTACGCGGACTTCATTCTGCCCTCAATTTTGAAGGATTTGATACCCGCCTCAATAAGCTCGGGAATGTGCTCGATTGTGCACATATCTTTTGATGACATAATGAACGTTCCGTGCTCGTTTTGTTCAATGGGAAGTGGCATATCAGGACGTTTTTCCTCAACAAGATTAAAATTCCAACGGCAGGGCTGCGCGCACGCGCCACGGTTAGCATCTCTGCCTGTAATGTGGTGCGAGAGCATACATCTTCCGCTATACGACACACACATCGAACCGTGAACGAATGCCTCAAGTTCAATGTCTTCAGGAATTCCTGCTCGGATTTTCTTAATTTCACCCAAGGTCAACTCGCGCGCAAGAACAAGACGCTTTGCACCAAGGGCAATATACGCCTTTGCCGCCGCAACGCTTACGATACTTGCCTGAGTGGAAACGTGAATTTCCATTTCGGGCAATATTTCTTGAATAGTTGCCATAACACCAAGATCTGCAACAATCATCGCGTCAATTTTGCAGTCCTTGAGAGCCGTCAAATATTCTCGAAGAACGGAATATTCGTGCTCGTGGGGCATCGTGTTAACTGTCAAATACACCTTTTTGCCCAAGTTGTGAGCATAAGCAACCGCTTCGTAAAGCTCGTCATTTGTGAAGTTGTCCGCAGCCGAACGCATACCAAACACGTTGCCTGCCAAATATACCGCATCCGCACCGTAATTAAGCGCAGATTTCATTTTTTCAAAATTTCCCGCAGGGGATAAAAGCTCAACCATATAATTCTATGTTCCTTTTTCTAAAAATTTGCATTTTATATCAGTTTAATTATAATATATAATTAACGTAATGTCAAGCAGTTAGTTAGATAAATTGGGATTTATCGAGGAGATAATTAAGCCTTCTCCAGCGGAGAAGGGGGACCATTTATGGTGGATGAGGAGAGCACCATTTAGTTTATACTAACGGTTTTATCAAAAACAAAAACATTGATTCTTCAAGTGATTTCTTTATGTTAAGAAACAATATTTGGCAGAGAAAGACGATTATTTGTACAAACCGTGTTCTCCTCATCCACCGCCTCGGCGGTCCCCCCGCTGCAAGCACCCCTTCCACCATAAATGGTCCCCCTTCCCCGCTGGGAAAGGCATAGATAAATCAAAATTTGCCAATTTTTTCACCAAACGAATAAAAAACAAGAAATCTGCAAAAAATAAACCCAAGCAGAAAAAATCTGCGATATGAATATATTAATATGTTTATATTTTTGGAGGTCAAATATATGATTATTGACAAATTAGCCCTTATTTTAACCATCGTTGGTGCACTCAACTGGGGAAGCATCGGACTTTTCCAATTTGACATCGTCGCGTGGATTTGTGGTGGACCTGCAACTCTGCTCGCACGAATTATCTACACGGTGGTTGCCCTTGCGGGGATTTGGTGCATTTCCCTACTCTTTAGAGAAAATACTGACGACGTCGTCTCCCACGCATAAAAAAAGCGGACTCTTTCGAGTCCGCCAATTTTTTTAATAGATATTATTAAACTCTAATTTCACCGTCTTGGCAGTGAATTGTGACAGTGTTTACTCTACCGGAATACCAGTAAGTGTAACCGCTCCAATAACTTCCCCACGCGTGCTTAGCTATAGCTTCCCACTGTTCTGCAGTGCCATCATAATAAATGTCATAGAACAATGTGCTGCTGTTAAACAAATAGGGATACAAATTTGCTAAAGAGCCACCAACTGTAATGCTTCTCAAGTGATAGCAGTTTGCGAATGCTTCTCCATTGATTGTCACACAGTCAGGCAAGTTAACCGTTTCAAGCGTGTTGCAGTTCTGGAACACGTTAGAACCAAGAGTTGTAACACCCTTCATATCTGCGCTCTTGAGAAGATAGCAAGCATTGAATGCGCAGCTGTTAACAGTAACGTTTTCGCCATCAACCTCAACTGTTTCAAGAACTGGGCAGTTATAGAATGCGTAATCACCAATAGTTGTAACACCTGTAATCTTTACGGTGTCAAGAGTTATGCAATGATAGAATGCATAGTTACTAACCTTTGTAGCTTCTGTAAGCACGAGATCGCGAAGGAGCTCTCCGTCGATATAGAACTTCGCACCAAGGTAAATGGGGTTGGATTCAACGTCTGCAAAGCTAAGCTGTGCCCACTCGTCAGCTGTGCCATCGTAGTAAACGTGCTCAAGTGTGAAGCAGTTATAGAAGGCGTCAGCACCAAATGTCTGCATAGCATCATTGATATAAATCGTACGCAATGAAATGCAGTTGTAGAATGCGTTTGATTCAATAGCAGTAAGAGAAGCACCAAGTGTGCAGTTTGTAAGAATTGAACAACCGTTAAACGCGTTTGCCTTGATTGCCATAACACTATCGGGAATTACCAAATCAATGAGAGAAACGCAGTTCTGGAAGGAGTATTGACCAATTTCCATAAGGTTTTCACCGAGTGTGAGGTCTTTAAGAGTTGCGCATCCTGCAAAAGCGTATTCTGCAATGTTGAGAATGCTTGTTCCGATTTCAACCTTTTCAAGAGCAAGGGCTCTCTTGAAAGCTCCTACGTGAATGGAGTTTACAGAGTCTGCCATTGCAAGAGATTTGAGTGAGTCACAACCAACGAAAGCATATTGCTTAACCTGAATTTCACCGTCGGGAATATAGAGATCAACAACGAGCTCACCGTCGATGTAAAGATTTGTATTGTTAGTTGTGGGGTTGGAGTATTCATTTGCGTGGTCGATGTTCAACCAGTCAACCAACACACCGTGGAAGTAAACGTTTTCGAGCAATGAGCAGTTATAGAACGCGTTGCTTCCGGTCTTTGTTAATATCTTGGGGAGATCTATTGATTTGAGTGATGTGCAGCTATAGAATGCATTGTCACCGATGGAGTTGATGTGTTCACCAACGATAATGTTAACAAGGATTGTATCACCCTGGAACGCACTGTTTGCAATAGCAGTTACAGGAAGTCCATCGTATGTTGAAGGAACGATAACGGAAGTGTCCTTGCACTCACCGCGACCCTGAAGTGTATAGGTTTCACCAACCTTAGTAAACTTCAAGCCGGTGGATGCTTTAAGTGTTTCACTGTGGAGAACTTCTCCACACTCAACGCATTTCTGTTCCTTAAGACCCTCAGTCTTGTCTGTGGGATATGTAATAATGTCCCATTCACCCGCAACACATTCGTGAGTTGCAGGAGCTTCGGTTGTTGTGGTTGTTGTAGTTTCATCAGGGTTGTTACAGGAAGCAAGAACGACTGACAAAACGAGTATTATTGTTAAAATAAGAGCTATTTTTTTCATATTGTTTCTCCTTTGCATTTGTCATTATTCAGCTTCGGTTTCGGGGTCAACCTCGGGCTCGGGCTCAACGCCGGTGCAAGTAACAGTGAAGTTAGTGTGTACGCCACTGTTCCAGCCACTGCCCTTGGACATTGCATCCCACTGGCTCTGAGCGCCTGCGTATGTGAAGGATGTGAGATACTTATCATTTTGGAAAGCGTAGTTGCCAATAGATGTCATATTAATGCCGGCACTAACGCTGCTCAAGTAATCACATTCTGCAAAAGCATAATGGTCAACTGTGCAGTTGAAGGTTGCCTTAGTAAGAGAGTTGCAATCATAGAAAGCATAATCGTCGATGTGAGTTACGTTGTCACCAAGGGTTACGCTTCTAAGAGATGAGCATTTGTAGAATGCATAAGCATTGATATAAGTTGCTTCGTTAATAACTACGTGTTCAACGGACTGACCATTAAAGAACGCCTTTGCCTTGTTGAGCTGCATGGGGTTAGCGGAAGCATTCATGAATTTAATGCCTACCCAAGTGTCAGCTGTGCCACTATAGTTAACCTTTTCAACGTTAATGCAGTTGTTAAATGCATTGTTGTTGATAACCTTAATACCTTCGTTGAGGTTAAGAGTTCTGATAGTTGTGCAATCCTGAAGCGCGCCTTCACCGATACTCATAACGGATTCACCGAATGTGAATGTTTCAACTGACGTGCACTTGTTAAACGCATAAGCACCGATAATTCTAACGTTGTTGGGGATAACAACCTCTTTAATCTTTGAGCAGTTGCTGAAAGCATATGTAGCAATGCAGTTAACCTCGTTGCCAAGCTGAACGGTAACGAGCTCTGCGCAGTTTTCAAATGAGTGTGCATCGATAGATCTAACGGAATCGTGAACGTCGAGAGTCTTAATTGACTTGCAGTTGATGAACGCATACTGGGGAACAATGATTACGTTATCGGGAATGTGAAGATTTTCAACGAGATCACCCTCAATATAGAGGTTTGTACCGTTGTTTGTGGGGTTAGCGGTTGAGCCCTTGAACTCAATGTTGAGCCAACCCATAAGATCGCCGTTGAAGTAAACGTCGTTAAGCAATGTACAACCGTAGAACGCACCGTCCGCAATGTTAGAAACAGACTCAGAAAGAGTTACCTTTGTAAGAGAGGTGCAGCTTCTGAATGCATTTGCTTCAATAGTTGTAATTCTGTCACCGAGAACAACGCTTACAATAGCAGTGTAGCCGTTGAATGCGCTCTCGTTAATTGCACTAACGGGAAGACCATTGTAGGTACTGGGGATAACAATGTCGGAATCGGTGCAAGTACCAATGCCGGTTACCTCGTAGGTGTTGCCTACGAGCGCATAAGCAAGACCCTGTGAGCCTGCCAATGCCTTTTCTTCAAGGACAGCGCCACAATCAACGCAAACCTTTTGTTCAATACCCTCTTCAACGTCGGTGGGGTATTTTGTAATCAACCATTTACCTGCAACACAAACGTGAACCTCGGGTCCCGTTGTTGTTGTGGTAGTGGTTTCTTTTTCGTTACATGCCGTAAAAAGTGCCGTTACAATAAGCATAACGACGAGAATGAAAATTAATTGCTTTTTCATACTTTTCTCCTTATTTATATAAATTTTGGCATTTTCAATATTAGCACAATTTTTATTGTTTGTCAATACTTATAACTAAACATTTATTTATAAGTATCTTCTTTTTTACCTATTTGTATTGTATTCTATTGTTGTACCCACACAAAATACGCAAATAACACTGAAAGGAACGACAATGAACGTCGATTATAAATTAATTGGTGAAAGAATTCAAAGAGTCAGAAAAAGTCGCGGTATGACGCAGGAGATTATGGCAGAAAAGCTCGATGTTTCCATTGGTTACGTAAGCCAAGTTGAGCGCGGAATAACAAAAATCAGCCTCGATCTTCTGGGTGCCATCTCAAGCATACTCGATTGCGATATAGCATCGCTTATATCGGGAAGTGCCGTTGATTCTGAAATATATCTGAATTCCGAAATTATCGAAGAAATAAGCCGTCTTAACAGTAGACAAAAGAAATATATCTTAAGCATCATCAAACTAACCAAAGAGATGTAAAAAAATTCAAATCATTTTTTGCATATTCCTTAAATGAAGATGCATAATAAAAAAAGGACTATCGTCTAAGCACTCGCTTTTAGATGGTCCTTTTTGATTTTGATAAACTTTCAAATTTTGATTTATCGAATAGTTAGTTAAGTAAAGATTTTCGCTTTTTTGAAAAAAAGCTCGCAAAAAACTTTCAATCGTATTATGGTAAACAAATTTCGCGCAACGCGCGTGACTCACTTCTTCGCGCTCGTCACACTCGTTTTTATTGCACAGGTGCAACAAAAACCGCGCCTTGCTACTCTTCACATAGCCATTTAGGTAGCAATATGGCTACGCACAAACTCCGTAGGGGAGCACTCCGTGCGCCCGCTCCTATATGTTTGTTATATCAACGGGAGGATGATATCCTCCCCTACAAGTTGGCACATAGCCATTTAGATAGCAATATGGCTACGCACAAATCCGTAGGGGAC
>JAZQUS010000125.1:0-2177 GCA_045631445.1 Eubacteriales bacterium
TAGTTGAGAAAAGATTTAGGGGGATTTTGAAAAATCCCCCTATAACCCCAAAACTTTCAAATCGTTTTTTGAAAATAAATTCCGCGCAAATCGTAATGTTTGATTGAAATCAAACATTACATAACGATTTTCTCACTGTTAGCAGGCAGTTCGAAAATCTGTGATTTGCTACCCCAAGTATAGCCATATTGCCACCTAAACGGCTAACTACCAACTTGTTGTAGGGGAGGGGTTTTCCCTCCCGCCAAAAATGAAATTAGTTTGAGTTCATAAGCGGGTGCACGGAGTGCCCCCCTACAAAATCGGTACATAACCGCTTTGATAGCAAAATGGCAACGTTTTTAGTAGCAAATCACAGATTTTCGAACTGCCTGCCAACAGTGAGAAAATCGTTATGTAATGTTTGATTTCAATCAAACATTACGATTTGCGCGGAATTTATTTTCAAAAAACGATTTGAAAGTTTTGGGGTTATAGGGGGATTTTTCAAAATCCCCCTAAATCTTTTCTCAACTATCTTCTCCTCGCTAAATCCACAATTTACCTTTTAAACTTAGGTGGTTTTCTGACCTGCTTTTTAGCATAATCCTCGTGCATAAGCGCGGAGAATTCTTCTTCCTTTTGAGGATAATTAAGTGAAACATATTGATACAAAAGCGCATAAGCATCATTTTGCGATATTTTTCTAATGGTTCTTCCGTCGCGCTCGCGAATAAAATCGTGAAGCCCGAGATAAAAATCAAAAGGTGAATCAACACCCGAAAGCGCGTATTCAAGCGAATTTTCAAATCCACCACCCTCGCGATAGCGGTCAAGAATATCTGCAATTTCTTGAAGCAAGGACAAATCCTCAAAGCTCATCCAATTAGATTTTAGCACCGTATATGGTGCTTTTTTTGATGCAACGTAACCGTATTCTTCGGCTTTGTTGCGCAATTCAGTACCGTAAAGCAACTTCAAAAAGCCAAGTTGGAGCATATCGCAGGAATGGTAGGCATCATCAAATGATTTTCTAAAGCTTTGCATATCCTCATAAGGCAATCCTGCAATCAAATCAAGATGAACGTGAATATTGCCAAGTGCCTTAACTCGCGCCGCAGAGGAAATGATTTTCTGCGCGTCAAGATGACGCGAAATAACGTCAAGTGTAGCATCATTCGTGCTTTGAAGCCCAATTTCAAGTTGAATTTTACCCTTTGGCATCTGCTCGAAAATTTCAAAGCTTTCTTCGTTCAAAAGATTTGCACAAACCTCAAAATGATAGTTCTTTGTGAACTCATCGGACAAAAGCGCGCGCCAAATCTCGTTAGCTCTTTTTATATTAAAATTAAACGTTCTATCAACAAATTTTATTATTTTGATTTTGGAATCAAGCGTTTCAAACGCGCGAAGGTCGTTCAACGTCTGCTCAACACTTTTTGCTCTAACGCCGTCCGTCGCAGAGGAAAGACAGTAAGCGCATTTATAAGGACAACCTCGGCTCGATTCATAATAAAGCATCGTTCCACCCTCAAAATCACCCTCACAATAGAGTATTCCCTCGTCATTCATAACGTCAGGTATTCCGCCATCAATAATTCTATCTATTTTGTCATTATTTTTAATAGCATCGCAAATTTTTACAATGGCTTCTTCACCCTCACCACGAACGACGTAATCAATAAAATCAAAATCAAATCGTTCACAAGCAAAGCTCACCTCAGGACCACCAAAAACAACTTTGGAATTTGGCAAAAGTGCCTTCAAATCCACCGCAATATCAAGCATTGAAGCAATGTTCCATATATAACACGAAAAGCTATAAATCTCCGCGCGCTCACTAACAAGACGCGAAAGAATACTAGCGTTCATATCTCTCAAATTGTTTTCACAAATAACAACCTCATATCCTGCCCTCTCAAGTGGCGCACGCAAGCACCTCAGCGCCAAACAGGTGTGCGAATATGAACCGTTAAGACCAAATAATACAACCTTCATTTTTTACTCCGTTTGTTTGCTAAATTGGGATTTATAGGGAAGTTAGTTGAAGCAAAAAAGGTCGCTTTTGAAAAAGCTCCGCAAAACTTTTAAATGTTGGGGATTAATTGAAGTCGCGCAAATTGTTCCAACGAGTTGGAACTAATGATTTTTCTCGTCACCTCGAAAAATCCAATTTGCTAATACAAACTATAGCCATT
>JAZQUS010000126.1:0-2246 GCA_045631445.1 Eubacteriales bacterium
TTGGGGTTATAGGGGGATTTTTCAAAATCCCCCTAAATCTTTTCTCAACTATCTTCTCACCGCTAAATCCCAATTTATTTATTAACCCCTTGACACGCAAGGGGTTTTTTGATATTATAGAAAAAAACAATCCTATCGAAAGGACTTAAAAAATGGCAAGAGTATCAACTAAAAAGGATAAGAATATATATCAACAAACAAGAGAAACGCTTGGGCTTTCAAGAGAGGCGGCAAGTGAGCTTTTGGAGTGGATTTCTCCTGAAAGAATAGAACGAATTGAAAATGAAAAATCCTTACCCAATCCCGACGAGGTTTTGCAAATGGCTGACAAATATAAATTGCCTAGACTTTGTAACCATTATTGCTCAAATCAATGTCCTATTGGAATGGAGTATGTGCCGGAAGTTAAGGTTAAAGAGCTTTCGCAACTCACACTTGAATTGCTTTCTTCTCTCAATAATATGAATGCAAAGCGTGAGCGCCTCATTGAAATTACTGTCAATGGCAAAATTGACGATAACGAGATAGCGGATTTTATTGAAATTCAAGAGGAGCTTGAGCGTATCTCCGTAACCGTTGAGACACTTCAACTTTGGAGTGAAAGAATGCTTGCAAACGGTACTATTAATGAAGAAAAGTACAAAGAAATTAAAAGTAGGAAGAAATAATGAAAACAGAAAGAAATATATTAATTGCATTTATTTTAAATCTTGCGTTTTCGATTTTTGAATTTATTGGAGGTGCAATAACGGGAAGCGTGGCTATCGTTTCCGATGCGGTGCACGATATTGGAGATGCTATGAGTATAGGAGCATCATATTTTCTTGAAAAAAAGAGTAAAAAGCAGCCCGATGATAAATACACTTACGGTTATGCTAGATATTCCGTAATGGGTGGAGTTCTTACAACACTTATTTTGCTTTTTGGATCGATTGCGGTAATTTATAACGCGATTTTGAGAATTATTAATCCCGTTGAGATTAATTATGACGGAATGATAATTTTTGCCATAGTTGGAGCGCTTGTAAATCTTGCGGCGGCGTATTTTACAAGAGAGGGCGATTCGATCAATCAAAAAGCGGTAAATCTTCATATGCTTGAGGATGTTCTCGGTTGGGTTGTAGTGCTTGTTGGCGCTATTGTTATGAGATTTACAGACTTTGCTATAATCGACCCGATTATGTCGATTGGAGTTGCTGTTTTTATTTTTATTAATGCTATCAAAAATCTTAAAGAGGTTATAAATCTCTTCCTTGAAAAGCTTCCTGCACACTTGAAAATTGATGAAATTAAGGAGCACGTTTGTGAAATTGAGGGTGTTTTGAGTGTTCATCATATTCATATTTGGAGTATGGACGGGCAGAGCAATTATGCCACAATGCACGTTGTTTGCGAGGGAGAACACAGTGAAATCAAGCGCAAAATACGTGAAGAATTAAAGGAACACGGCATTTCGCACGTGACATTGGAGCTTGAAAATGAGGGCGAGGAGTGTGGAGAAGAGAACTGCCACGTTGAGCACAATCACGAAGGCGGACATCACCACCATCACCACCATCACGGACATCACCACCATAATCATTAAAATTGAATAAGAAAAAGCCATCGCAAAGTGCTCTTTGCGGTGGCTTTTTTGTGCCTGAAATGTAAAAAAATGGGCGAAAAATGATGAACAAGTATAAATAAAGTGTGAATAATTTGTGAATGGGTGTTTTGGGGCTAAAAAAGGTGCAAAAAATGGCAAAAAGTGGCAATTTTTCGTGGTGTGGGGGAGCGAGGCACAAGGGCGGAGAGGGGGGAGGTTGCGGGTGTATTCAGGTCACCACGCATCTCTTTTGCCTGTTCGGGAGTCAGCTCGCAAACATAAGCCAGGCCCTTCTTGATCAGCTCCACAGCGAACTCATAGTCCTTTTCAAAGTAGTCAGAGCCGTAATAGAAGCGGTCAGCCCAGTCAAAGCCCAACCAGCGAATATCCTCCTGGATGGCCTCCACGAATTCTACATCTTCCTTGGTGGGGTTGGTGTCGTCCATACGGAGATTGCACATACCGCCAAACTTTTCGGCAGAGCCGAAGTCAATGATCAAAGCCTTGCAGTGACCGATGTGCAGATAGCCGTTGGGCTCGGGCGGAAAACGGGTGTGCACCTGCATACCGGCGCAGCGACCGCCTTCGGAGATATCCTCCTGAATAAACTGATGGATAAAATTCTGGCTTTCGGCAGACTCGGTGCCTTCACCAGCGGAAA
>JAZQUS010000127.1:0-1507 GCA_045631445.1 Eubacteriales bacterium
GCTCCCAAGCATATTTCATACGGTCGCCAAAATGCAGTTCTTCCTGCGGAACATCAATTGACCGTCCGTTACGGATATATTCTTCAACTTGATTTTCAAGGTGCAGTTTTTCTATGAGTGTTCCGCCGACAACGGCAACAACCAACCCGATAAACACATAGATGATTGCGACTTTCCATCCGAAAATGCTCATTAGGAGAACAAGACTGCCAAGGTCAACCATCGGTGAAGAAATAAGGAACGAGAATGTTACACCAAGCGGAAGACCTGCACTTGTGAACCCAATGAATAAGGGTATAGAAGAACAAGAACAAAACGGTGTCACCGTTCCAAGTAAGGCAGCAATGATATTTGCACCAACACCATGAAACCGACCAAGTATCTTTTTGGTTCGCTCTGGCGGGAAATAACTTTGGATATACGAGATAATCAAAATCAACACACCGAGTAACACCATTATTTTGATTGTGTCGTAGATAAAGAACTGAACACTGCCGCCAATGCGACCTGTGGTATCCAGACCACAAGCATTCAAAACAGTTCCTATCAACCTATTGAGCCAATTCATACCGAGGATTTCATTTTGAAAGAAATCCCATATTGTTTTTAACACTTCCATAAAACAATCCTCCTAATGTATAGTCATATTGAAATGTATCTATATATAGTCTTTAAAGGAAGTCGTGCAGAAAAGAATGACCTCCCTTACTTTTCACAACACGACTTGTTATTACAATCACAAGTTACCGATGTAACTTCCTTTAAGCAGTCAGAAGCAATTTTCGCTCCTTCTTCTGATATAGAGTAGTGCATCCACTTGCCGTCTTTACGACCGACCACAATACCAGAATCACACAGTATCTTCATATGATGGGATAGTGTGGGCTGTGTCACATTGATTTCTTCCAGCAGTTTGCAGGCACACTTCTCACCGCTTTGCAGCAATTTGAGAATGCGGATACGGTTTTCGTCGCAGAGTGCTTTGAATATGGTTGCTATTCTATTTTCATCTGCCATAGCAATTCACCTCTAATAGATAATCGTCTATATATATATTATACTCATCAGATAGATAAATGTCAATATGTTTTGCAAGTTTGTCAAATTCTTATTTTTGGTCGGACAGTGACTATTGATTTTCTCGTCCTTTTGTGCTATACAATCTACATCAAAGGTTTTTGCATCGAAAAAGGGCAAAAATCACAAAAATCGGTAAAAATGTAAAATGCGAGGCAACCCTTATGTACAAAGGGTTTTTGGGCATCTTTTTGATTTGGTAAGATTGGTGAAGCGCTCAGACGTGTGCAAGACAAACTTGACTCCAAAAACTTCTACGCCATCAACCCTGCATTTGATAAGTGAGAATAAATAAATATCCACCCGCATAGCGGGTGGTTTTTCATTTTCGGGCAAAGCCCTAATATTACAAGCGACGCACAAGTGCGTTTGGAATTGACCTGCCAGTCATGCGTTTGTTACTTGCCACCCATAAATGGGTCTCTTGGGT
>JAZQUS010000128.1:0-1654 GCA_045631445.1 Eubacteriales bacterium
TGCATCAAGCATATGAAGGCACATTTCACTTCTGCATTCATAGGAAGTGTCAAAGGGCTTTGCGATGTGATAGTTCTTCTGCTTAGGAACAATTACAAGTCGGATCGTAGCCATGTCGTTCTGTGAGCCAAGGAGTTGTTATCAGGTCTTGTCTTCCTAAGACCGCTTGGCCTTCCGACTTTGCATCAAGCATATGAAGGCACATTTCACTTCTGCATTCATAGGAAGTGTCAAAGGGCTTTGCGATGTGATAGTTCTTCTGCTTAGGAACAATTACACCCTTGCCTTCAGTTGCTGAATTCCAATAGCTCTGATTTGCATCGATATGAGAGGAAATTTCCTTACCTGAAACGTTCCAACCCACGTTGTCGAAAAGATAGAATTCAAATTCGGGAAGAATTTTCATCTCGTCTGCAACACCGCTTGCCTTCATATAATCAACCGCCGCGCGAATAATATTTCTTGGATATTGTGGCAATGGGCGGTTTGCAGGATAATCGATAATCATCGCATTACCCGTCATAGAAAGTGTGGGAATGTCACAGAATGGGTCAACGAGTGCCGTATCGGGATCGGGAATGAACACCATGTCACTCTTTTCAACAACCGCATAACCATAGTTGGATGCGTCAAAACCGATACCGTAAGTCATAACCTCCTCAGAGAAATTGTCCGCAGGAATAGTTACATGACGATATTGACCGTTGATGTCAACCATCTTAAAATCTACCATTTTAATGCCCTTCTCTTTTATAAGGGCGAGAATATCTTGAACAGTTTTTGCCATTTTTTATGACCTCTTTCTTTGTTTTTTACCATAGATAATTTATTATACCATATCTTTCCCTCTTTTGCAAGTGCTTTTACTCAAAAGATATTTTGATTAATAGTTACACTTCAAATTTTGGTTTGTCGAGCAGTTACAAAGATAAAAAATTTCGCTTTTTTGAAAAAAGCTCGCAAAAAACTTTTATAAGTGGGAAATAATTTAGACCGCGCAAATCGCGCGCCTACACTTCTGACGCGCTTGGCGCAAATGTTTCTCCGTTTGCAAGCAAACGAAAAAACCGCTCTTTGCTACTCTGCACATAGCCGTTTTAATAGCAATATGGCTTCGTACAAATCCGTATGGCTCACCGCCCTCGACGACCTGCAAAACTCGTAAGGACCGACGTCCTCGACGGTCCACGAATCCGAATAAATCTCCGTAGGGGAGGGTTTTTCCCTCCCGCCAATTCGCACAAATCCGTAGGGGCTCACCGCGTGAGTCCGCACCGATATATTTGTATATCAACGGGAGGATGATATCCCCCCCTACAAAGTCGGCACATAACCATTTTGATAGCAAAATGGCTACGTTGGGAATTAGCAAATCACAGATTTTCGAACTGACTGCCAACAGTGAGAAAATCGTTATGTATTGTTTGATTTCAATCAAACAATACGATTTGCGCGGATTAATTTAATACCCACGATTAAACAGTTTTGGGGTTATAGGGGGATTTTTCAAAATCCCCCTAAAACTTTTCTCAACTATCTTCTCCCAGCTAAATCCCAATTTATCGTTCCATTTTTTAATCACACCGTATGGTGCTCGCCGTATACACACTTTCAAATTTAGATTTATCGCACCAATATTCTAACCCTCTGGGGG
>JAZQUS010000129.1:0-2595 GCA_045631445.1 Eubacteriales bacterium
GACCACAATCTTGACCATCTACGGTTCCGGACTACGTGGAAACAGTGCTTGAAAGAGCACACGAAAGCATTGATTTCGGACACAAAAGCCCCGAAAAGCCTTGTAAAATAAGGAAAAAATCGGCATTTTTGCGTTTGGGACGTCGATGCCGCAGGTTCGAATCCTGTCACTCCGACCACATGAAAATAATCCGAACATTCTCTTACTTGGAGAAACGTTCGGATTATTTGTTTTATTTGAGTATCCTAATTTCAATAACAAGAAATGAAAATAGCCGATACCACGGTCTTTTGACTATGGTATCAGCTTTAGCGTTGTTGAAAAATACACATTTTTATGATATAATAAATACATCAAAATATTTTTGAAAAACCTATTGACTCTCCCCTTAACTGTAATGATATACTTTGCTTGCAAGATAGAAATAGCGCTGTTGCTATCCTGCAAAATCTCAATGAAAGGAAAACGCTATGTATAAAATAGGTGAATTATCTAAGCTTTGCAATATTTCGGTAAAGACGTTGCGATATTACGATGCCGAAGGTTTGCTCATCCCCGACGAGATCGATAAATTCACGGGATACCGTTACTATTCTGCATCAAAGCTTGAAGACTGCTATCGTATTATTGCCTTGAAGGAGCTTGGCTTTTCTTTGGATGAGATACGTGTGCAGCTGACAACCAATGATAACGAGAAAATCGCGTCTGCGTTAAATGCGAAGCTTACCGAACTGCAAACATTGATTGAAACCACGCAAACACAGTTAAGGACGATTGAATCCATCAAAAACAATCTGACAAAAGGAGAGTCGAAAATGTTTAATATTATTGTCAGAGCAACAGACGAAGTGCGCGTTGCTTACATTAGAAAAAATTATTTATCCAAACCCGATGCTTTTGACGACATTGAGAAAATCAAAAGCAATCTGCCCAAAGCGATTCTTGGCAAAAGAAAAATCATCATCAATTACGAAACCGAGTACAGAGAAGCTGACTTTGATTTTGCAGCTTGTATGGAGATTGTGGGTAAACTTCCGGTGTCCTGCGAATATGAAGAAAAGACGATCTCACTTGGTACGAACGTTGCTTCTTTAATTTGCAAGGCCGATGAGCTTGACGATGCCTATAAGGCAATGATCAAACATCTTGATGATTCAAATTACGATACCTGGGGTGCATATTTTGAAATCTATCATGAAGACGGAACTGTAGAATTAAAGCTTCCTGTTTGCCCACATAAGAAACAAAAACTTTATGCAAAGGATGCAGAAATTCCGTTTATTGACGATCCCGAAGCTTGTGGAACGTGGGAGTTTTTGGACATTGTTCCCACGCGCGAGCATTTTGTGTACGGAAAGCCGAAATGTTGGCATTCGGTATGGCTGCAGAAGTTGTATTTCATTGACGGAGGTCAACCCTATTGGGTCTTCCCGGGATGGACAAAAGGAAAAGTATATACGCTTACAGACGACCGCGATAATCTCATTGAGCATCCATATACAATCGAAACCATTGATGGTCGAAAGCTGATGTTCCTCGAAATTCAAATGAACGAAAATGATGCAACGGAGCTTTGGGTGTACGAGCAAACCAACTCTCGCCATATCGCATCGAAAGAAGAAATTCAAATTTGCGATAATATCGATCATCCCTTTGTCATTGACCAAAAGGTTCTCGGCGTTTGGAATGCGTTTGATTTTATCAGAGACCGTGATAATTTTGACCCGACAAGAAAAACATGGAAAGGCGGAGAATTATTTCTCCAGCGCGTCGAATTCCTTTCGGATGGTCGAATGATCACCGTTACCAGGAACCGCGAAAGCATGCTCAACTGGACAAAAGGACTTGAACTCAATAAATATTGTAAAACAGCTTGTGCATATGAAATCGTCGAACATGAAGGTAAGGAATTTTTGATTCTCGAATGGAAGTCGGGAGATTACTCTTTCGCCGGAAAAATTCACTACTACGTATTCACAAGAGGATAAACAAAACAAATTCAGCCTCGGCAAGGAAACTCCCTGCCGAGGCTTTCTCCATTACGCTACATTAGCCACGCCCGCTTTTTTCTTTGCCTACTGCACCTCAAATTTTGAGGGCTGACCCATTTGGCTATGCCGAAATGGGTCAGCCCTCTTTCGTTATGCCGTTTTCGCATTTTTCTTCTCGGCTGCGAATATGTTCAATATCATGCAAAAGAAGTCCGCGGGGTTGACAAATCTCCCCTGTTGTGGTATAATCATCCATGGTTATCCATTTCAATCCGAATTCATAAGGAGGAATCTCCATGAAAAAGCTTGCTTGTATACTGCTCAGCCTTCTTTTGGCTCTTGCCCTTACCTCGTGCGACGTGGCGTCGGTTATGGGCTCCCTCGGCGATCTGGTGAACGAGGCGATGTCCAACGCTCAGGAGTCGGCCGACACGGGAGAAGAGTCCGCCGCCCCCGATGCGAACACCGAAACGGTTGTGTATCCCGAGATCTCCGACAGCGAGGAGATGGGCACCGACGAAATTTTCTCGGAAACGTATACCGAGGAGAAGTCGGAGGCCAAGCGGTCTTAGGAAGACAAGACCTGATCACAACTCCTTGGCTC
>JAZQUS010000130.1:0-2713 GCA_045631445.1 Eubacteriales bacterium
GCTTCTGCAGCTTTAATTTTTTCATCCAGCGACAGTCCGGCAGCCATTAAAGCTGCGACATATTCTTGTCTCTGGCGGTCGCGATCAACAGCTGATGCTCTGAATTTTTCGTTCTCATCATCTGCTACAGCAGCTCTTGTAAGGTAGCCTTCGATTTGCGCCTGCTGCTTTTTAAGCTCTTCGGCTTGTCTTCTCAAGCCATCCATTTCCTCTTGATAAGAGGTCATTTCGGCTTTAATACGGAGCTCATTTGCCATGCGTTCCATGTTCTGATAGAATGCATGCTGCTCCTGCATTAACACTGATTCGTTAAGCCAATACTCTTTTTCAGCAGCCTTTTTGTCTTCCGTTTCCGTCAGCCAAGCATCTCTTTGCGGAGAATATTCTGCGTCTTTCCACGACTTAAACTCATCAAAAGATTGTCTGAAATCAGAAATTTCTCGCTCAACTTTTGTCGGTACCCACGCGTATTCTCGTTCATCTTTCATCTGCTCGCGCTGCTGTTCGGCAAGCTTATTCTTGTTCTGAGCAAGAGCTGCATCTATCGCCGGCAGCTCGTAATCTGTACCCAGCGCATGACCACTACTATAGGTTTTTCTATTAGGAGATTTGTATTTTATGTTGCCTTGTGCAGTGATTTTTGTATCGATGTTGAAGTGTTCTTTGAGATAATTACAGAACCCTTCACGACTTCCCGTCTCTACTTTCGCCTCGTCAATTGCGATACGATATTGCTCTTTCCAAGAGTGGTCGGCAAAGTTTTTTACGTTATCTTTTGCATCAAGTTTATCTAAAATTTTATACTCGCCTTCGGAGAGATTTACAGGTTCCTGATTAATTTTATTTGCATTTTCAAGAGCCTTTCTATCAAGTTTAGCATCGCATTCGTCACGCCAATACTTCTCATTCAAACCATACTTGAGACCTCGTTCGTATGCATCATCACGCATTTTATCAAGAGCTTTTGGAGAGAGATCGATCTTATTTTTCCCCGGATCAAAAGAACTTGCATTGATAACAATGTGTGCATGCAGGTGTGGATCATTCGCTTCTGGGTTAGGAATTAACTCACCCGTCTCTTCATCTTCTATCATTTTTGGTTTGCCATTATCGTGATATTGGATTGTGATGACAGCTTCACGATCTGGAAAATTTTCCAATACAAAATCTTCAGCTTCATGTAAAAGTTGCTCCGGAGTTATCCTTTTTTTACCTTCAGGGTCATAATCATCAGGCGATACAGTTAATTTAAAATGGTAATATTTTCTATCATCGCGCGCATAATTATTCCCTGCAAGCTCAGCAGTATCTTTAAATTGTTGACTGTATGGACGGTCGTTATCAAGCGCAATTGTGCTCATAACAATTTCTCCGTATTCATCTTTGCAACATTTATCTTCATTCATAACGTATTTTATAACTTTGCTTGGAGTTGCTTTTGACGAAGCCTTTTTCGAAATAAACTTCATTTTTTCTCTCTCCTTTCTTCTGAATTTTTATTTTTTCGAGTTGTTTTATTCCACCTTTTTGAATACTTATTTTTTTATTTTCACTCAGATTTCTTGAGCCATTTCTTTAAATTTGACATATAAATCATTGCAATTTTTTATAGCAATCTTAAGTTCTTCAACACCAATTCCCGAGTTCGCATAACGCAAAGCTTGGTTTAAATTTACACCTTCGCGTTTTAATTCAAGCAGAATTTTATCCAATCCCGGGTACACGATAATTTCTTTTTGTTTCAATGTATCAAGCAAAAAATCTGTTTTTGTTCTTCCTGACAGCTCGATTTTTTCATCGATAAAATCGTATTCAGCATCTGTGCAACGGAAATTTATAATACGGTTTCGTGTGCGATTTGCAGACATAAATTTCAACTCCTGTAGTATTTTTATAGCTGTTGGGACCCAACGTAAGTTGGGAAAAACAGCCATGTAAAGATGCGAAAAACACAAACGGGCGGAAGCTGTTTTGTGTTAATTCGCGTAGGTAACGTTGGGGGTTAAGGGGGCTTCGCCCTCCTTACCTTCGGAGAACCGGGGGCGTTGGAAGACGCAAAATCCCGCCGAAAGAGCACGTAGTGCGGCTGAGGTGGGTTTTGTGGCTTTCCACGCCCGTACCCGGCTCTCGCTGTTTCCCCTACATTTATATTATAGATCATTAGTGTGGGTGGTTGATGAACAATTTGTAAATTAAATGGGGAGTCAAGCTGGGGAAACACGGGGATTGCCGGAAGGGGTTTGAAGATCGATTTTTTAATCGAGATTAAAACCCGTGAGGGCGAGCCCGAAGGGGGCACGAAAATGACCGAGATCGCGACCGCGGCCGCAGAAAAAACATGAATAAAAAAGACGCCTCCGGGATATCCGGGGGCGTTCGTTTTGCTGCTTAGAGTGATTCGCAGGCGGATTGTAAAAACATCTTTTCGTCAAGCTCATACGCTTCGTCGGTGGTGAGCTCACCGACAAGCCAACGTCTCGCCACACACTCATTTTTAAATTCTTCCGTCCAAGCGTGACCGTCTAAGTTGTCAATTGCGGTCCAAGTTCCGTCCTTTGATTTTGACAGAAAGAGCTCCAAATATTCTTGCGGAACTTCGGTCCCAGATTTTTCAAGGTGGTCCATATAGTTTTCGAGGATATTCCCTATTACATCAGAAGTCACTTCGTGGATTTGGTTGTAGTCTTGCATTTGTATTTCTCGCTTTCTGCCG
>JAZQUS010000131.1:0-13820 GCA_045631445.1 Eubacteriales bacterium
CAATAGCAAATTGGATTTTTTGAGGTGACGAGAAAAATCATTAGTTCCAACTCGTTGGAACAATTTGCGCGGAATAAATTAATTCCCACTATTGAAAGTTTTGCGGAGCTTTTTCAAAAGCGACCCCTTTTTTACTTTGTAACTTCTCACCGCTAAATCCCAATTGATAATTTAATAAAAAGTATAAAATCTTTGCCTTGTAACCTATTGATTTGTATAAAATTTTGTGATACAATATAATATAATGGCTTAATATAGCGTAAAGGAGGAAACGGTTGTGGCTTTTGACAAGAATTTAATAACAACGGACGTTGGAATTGACCTTGGCACGTCTACCGTTCTCGTTTACGTTAAGGACAAGGGAATTGTAATTCGCGAGCCGAGTGTGGTTGCGATTGACAACAATACAAACAAGATTGTTCGCATTGGCAAGGAAGCCCAACAAATGCTTGGCAGAACGCCCGATAATATTTCGATTGTTCGTCCTTTGAAGGACGGTGTTATCAGTCAATATAGCATAACCTTAAAAATGCTTGAATATTTTATTGACAGGGCATGCGGCTTTACTTTGATACGCCCTCGCGTTATGATTTGCGTTCCTTCCGGAATTAATGAGGCAGAGGAAATGACAGTTGTTAATGCGACAAATCAGGCAGGTGCTCGTCAGACATTACTTATTGAAGAGCCGGTTGCGGCAGCAATTGGAGCTGGAATTGATATCAACAAGCCCGAGGGACATATGGTTGTTGATATTGGTGGCGGAACTACAGATATTGCCGTGATTTCATATGGCGGAGTGGTTGCTTCAGAGTCGATAAGGATTGCGGGAAATGAGCTTGATAGCGCAATTATGTCCTATATGAGAAAGAAATATAAGGTACTAATCGGTGAGCGCACGGCGGAGGAGATAAAAATCAAGGTTGGCAAGGTTTTTGATGTTCCTACGAAAAAGCAACCCGAAATGAACGTTAAGGGAAGATGTCTTATTAAGGGGCTTCCAAAGGTGGTAAGCTTCAATGCAAGTGAAACGCTTGATGCACTCATTGAGCCACTTACAGCAATTATTGATACTATTTGTCTTGTTATTGAGCGCACTCCCCCCGAGCTTCTTGGGGATATTTACAAGAATGGTATTGTTCTTACAGGTGGCGGTTCAAAGCTTACAGGACTTGATAAATTGATTGAAAAAACTACGGGGATTCGCACATATCTTGCTAAAGACCCTGTTTCTTGCGTGGTGCTTGGCACGGGAAAATCTCTTGAGGAGCTTGAGGGCGGAGTTAAGGGGT
The DNA here is from genome assembly GCA_045631445.1 of Eubacteriales bacterium. Lineage (GTDB taxonomy): Bacteria > Bacillota > Clostridia > Oscillospirales > CAG-272 > RGIG4608. The sequence goes on from JAZQUS010000131.1 coordinate 1,290, forward strand.
TTCTTGGCGGATTTGGAAATTGAGTTTAAGGAGATAAATTATGGTTGAACAGATAGTTACAAAAGGATATAAGCCTGAAAAGGCACTTAGCTTTTTTGAGGAGCTTTGCAAAATTCCTCACGGCTCGGGAAACGAGGAAGCAGTTGCAAAATACATTGAAAATTTTGCAAATGAGCGCGGACTTTTCGTTATTCGCGACAAGAATAATAACGTTTTCATTAGAAAAGAGGCAACCGAAGGCTATGAAAATGTGCCTGCATATTTGCTTCAGGGACATACTGACATGGTATGCGCAAAATTGACAACATCTGCACACGATTTTGAAAAAGATGCGCTTGATTTATATATGGAAAACGGTTGGCTTCGTGCTCGCGGTACAACTCTTGGCGGTGATGACGGAATTGCGGTTGCGTTTATGCTTGCACTTCTTGATGGTGAGATTGAAAATCATCCTACACTTGAATGCCTTTTCACAGTTGAAGAGGAAACAGGACTTGGCGGTGCGGAGAGCTTTGACTATTCAGTAGTTACTGCCCACAAAATGATAAATCTCGACTCCGAGAGTGAGGGTGAGGTTTGCGCAGGATGTGCAGGTGGTGTTAGAAGTAAGATTGATTTTAAACCTACACTTGAAACTTCAAGCGGTGACGTTATTACGCTTTCCATCGACGGACTTTTCGGTGGTCATAGCGGTGTTGAAATTAACTGTGGCAGAGCGAATGCCATAGTTTTGACATCAAATATTTTGAATGAAATTGCAAAAGAGCAGGAGCTTGCGCTCATTTCTCTTGTTGGTGGTGAAAAGGACAACGCCATTCCTCGTATGTGCGAGGCAAAATTCGTTGTTGAGGACTCCTCAAAGGCGGTTACTATTGTTGAAAAACTTGATGAGCAGATAAGAGAGGGACTTTGTGACGCGGATGCAGGACTTAAAATTTCCGTTTCTGTTGAGGACGACGTTGAAAACGTTGAAACTATTGCGCAGAGCAGAGAATTGCTTGATATGATTGCAACTTTAAAGGTTGGTGTGCTTGCTATGAGTGCTCATCTTGAGGGACTTGTTGAATTTTCAAGAAATCTTGGTGTTATCGAGGTTGACGGAAAAAATGCATACATCACATATTCTTCTCGTTCTGCTAAAGAGGAGCAGATTGATCTTTCCATCGCACAGGTTAACGAGCAGGTTGAAAAGATAGGTGCAAACGTTCGTCATACGGGTAGATATCCCGGTTGGGATTTCCTTCCCGAAAGTGACCTTCGTGACACTTACATTCGCAAATTCAAAGAAATTATGGGTGTTGACGTTAAAACTGTGGTTATTCACGCAGGTCTTGAATGCGGCATTATCAAATCTCGTATTCCCGAAATGGACATCATTTCCGTAGGACCTAATATGAGAAATATCCACACTCCCGACGAAGCGCTCGACCTTGACTCCTGCGGAAGACTTTTCGAAGTTTTGAAAGCCGTTTTGAGTGAAAAATAAATAAAAATAACGAGAGGTTAAATGCCTCTCGTTTTTTGCGTTAAAAATCGGGATTTAGCGGGGAGAAGATAGTTGAGAAAAGATGTAGGGGGATTTTGAAAAATCCCCCTACAACCCCAAAACCTTTAAATCGTTTTAGGGTAAATAAATTTCGCGCAAATCGTGTTGTTTGGCGCAACCAAACAACACATAACGATTTTGCTCATACACTCGCAAAATCTGTGATTTGCTATTGCCAAAAGTAGCCATTTTGATATCAAAACGGTTATGTGCCGACTTTGTAGGGGGGCACTCCGTGCACCCGCTTATGAACTCAAACTAATTTCATTTTTGGCAGGAGGGAAAAAACCTCCCCTGCGGAGATTGCGAGAAATTTGTTTATCATAACACGATTAAAAGTTTTTTGCGAGCTTTTTTTCAAAAAAGCGAAAATTTTTATCTTTGTAACTTCCCCTTTAAATCAAAATTTGAAAGCAAATCAAAAAGCAATGGAGTTTAGAAATCCATTGCTTTTTTTATTGTATCTATATAATTTTTGTTTCCGTAGAAAACAGTGTTTTGTATAGGTTTTTGAGAGGGAATTACACCACTAATTTTCTCGCAAGACATTCCTTTAGGTAAATTAAAATTGTCATCACCAATTCTTAAAAGTATAATTGGTGAAATAGAAGTTAATTTTAAATCACAAGGAAGTATAGCGTTTGAAAGCCCTTTGTAAATATATGGTCTTGGTGCACCGAAAAGTAAGGTTGCACTTTCTATTACAAGTGTTGCTAACAAAACATTATTTGAATCAACGCAGGGCAGACGATACAAATACGAAAAATGATAGAAATCCGTAAAAAGTAAATTAGTGCTTTTAACTAAATATTTGTTTTTGGAAATGAGAGCAGTTTTTCTTCCGTTTTCGTCTGCGTGACGAATATAATCGTAATTTTCCTTTTGGAAAAGTGTGCAAATGTGAGTTGTGCTTGGAGTGATTTTGATAAGCTCTTCATTTTTCTTATCATTAAGTGAACATAACAAAATAGCAAAAGGTGAAAAATTAATTCTACCAATTAGCAATTTGTAATATTCTTCACTCATTTCGATTAAAATATAGTTCTCATCAAGCAAGGAAAGAGAAAGACAAAAAAGCAAATCATTGCTCGAAATTATGGAGTTAGCCATCTTTTTTATCTTTTCTGCATTTTTGCAGATTTTATCAAGTGAGATGCTATCATTGTTGTTCAAAAATCTATCGCGTAAATCAAAATAATCTATATTTATATATCTTGAATGTGAAATTTTACATTCGTACATAATCGATGAGAGCATGGCACAAACATTGCTTGCTCCGTCTCCTATTGCAAAGATAATTTTTGACTTGACGTCAAGTGTCGTCAAGTCAAAATTACTTTCATAAATATTTTCTTTAATAAATTTAGTTAAATGCTTATACGTCATTAGAATCCAAGCAAGAATTTTCTTGCCGCCTCGTATTCCTGCGCCGCCGCGTCTGCTTTTTTGAGATTTGCAGGCGTATTTGGTTTCTTTATCGCACGCAAAAGAATGTTTTTGGGAGTTTCCTCAGGGTCAATAAGCTCAACTGCAACACAAGAATAGTTGTTTGCTTCGAGTCTTTTAAGACGGAGTGCGTCAGTAGCCGCATCGCAAAGCTTTTGACGGAGCATTGAATATTCCGTTACGAACGAAAGCTCCTTGCATCTTATTGTGTGATTTAACTCGTGGTGGCAGCAGGGAGTTGACAAAATCACCTTCGCACCTTCTTTTATTGCCTTGTCAAGCACAATATCAGTTGCAATGTCACACGCGTGAAGAGAAATTACAAGGTCGGGCTTTTTCTTGCATTCGTATTTTGTGATGTCCGCGCAGAAAAATTCAAGCGTATCAAATCCAACTTCTTTAGCCACCTTGTTGCAATATTCAATAACGTCGGATTTTAGGTCAACGCCATACATAACAACGTCGCGGCCACAAATGTTTTTAAGATAGTGATAAACCGCAAAGGAAAGATAACTCTTTCCACAACAAAGGTCATAAACTACAAGCTCGCCTTCAGGGGAAAGATGGGAATAGATATCCCTAACATTTTCAACAAACTTATTTATCTGACGGAATTTAGATTGCTTTTTATCGTGAATTCTGCCGTTTTTATCGCTAACTCCAAGATATTGGAGAAATGGTGCATTGCCTGAAATAATATAATTTTTCTCTTGATTGTTTCCAAGAATTTCTGCTTTTTCGGTATTTTCTTTATTGAGCTTTTGAACAAGATTATTTACACCGATAAGTGTAATTTTCCCCGATTTTGAAGCCTTATATTCACAATCTCCTGCTGTTGTGATCAGATTAACCTGCATAGATGAATCAACAAGCTCGCAAAGGCGCGCGTGTGCATTTTCAAAATAGATATTTTCGTGCTTTGCTTTGTTATCTGTGTGAAAGCTCTCCGCCTGAAGACAAAGCTTGCCTGAAATGTTTTTTAGTGTCAAAACAATTTTTACTATGGTTTTGTCCTTTTGTTTTGAAAAAACCGCCTTTTTAAGTGACTGCTTTTCTGCACAAAGTAGAATTGCGGAGGCAAAATCTTTAATTTTTACGTCAAATTCCATCATAGCCTTGGAGGTCTCCTGTGTCTGCTCATATTAAAAAGTTTTTTCATTCTAAGTGATACTTCTTCTTTTTTCTTTTCGGTTTCTTCTGTTAAAAGAATAGGAGAAGAAAAATTTTCACCGTCAAATTCGATATTAAAAATATCGTTGACCTTCATATCCCCAATGATTTCCTTTGGGATATAGTATCTTTTATTATCATTATCAAGACAAACACCAAGATTCTCTTCGTATCTGTCAATAACTAATTTTAAAGTCATATCTGTGACCTCTCAATCAAAATATCCTTTTTTGCAAAGAAGCTCGGCAATAAGAACAGCACCACCTGCTGCACCTCTAAGTGTGTTGTGTGAAAGACCCACGAATTTGTAATCGTAAACGTGATCCTCACGAAGTCTACCAACTGTAACTCCCATACCACCGTAAATATTGCGGTCAAGCTTTGCTTGAGGGCGGTTATCCTCTTCAAAATAAGTTACGAACTGTTTAGGTGCGTGTGGAAGCTCAAGCTCTTGGGGCTCACCCTTGAAATTTGCCCATGCGGTAAGGATTTCTTCTTTTGTGGGCTTCTTTCTAAACTTAACAAACACCGCAGCCGTGTGACCGTCGGTCACAGGTACTCGAATGCATTGTGTTGTGATAACGGGGAATTTTGCTTTAACAATTTCACCGTTTTCGATATTTCCCCAAACTTTGAGTGGTTCTTGCTCGCTCTTTTCTTCTTCACCACCGATGAAAGGAATAACATTGTCAATCATTTCGGGCCATTCAGAGAAGGTTTTGCCTGCTCCTGAAATTGCTTGATATGTTGTTGCAACAATTTCGTATGGCTCATAGCAGAGAAGAGGTGTGAGTGCAGGAACGTAGGATTGAATTGAGCAGTTTGGCTTAACGGCAATAAAACCGCGCTTTGTTCCAAGACGTTTCTTCTGCGATTCGATAACATCAAGATGCTCGGGGTTAACTTCGGGAATGACCATTGGCACGTCGGGAGTCATTCTGTTAGCGGAGTTATTGGAAACCACCGGGATTTCCGCTTTTGCATAAGCTTCCTCAAGCGCCTTAATTTCGTCCTTTTTCATATCAACTGCGCAGAAAACGAAATCTACCAACGGTGCAATTTCATCAATCTTTTGCGCGTCCATAATTTTCATATTTTTGTATTCTTCGGGAATGGGTGTGCTCATTTTCCAACGATTTTCCATTACCTCTACGTATGCTTTTCCTGCACTTCTTGAAGAAGCGGCAAGAACTGTCACCTCAAAAAAGGGGTGATTTTCAAGTAAAGTAATAAATCTTTGACCGACCATTCCTGTCGCGCCAACGATACCGACTCTTTTTTTCATAGAGTTAATCTCCTAAGTTACAGATTTCTTTATATATTATGTTTTTGTGCACGCCACGGTCTTTAGCGCAACTCTTTATTGCGTCCATTTTAGAAAGACCGTTTGAAATATAGAAATTAACGTGTTCTTCAATAGTCATATTTTCAAAGAAACACTCATTTTTTGCTTTTTTGTTACTTCCCTCAACGATGAGAACGTATTCTCCTCTTGGGGCGTTTTGCTCATAATATTGGGTCGCACCATCAAGTGTGAAACGGAGAACCTCTTCGTTTTTCTTTGTAAGCTCGCGACAGAGGGATATTCGTCTATCTCCACCAAAGGTATTTTTCATATCCTCAAGGGTTGCTTTTAATTTGTGTGGTGCTTCGTGGAATATCATTGTGCGCTTTTCGTTTTCAAGCTCAGAAAGGCGTTCGCGACGTTCACCCTTGTTTGCAGAAAGGAATCCTTCAAAGCAAAATCTGCCCGTTGGAAGACCTGAAAGAGTGAGTGCAACAATTCCTGCACATGCACCGGGGATTGAACTTACGGGAATATTCTGCTCGGCGCAGAGAGCCACGATGTCTTCACCTGGGTCGCTAATTGCAGGTGTACCCGCGTCTGTTATGAGCGCACAACTTTCACTATTCTTTAGTCTATCTGCAATTATCTGACCGCGCTCTCGCTTATTATGTTCAAAATAAGAAACCATTGGTTTGCTAATTCCAAGATATGAAAGGAGCTTTAATGAGTTTCTTGTATCCTCTGCGGCAATGAAATCAACCTCACTTAATACCTTAATAGCCCTTTCGGAAAGGTCTGCAAGGTTGCCTATTGGTGTTGCTACAAGATAGAGAGTACCTTTTTCAACTTTATTCTTTTCAATATCCAAATTAGTGGATTTGATGCTGCTCATTAGCTCTCCTTTCACACGAATACGTGTTTTTTCATAGAATTATATTAACGAAATTTATGGGGGTAAATATGGCAATAAAAATTTATATAGATCAGGGACACAATCCGCAGTCACCCAACGCGGGGGCGGAGGGAAATGGGCTTGTTGAACAAGATTTGACCTATGAAATAGGAAAACGTCTTGCCACCCTATTGCGTTCGAATGGTAATTTTGACGTTCGCCTGTCGCGTCCAACTGAAGAAACAATACTTGGAACATCAAACGCAAGTAGCTTGCGTATTAGAGTTGACGAAGCAAACAATTTCGGCGCGGACTATTTTATAAGTCTGCATACCAATGCCTCTAATAACGCTTCTGCTTCGGGAAGTGAAGCGCTTGTTTATTCTTCTCCAAGTGTTGCAAGTGAACTTGGGGAAGATATATTGGTTTGGCTCAATAGATTAACAGGACTTCGCAATCGCGGGATTGTTAACCGACCTGGACTTTACGTTTTAAGAAAAACCAAGATGCCTGCGGTGCTTGTTGAAATGGGATTTATTTCAAATCCGCAGGATGCTAGATTGATGAATAATAGCCCCGAGCTTTTTGCAGAGGGTATTTACAATGGAATACTGCAATACACGGGGCTGTTGTAGTCATTTATTCGCACATTTTAAGAAATTCTTCTTCGTCAATAATGGTAATACCAAGATTTTTGGCTTTAACTAACTTGCTTCCTGCATCCTCACCTGCAAGAACGTAACTCGTTTTGCCTGAAACGGAGCCCGAAACCTTACCGCCGCGGTCCTTAATCATACCGCTAGCAATATCACGGCTCATTGTGGGGAGGGTGCCTGTAAGCACGAATGTAAGACCTTCAAATCTATTATCAAGAGCCACGAATGTGGAGTTTGTGTTAAGTCCTAATGAGATAAGCTTTTTGCAAAGTTCAATGTTCTTTTCGTTATTAAAGAAATCAATAACGCAATCTGCGGTAATTTCTCCAAAATCTTGAATTTCACAAAGCTCGTCTTTTGAAGCACACATCAATGCCTCAAGAGTTTTATATCTATTTGCAAGTGCCTCGGCGGCTACTTCACCGATATTTCTAATGCCGAGCGCGTAAACCAAGCGTTCCAGACCTGCATTTTTGGAATTATTAATCGAATTGATGAGATTTTGTGCACTCTTTTTGCCCATTCGTTCAATATTTGCAACGTCTTCAACAGTGAGCAAATAGAGATCTGCACAATCCTTAATAAGTGAGTTATCGAGCAAAGCATTGACGATTTGAGGGCCAAGGCCTTCAATATTCATAGCTCCTTTTGACGCAAAATGCTCAATGCTTCTTGAAAGCTGGGCGGGGCAGGATGGATTTACACATCTAAAAGCCGCACCATCGTTATCGTCGCGAACGACAAGCTCGTTACAAGATGGACAATGAGTAGGCATAAAGAATTCAATCTCCATACCGTTTCTCTTTTCGGGATGGGTGCAAACAACCTCGGGGATAATATCACCTGCTTTCCGAACAGTTACCATATCACCGAGCATAATCCCGCGTTCGCGAATGAAGTCAAGGTTGTGCAATGTGGCACGAGAAACGCTTGTTCCTGCAAGGCGAACGGGCTCAAGCACCGCATTGGGAGTGAGCACACCTGTTCTACCAACCGCAATAGTGATGTCAATAAGCTTTGTTTGCTTTTCTTCGGGGGGGAATTTATATGCAACCGCCCATTTGGGGGTATTTGTACCCTCACCAATTTTAATTCTATCGGCAAGGTTATCAATTTTGATAACCACGCCGTCAATATCGTATGGTAAATCGTCACGCATAGAGCCAAGATATTCGATGTGTGCGATTATTTCTTCATAGGAAGAAACCTTTGCTCTATCCTTCAAAACGGTAAAACCAAGCTCTTTAATTGTATCAAGCGTGTTTGTGTGCGAGGTTGGAGTTCTTCCATCACCGAAAACGTCGCCAGATTGAAGATTGAAAACAAAAATATCGAGCTTTCTATCCGCGCAAACCTTTGGGTCGAGCTGACGGAGTGAGCCCGCAGCCGCATTTCTTGGGTTTGCAAGAAGCTGTTGACTATTTTTTTCACGTTCTTCGTTTAAAGCATAAAATACCTTTCGAGGCATATAAACCTCTCCCCTTAAACAGAATGAAAGGGGCTTTTCAATAGCAAGGGGGATAGAGTTTATCGTTTTGATGTTTTGTGTAACGTCCTCACCAACTGTACCGTCACCTCGGGTTGCACCGTTTATAAGAATTCCGTTTTCATAGGTGAGAGCAACTGAAAGACCGTCTATTTTAGGTTCAACTGAAAATACGGGATTTTCAACTATAGCCGCCATTCTATCAACGAAATCGCGAATTTCCTCATATTCAAAAACGTCGGAGAGGGAATTCATCTGAACGGTGTGAGTAACCTTTTCAAACTTATCAAGCGGTTTTCCACCGACGCGGTTTGTGGGGGACGTGGGATCAAAATATTCGGGATTTTCTTCTTCAAGACGGACAAGCTCCGCGTAAAGACGGTCATATTCAAAGTCCGAGATTTCGGGGTCGTCGTAAACGTAATAGCGCTTTGCGTGATACGAAAGCGTTTTGCGAAGCTCCTTAATTCTTTCTAAAATTTCGTTCATATTTTTCTCCCAATAAAAAATAATTAGTTAAGAAGGAATTTTGTAATTCTTTCCATTGATTCGTTGTACTGTTCCTCGTTTGAATTGTAGAATTTCACAAGGCAATCAGAAAGTGCAGGAATATTAGGTGTTGAGTAATCTCTTCCTGCAACGTATTCATCCCAATGCTCAAGCTTCCAAGTATCTCTTGGTGAATTTCTTTCAATCATTCTCTGACGAGTAATCTCGATATCGGTTTCCACCCAAATAACAACAAGATCGGTATTGTGTTTTGCAAGCTTTGTCTTGAGGTCTACTATGTAATCGTTATTTCTAACCTCTCTTGTGAATGGGGCGTTGATAAGTACGAGATCGGCATATTCGAGGGCTTCAAAGCCAATGCCAAGAATTACGTCGTATTCATAATTTCTGATGTTTTCTTCAAAAAAAGGGGAAGAACGATTGATTTCCTCATTTGCAACGATGTATACTCTATTTGAAAGAGGAATGAGCGCGTCCTTATCAAGATAAACAATATTGTGAAGTGACTTTGCAAGCTGCTTTGAAACGTAGGTTTTTCCCGAAGCGGGCGGAGAAGTCACCAAAATCAATCTTTTTTTCATTTTTATTTTCTCCTATTTTGTGTAGGTTTATTTTTTACTTCATTAATAAAATATTTTATCATATTTTTTGCTAAAAGTCAACATTTTAACAGGCAAATATCAATAATTGATGGTTTTTTAAGAAAATTTCAGAAATCATTACACTTTTGTGAAAAAATCTTGACTATAGTAGTGTGGAAAAATTGGGATTTATCGAACATTCAAACTGTAGGGGTCGCGCTGTGCGCGTCCGTTCAAAACGCAAGAAATATTAAGGCGGACTCGCAAAGCTAGCTCCTACTGAGATTGCACGGACTCCTCGATAACCCCAAATTTATTAATAAATTGTAAACATTTCATGTTTTTTGAAAAAAGTTCAAAAAATTTGAAGAATTTTTCGAAGAAAACGGGTATTAATATATAGAACACTTTTTAAAATAGGGAAACTATGCCTTTTTGAAAAGAAATATATACCGAAAGGAGAATTCTTATGAAAGTTCAAAATAAAAACCTATTTGCATTTCACCGCTATTAGCACCGACAAAACCGTATTGACACGATACGTTAAAATGTGTTAAAATAAAATAAAACAATGAAAGGAGATTTGTACTATGAAAAACACAAATCTTAAACTTAACAAAACAAAACTCGTTGCGAAATTGATGGTTGTAATTCTTTTGTTGACGAGCACTCTAACACTTGCTTCGTGCGGAAGATTTAGATATGAATGGGAAGTTTATACTCATAAAGAATTTGTTGAGAAAATTGAAGAATATAATAGTAGTCACAACTTATTTGTAGATACTTTTATTTCATTTGATTTAGATGATAATCCTCAAATAACAAAGAGTTTATATTCTGTGTATTCAAGAGTATCCCCAAAAACCAATTCGTTTCGCAAAGAGAATGGCTATATTTATGATAAGCACAACGAAACAATTATAACCAAATTTGTATTTTACTTGGATGGCATATTTGGAAAAGAATATGGATATAAAATCAAATGTAATTTAATGGTCGTTGACTTCAATTTCACGGAAAATGATAAAATAGAAATTTTAAAATCAGAATGTGCTCATGCTAACGATCAGGTTGGTTACGACGAATACGATACAATTTATGAAGAAACCCTACTTAAAGCAAACAAAGAGTTTGAGCAACTGATTCCTCGTTATACTTGTGTATATCATTATTCTATTTACGTTGATGATGTTGAGATTTGCTGTATTCATATTTCAAGCATGTCTGAAGCAACCGAGGAAAAACTTAATGAAATCATTCAAATGTTATCGGATAGCTTGGTTGTGCTTAATACGGAAAAGTATTTTATATGGAGGGATAATAAATGAAAGTAAAAAATATTCTCGCGTTAATTCTTGTATTGTTAATGTTATCTTTGAATGTAATGTCCGTTTTTGCCAATGGAGAAGTTCAAGATAATATCGAAATTACGAATGTTGATGAATACAATACAAGCAACACATCGGTTACTAATTCTATTGAAGTTGATGGATCAAATTTTAATGGATTTGTTAAACCTACCGGAACTGAATTGAGTTCGGGAGATGGTATATATCAGGATGATAAATTTGCTTCATACTATTTCTATAATTTGAAGAACAACTATGGAAACAACACTCATGGATCTTGCGGATATGTAGCTGCTGCAATGATGTTGTCATATTATGATACATATTGGAATGATAATATTATTGAGGATTGTTACGAGAAAGAAGGTACAATTATATCTAATTTGGCATTATCAAAAATCATCAATTCTCCTGGAATATTACGAGAATCAGAAGAAATAGAGATTTCTACAAGCGAAACGGAAACCGAAACAATCCTCGTAGAAGACTTGAGTGCAGATGAATATTGGAACTATATTGAAGCTAATTGGCAAAACAATTTTCAACTTTACTTAATTAAAATAGCAGAAGAGCGATTTAATATGTATCATAATGCTGGGGTAACATTTACAGAAAGTGGAATCACATGGACTAAAAATCTTGAAAATCCCTGTGCTTCTATAATGCTAACTCAAAGAGATGTTATTGAATATTACCTTTACCAAGAAAGAGGTTATGATAGTAGTCAAGTTTCTTTAGAGTATAATAATTCAAATCCGAGGGATTTTGCAATAAGTAAAATAAAAGAAGGACAACCAGTCTTGCTATTTTTAGGAAGTACATCCGGATGCCATTTTGTAGTTGCTTACGATTTGGATGATAAGGGCACTGAAGATACTACAGATGATGATATTTATGCTCATTATGGGTGGGATTATGACGAAACACACATTAATATAAATACGGACACGTTTCCGTGGTTAATATCTGCAATGGCGTTAAATATAAATACTGAACATGTATGTTCAGATGGCTTTATATATGATGATAGAGAACATTGCTCTTGCTTCGCTCCCCCTGATATTCACCCTGCGCACGAATGCAGATATTATAAAGAGTATAACGAAACTCACCATACTTACGCGTGTGATTGTAATCCTAGCGAGGATAGTCTATTTGAACATAAGTTTGTGTGTGGAAATTCCAAAACAAATTTTCATTACATATATTGTAGCGATTGCGGATATATACTATCTACTCCAGCGCACAATTTTCAATATGAAACCATCGATAATGAATATCATGTGCGAGCTTGTAAGGATTGCGGGTATCGAGAGGATCCCATAGCGCATAGTATTGAGTCTAATAGTGTAGATGGTAATTATCACACTAATGTATGCACCATCTGCGGCTACACGGAAACGGAATCACATAGAAGAACGATATATCAAAGTATTGATGCTACGTATCATTCTAATATATGTGCGGACTGCGGATATTCCGTGACCCAATCCCACTATTTTGAATACCGAACCACAGGGGCTTTGTGTCATATTTTGAAGTGTCGCTATTGCGGCGCGACGTCGGGATCGTCAGAAGCTCACGTGTGGACGGCTAACGATATAGAA
>JAZQUS010000132.1:0-6065 GCA_045631445.1 Eubacteriales bacterium
AAAATCCCCCTATAACCCCAAAACTTTTTAATCGTGGGTATTAAATTAATCCGCGCAAATCGTATTGTTTGATTGAAATCAAACAATACATAACGATTTTCTCACTGTTGGCAGGCAGTTCGAAAATCTGTGATTTGCTAATGCTCAACGTAGCCATTTTGCTATCAAAACGGCTATGTGCAGAGTAGCAAAGCACAGTTTCTTTGTTTTCTTGAAAACAAAGAAACATTTGTGACGAGCGCGTAGAAGTGAGTCACGCGCGTTGCGCGAAATTTGTTTACCATAACACGATTAAAAGTTTTTTGCGAGCTTTTTTTCAAAAAAGCGAAAATTTTTATCTTTGTAATTTCACCTATAAATCACAATTTGAAATTAATTTAGTTAATAATTTATTTACATATAAACGGAGGAAAAAATATGAGAATTGCCTTAACCGGTAATCCGAACTCAGGTAAAACAACGATGTACAATGCCTTGACAGGTCGAAACGAAAAGGTTGGCAACTGGGCAGGTGTTACTGTTGACAAAAAAGAATATTCTATCAAAAGCGCATATTCAAACGGTGAAAGGTTGATTGCGGTTGACCTACCCGGCGCGTATTCTATGTCACCCTTTACAAATGAGGAGAGCGTGACAAGTGACTATGTTAAAAACGAAAATCCCGACGTTATTATTAATATCGTGGACGCTTCTAATCTTTCAAGAAGCTTATTTTTCACAACTCAACTTCTTGAGCTTGGAATTCCCGTGGTTATTGCACTCAACAAGAGTGACGTTAACGCGAAAAAGCAGACGGTTATTGATGCAGAGCTTCTTTCAAAAAAGCTTAACTGTCCCGTTGTGAACACAGTTTCAACAAGTGGTGAAGGACTTAAAAATCTTATCGCAACTGCTATTGGGTGTGTTGGAAGGGGTCAAAAAGCGCCATATAATCAGGGTGATGTTGACCTTTCGAGCAAGGAAGCGGTGGCTTTTGCGGATAGAAAGAGATTTGAGTTTGTTAATAAAATTGTTAAAGAGGTTGAAAGTCGCAAAATTTTGACAAGAGAGCTTAACATAAGTGACAAAATCGACGACGTGCTCACAAACAAGTGGCTCGGAATTCCGATTTTTGCGATTGTTATGTTCCTTGTTTTCCAAATTTCGCAGGTTTGGGTGGGAACTCCCATTGCAGACATTCTCGTTGGTTGGCTTGAGGCGTTTCAGGGCTTTATTGGTGAACTTTTGGCGGATGCTAACCCCTTGCTTTCTGCGATTTTGATTGACGGTGTAATTGGCGGAGTTGTTGCCGTTGTTGGCTTTTTGCCACTTGTAATGGTGATGTACTTCCTTATAGCACTCCTTGAGGATTGCGGATATATGAGCCGTGTGGCAGTTGTGCTTGATCCCATTTTCAAGAGAGTTGGACTTTCTGGCAAGTCGGTAATCCCCTTTGTAATTTCAGTTGGATGCGCAGTTCCCGGTGTTATGGCATCAAGAACGATTAAGAACGAGCGCGAAAGACGTGCGGCGGCAATGCTTGCACCCTTTATGCCTTGCGGTGCAAAAATTCCTGTTATTGCTCTTTTTGCGGGCGCGTTTTTTGACGATGCGGGTTGGGTTAGCACATTGATGTACCTTTTGGGCATCGTGATTATCTTCATTGGTGCGCTTATTATCAATAAGGTGACGGGCGTTAAGGGAAGAAAATCCTTCTTTATCATGGAGCTTCCCGAATACAAAATGCCCTCATTTATGGGCGCGTTTAAGTCGATGCTCTCTCGCGGTTGGTCATATATCGTGAAGGCGACAACGATCATTTTGCTTTGTAATATGGCGGTTCAGATTATGCAGACGTTCACTTGGAGCTTTAGCGTGGCAGAGAGCGCGGACGCGTCAATTCTTGCAACCATTGCTTCTCCATTTGCATACCTTTTATTCCCGATAGTTGGTGTACTTTCATGGCAGCTTGCTGCGGCAGCTGTTACGGGCTTTATTGCAAAAGAGAACGTTGTTGGAACACTTGCGGTTTGCTTTGTTGGACTTGAAAACCTCATTGACACAGAGGAGCTTGCAATGATGGAGGGCGCAGGAACGGAAATCGCAGGAATTATTGCCATTACAAAGGTGGCTGCCTTGGCTTATTTGATGTTCAATTTGTTTACTCCACCTTGCTTTGCGGCAATCGGTGCTATGAATGCCGAAATGAAGAGCACAAAGTGGCTTTTTGGCGGAATTGGGCTTCAGCTTGGCATTGGATATACCGTTGCTTACCTCGTTTACACATTTGGAACACTTATTGTAGCTCCCGAAACACTCAATATTGTTGGAGCGATTGCGGGACTTGTAGTGGTTTTGGCATTTGCACTTGTGATTGCTTTGCTTTCTTTAAAGAATAGCAAAAACCAAAAGGCATAACTCATAGAAAAGAAAAATATGAAACCGGTTGATATAATTTTAATATTAATTATTGTGGCAATTGCAGTATCCATTTCTGCTTACATCTATAAGCAGAAAAAGAAGGGCACGAAATGTATCGGTTGCCCCTACGGTAAATCCTGTTCGGGTAGTTGCCAAGAGATGAAAAAATAAACAAAGGACGGAGATGATTGCTCCGTCCGTTTTTATATAAATTGGGATTTATCTTTGCCTTCCCATTGAGGGGAAGGGGGACCGCTTGCGGTGGATGAGGGAAACAGATTTTAAGCAAACAATCGTCTTTCTCCGCTAAACATCGTTTCTTAACACACAGAAATTACTTGAGAAATCAACGCTTTTGTTTTTCAAGAAAGCCGTTAGCATAAACTAAATGGTGCTCTCCTCATCCACCGCCTCGGCGGTCCCCCTTCTCCGCTGGAGAAGGCTAACGGAGCGATAAATCAAAATTTGAAAACAAAAAAGGACTGAAAAGCAGTCCTTTAGATAAACATAATTCCGCCGATATCGGTAAGAGGGGAGTCGGTAAGTTCGACGATAATTTTTTTGTGCTTGAGGGCAAAATCGCGGATTTTCTCACCGTCGGGGTGGTGGTTGAGTGCACCGCAGAAGTAGATTTTATCCCCATTTGAGCCACAAGAACCGCCGATAAATCCGTATTCGTAAGGGTGGAGGGAAATGTGTCCGCTTGAAATCAAGAGCGCGTCGATGCCAACCCCTTTAGCCGCCTCTACGATACCTTTGTCGGCACTGATGATGGCATTTTCACTTACGATGCAGGTCGAACAGTGCGCATAGCCTTGCGCGACGTGGTGAATGGAAAAATTGTTTTTCTCAAGATATTGTAGCACGGTTTTTGAGGCAAATTTGGTATTGCAGAATGCGTTTTTGCCCACGATTGCGATGTTTAAAAGGACATCGTTGGGGTATTTGTTTGACATCGGCTCGTCAATTTTGATTATTTTTTCAAAGCCGTCAAGGTCGATTTTATAATCTTGGTGAACGAACACCGCATTACCAACCGCCAAAAAAAGCATATCCGCGTGCGTATCGACGGGACTTTCGAGCGCAGAAAAGGGAGCAAGGAGCTTTACTTCAAACCCTTCTTGCTTCAGCGCATCAATTATTTTCTTGTCCGCGGTTTGAGATAAATATGCACGCATTTTTGTGCTCCTTTCTTTGTTAAATTGGGATTTATCTATGCCTTCCCATTGAGGGGAAGGGGGACCGCCGAGGCGGTGGATGAGGGGAACGCCATTGGCACTTGTGAACAGCTTTCTCAATTGCACATAGTTTATAAACGCAAAGAAATATCATTGCAAACAAAAGAATATTTCAAGACAAACGCTTAATTGGAACAGACTTCGTTCCCCTCATCCGTCTGAAATTGCCGAAGGCATTTTCTAGACACCATTTCTCTCGCAAGAGAAGGCTTTAGTTGGGTACAAATTCGTATGAATTGTTCCTTTACCAAGATCCCTATAAATCAAAATTTGAAAGCGGGTGCACGGAGTGCCCCCCTACGATGTTGGTGCGACAAACCCAAAATTTGAAATTAAAAAATAAAAAGGGCAGACTCGAAAAATTCGGTCTGCCAAGCTTTTTACGCTAATTAAGCACGGTTAACTTTGCCTGAACGAAGGCAACGAGAGCAAACTGCAACAGTAACGGGAGTGCCGTTAACGATTGCCTTTACCTTTCTGATGTTGGGCTTCCAAGTTCTGTTTGTCTTGCGGTTAGAGTGAGAAACGTTCTGACCGAAAACAACGCCTTTTCCACAAACACTGCACTTTGCCATAATGACACCTCCTGATAAAGCGTTATAAAACGCACAATTTACATAAATAGTTTACGAACAGTAGATATTATAGCATAGAACAATCAAAATTGCAAGAGATTTTGAAAAATTTTTTTAATTTTATTTAAATTTTATTCCAAAATTTTGAATTTCGCTATATTCTGCGCTATCTGAAAGGGAAGATTCGATGCGAAGAAGTCGATTATACTTGGCAATTCGTTCTCCTCGACAGGGTGCCCCTGCCTTTATGAACGGCGCACTCATAGCTACGGCTATATCGCAAAGCGTTGTGTCTTCAGTTTCACCTGAACGGTGAGAGAGTATAAAACGATATCCATTTTCCTTCGCGAGCTTTATTGTTTGGAACGTTTCAGTTAGTGTACCTATTTGATTTGGCTTTATGAGAATTGTGTTTGCAAGTCCCATTTCAATTCCATCGGAAAATCGCGCGGGATTTGTTACGAACAAATCGTCACCAACGAGCATAATTTTACTACCAAGTCGAGCGGTTAACTCTTGCCAACCCTCAAAATCATTCTCACTGAGGCCGTCCTCAATGGATATTATAGGATATTTTTCAACGAGTCTTTCATAATAAGAAATGAGATCATCACTACTGAACTCTACCTTGCTCTTTAAGGTTCGGTAAATTCCACCGCCCTCGTCCCAAGCGCTTGAAGCCACGTCGAGCGCGATTTTTACATCGTTAGTTGAGTAGGTGCTTTTCTCGATTGCCTCAACAATTATATCAAGTGCCTCCTCGTCATCGTGGAGGTCGGGAGCGTAACCGCCCTCGTCACCAACGTTTGCTGAAAGTCCTTTTTCCTTTAGAATGTTGCCAAGATTGTGGTAAATCTCACTGCCCATCTGTAGTGCGTGTGCAAAGCTTTTAGCACCAACGGGCATAATCATAAATTCTTGAATTTCAATGTTATTTGAGGAATGCGCGCCACCGTTTAGAATATTAAACATTGGAATCGGCATTGTATAGGTGCTTATTCCACCAAGGTAACGGTAGATTGGAACGTGATAATAGTTCGCGCTCGCACGCGCACAGGCAAGAGATACGGCAAGAGTTGCATTTGCGCCAAGCTTTGATTTGTTTTCTGTGCCGTCAAGCTCGCAAAGTATTTTGTCAATCTGCGTCTGGTCCGTTGAATAAGCACAGTAAAGGGCAGGGGATATTACCTTGCAGACATTGGAAATTGCCTTCAAAACTCCCTTTCCGTGATAGCGCTCCTTGTCGGCATCGCGAAGCTCAATCGCCTCGTACATTCCGGTTGATGCGCCCGAAGGAACACTCGCAACGCCAACGGTTCCGTCGTTAAGCACAACGGTTGCTTCAACTGTAGGATTGCCTCTAGAGTCAAGAATTTCTCTTGCACAGCATCTATAAATTTGTGGTTTGTTGTTCACCATATTTTTTCTCCTTTGTTTTAGTATGTAGATAAATTTGGATTTAGCGGTGAGTTAGTAAAGTAAAGTTGTGGGGCTTTTTTAAAAAACCGCCCCACGCCCCGAAAAACTTTTAAAAGTTATGGTTGCGTAGCCGTGAAGTTATCAAAAACTCCACCAAACTCCGCGCAAATCGTGCGCCTTCACTTCTGACGCGCTTGGCGCAAATGTTTTTATTGCACAAGTGCAACAAAAACCACGCTTTCCTACTCTGCATATAGCCATTTAGGTAGCAATGCGGCTACGTTTTGCAATAGCAAATTGGATTTTTCGAGGTGAGGAGAAAAATCATTAGTGTCAATTTATTGACACAATTTGCGCGGTTTAATTTAACATCCACGATTGGAAGTTTTTGCTAAGCTTTTTTCAAAAAGCGTCCTTTTTCAACTTTGTAACT
>JAZQUS010000133.1:0-8261 GCA_045631445.1 Eubacteriales bacterium
GTGGGTAATAATTTAGACCGCGCAAATCGTGCGCCTTCACTTCTGACGCGCTTGGCGCAAATGTTTTCACCGCACAAGTGCGATAAAAACCGCGCTTTGCTATTCTGCACATAGAGTTTTTGATATCAAAATGGCTTCGCACAAATCCGTAGGGGAGGGGTTTTCCCTCACGCCAAAAATGAAATTAGTTTGAGTTCATAAGCGGGTGCACGGAGTGCCCCCCTACGAAGATTGTTCGTAGCCATTTTGTTATCAAAAACTCTATGTGCAGAATAGCAAAGCGCGGTTTTTATCGCACTTGTGCGGTGAAAACATTTGCGCCAAGCGCGTCAGAAGTGAAGGCGCACGATTTGCGCGGTCTAAATTATTACCCACTTATAAAAGTTTTTTGCGAGCTTTTTTTCAAAAAAGCGAAAATTTTTATCTTTGTAACTACTCGATAAATCAAAATTTGAAATGTTAACAAAAAAGGTTACCACTTTCGTGATAACCTTTTAGAAAATCAAATATTAGAGAGCTTTAACGAGAGCTTCTGTATCCTGAGCGATAACGAGTTCCTCGTTTGTGGGAATCATATAAACTGCAACCTTGGAAGCATCTGTTGAAAGCTTTGTTACACCGGATGAACCGTAAGTTGCGAGGTTGAGTTCCTTGTTGAGCTCGATGCCGAGGAATTCAAGCCCTTCAAGAGCACCGCCACGGATCTTACCTGTGTTTTCACCGATACCTGCGGTAAATACAACTGCATCAAGACCGCCCATAGCAGCTGCATAAGAGCCGATGTACTTCTTAATCTGATAGATAAGAATATCGATAGCAAGTTTAGCTCTATGGTTACCTTCCTTGATAGCTGCTTCAAGGTCACGGCAGTCGGAGGAAACTCCGGAAATACCGAGGAAGCCACACTTCTTATTGAGGTAGCTGTTTACTTCGTCGATGGAGTAGCCCTTCTTTTCCATAATGTATGTTACAAGAGCAGGGTCGATATCACCACAACGAGTACCCATAATTGTACCTGCAAGGGGAGTGAATCCCATTGTTGTGTCGATACACTTGCCGTCTTTAACTGCGGAAATGGAAGAACCGTTACCAAGGTGGCATGTTACAATCTTTGTGCCCTCTGCCTTACCGCCGAGAAGCTTAATCATCTCGCCTGCAACGTAGCGGTGAGATGTTCCGTGCATACCGTAACGACGGATGCCGTATTCTTCATAAAGGTCATAGGAAACACCGTACATGTATGCTTCTTCAGGCATTGTCTGATGGAAAGCTGTGTCGAATACGAGCGCCTGAGGTGTGCCGGGAAGAATGTCAAGGCATGCCTGAATACCCTGAAGAGATGCGGGAGTGTGAAGAGGAGCAAGGTCGCGGCACTTCTTGTCGAGAATGTCATAAACCTCTTGTGTGAGGATTACAGACTGTGAGAAATACTGACCACCGTGAACTGCTCTGTGACCAACTGCTTCGATTTCGCTCATAGAAGCGATGCAGCCGTGATCTGCGTGAAGAAGAGCATCAACAACTGCCTTCATAGCTTCTGTATGATTGGGCATTGCGATTTCTGCGGAATAAGTAACACCCTTAACGAGCTGCTTGTGAGTGAGTCTGCCGTCAATGCCGATTCTTTCGCAAAGACCTTTAGCAATAACGTCGCCGTTAGTTGTGTCAAAAAGCTGATATTTGAGCGAGCTTGAGCCCGCGTTTACAACGAGTACATTCATGAAATGAACCTCCAAAAAAATTAATTACATTTTATTATACACTATAAATCATATAATTTCAATAGATTTTTGAAAAAAGGAGAATTTAAAAATGGCATTTGGTATAGTTTGCGAATATAATCCGTTTCACAACGGGCATTTACACCAAATAAATGAAATAAAGAAAATCACGGACGAGCCGATAATTTGCGTTATGAGTGGCAATTTTACTCAACGCGGAGAAATTGCTATTGCGGATAAGTATGCAAGAGCAAAAATGGCAATTGAGGGTGGCGCGGATTTGGTTGTTGAATTGCCTGTGCCTTTTTCAATAGCAAGCGCGGAATATTTTGCCTCTGCAGGTGTGAATATTCTTGCAAGAATGGGTGTGGACAAGCTTTCGTTTGGCTCGGAGAGTGCAGATGCTGAAAAGATAATGAAAATTGCAAAAATTGCCGCTTCCGATGAATTCAAGTGTGAGTGTGCCAATCTTTCAAAGGAACAGGGAAGCACGGGTGCGTATTTTAATTTGCTTGCAGAAAAATCTGGTGTTAGTGATATTAAATCAAACGATATTTTGGCTATTGAATATGCAAAAGCAATCATCAAAAATGGATATAATATGCAGATTTGCCCAATAAAACGAGAGGGAAATGCATATCGCGACACTCAGTTATCTCTTGGAGAACTGCCGAGTGCGAGCGCGATTAGAGAAGCAATTTATAAGGGTGATTTTGATGAAATTTGTACCTTTGTTCCGACCTCTACGCTTGAAATTCTAAACGAAAATGAACTTTCTGATGTCGAAAGAGTTAAAAATGCGGTTTTGCTTACGCTTAGATTGATTGATTGTGATAAATTGGACGTTGCAATTAGCGACAGGGGGCTTGTAAACAGAATTCTTGACACCGCTCACGAATGTGCTTCGTTTAATGAATTTGAATATAAATTGCAGACTAAAAAATACACTGCGAGTGCAATAAGACGCGCGATTTTATATATTTTGCTCGGCATTAAGCAGAGTGATATTGAAAAAAAGCCTGAATATACCGTTTTACTTGGTGCAAACGGTAGGGGCAGGGAGTATTTATCATCAATTCGCAAGAATGAAAATGCAATTAGGGTTATTACAAAGCCTGCAGATGCCGAGGAAAGCCGTCAATTAGAGCTTTCTAAAAAAGCGGATGCGTTTTACACAATGTGCTTTGAAAACAAAAAAGAGAGTGGATTTTATATAAGAAAGTCACCTGTGATAGTTTGAATTTCAAATTTTGATTTATAGGGGAGTTACAAAGTAAAGAATATCTTCTTTTTCGAGAAAAAGAAGCAAAAAGCTTTTAATCGTGGGTGTTAAATTAAACCGCGCAAATCGTGTTGTTTTGTGAAGCAAAACAACACATAACGATTTTCTCACTGTTGGCAGGCAGTTCGAAAATCTGTGATTTGCTATTGCAAAGTGTAGCCATTTTGCTATCAAAACGGCTATGTGCAGAGTAGCAAGGCGCGGTTTCTCTGTTTTCACGAAAACGGAGAAACATTTGTGACGAGCGCTAAGAAGTGAGTTACGCGCGTTGCGCGAAATTTGTTTACCATAACACGATTAAAAGTTTTGCGGAGCTTTTTCAAAAGCGACCCTTTTTTGCTTTGTAACTATTCGCTAAATCCACAATTTGTTTGTATCTTTAATAATGTGGAAGAAAAAATACTCAAAGCTCTTGACAAGAATGAAAATATCGGTTATAATGTTTTCCGTTGTTTTATTTGACAGTAATTTTTCAAAAGGAGAAAAAAAGTGATTATTGATCTTAAACCGATGCTTCGCGGTGAGATAAACAGTATTGATATTGATTTCGTTCTCACGCCTGAAATAATTGAAGACGTTACCTTTACCGACGGTGCTCGCGTTTGCGGTAAAATCACAAACCAAGCAGGATATATGCGCTTGGTACTCAATGCAGAGCTTCCTTATATTGGTGAGTGTGCTCGTTGTCTTGGAGAGGTTCGCGGAATTTTCTTGCTTGATTTTGAAAGAACGGTAGTCACAGATGGAATGGTGAGTGAAGAAAGACTTGAGGAGGGCGTTGACGAGTATATTGTTATTGAAGATGACAAGCTTGTTCTCGACGATACCGTTCGCGAGGAGCTTCTCTTTGAATTTCCAAAAAAATTGCTCTGTTCCGAGGATTGCGAGGGACTTTGCCCCAAGTGTGGAAAACCCAAAAAAGAGGGCGATTGCGGTTGCGTGACAAAAGAAATTGATCCAAGATTAGAAGTTTTAAAAAAATTACTTGACAAATGAAAAATTATGTAGTATAATATCGTAGATAAATTGTGTATCACACTAACAAGGAGGTGTAGGACAATGGCAGTACCAAAGAGAAAAGTGTCTAAGGCTCGTAGAGACAAAAGACGTTCAAACAACTGGAAGCTTAATCTTCCCGGCATCGTAAAGTGCCCTAAGTGCGGAGAATTCGTGCTTTCTCACAGAGTTTGCAAGAAGTGCCGTTCTTACAATGGCAAGGAAGTTATCAAAGAGGAAGCGTAATTTCGCTTCGATAACCGCTTAAATATTTAAAGCGGAATTTCCTATAAAATAAGGAACTTATTCTGTTTTATGACGAGAAAAGTTCCTTTTTTTATTTACTAAATTGAAAATGGAGAAATTAATATGAAAAAATCAACTATTATTACTATCGTGGCGTTTGTGCTTGGACTTGTTGTTCTCACTGCGGGATTTATTCTTTTGACAGACAATAACATCTCAAACAAGATTTTCACAACCACAACAACTACAACTACCGGCGGTTCAACCTCAAGTGAACCCGTTCCCGAATATGATTCTACGGTATTTTTTGGTATGGATATGACTGAGTATGTTACACTTGGTCAGTATAAGGATCTTGTTATTGAGGCGGACAAGGTAGAGGCCACTGATGAGGAAGTGGACTTTAATATTTACAAGGTTATGTGCGTTTCAGGGGATATAACGAAGGTATATGAGGGAACTGTTGCCGAAAAGGTTGTTTTCAACTTTGATTATACGGGATACCTTACAAATGAGGATGGTACACTTGGTGAAAAGTTTAGTGGTGGCTCTGCTACAAATCAGCTTGCTTACATTGACGGTACTGACTTTATAACTTTGTCATCCTCAGGAGAAGGCAAATTTATAGACGGCTTTGCACAGGGAATGATTAATGCAACTGTTGGTGAAACATTCAAAATTGATATTACTTTCCCAAGCAATTATGGTAATCAGGAAATGGCGGGCAAGAAAACTGTTTTCGAGGTAAAGGTTAACTATACCGCAACCGCAGAGCCAACTGACGGTTGGGTTAAGCAATATACAAAGGATGAGTATAAAACTGTTGACGAGCTCAGAGAGGCTCTTAAAAAGGATATTGAGGATGGCTTCAAGAAAACTAACCTTTCACTTCTTTGGGATAAAATCATTGAGAATGCTACTGTGATTTCCTTACCCACAGAACAGGTTGATATTCTTTATAATCAGCTCGTTGCTGAAATTCAATCCTATGCGGATTACTCTGAGTATTACTTCGGTGCGAAGTATGATTTCGATGGAGTACTTAAGTACTTTGGTTTTGCAAACAAAGACGAGCTTCGCAATTATGCAGAAGAAGTAATTGAGGGTGACATTGTTTATTATGCAGTAATTCAGACAGAAAATCTCACTGCTACCGACGAGGAGTATCGCGCTTTGCTCGACACTATTATTGAGCAAACCGGCAAGACCGAGGATGAGGTTTTTAAGATTTATACCGAGGATTATATCCGCAAGCAGATTGTTCTTAATAAGCTTGATGATCATATTTACGATCTTAATACTTTCGTTTTGAAAACTGAAGAATAAAAATTTACCGCGAGTTCAAACGAACTCGCGGTTTGTTGTTGGGTTAAGTTCAAATTTTGATTTGTCGGGAAGTTACAAAGATAAAAAGGTCGCTTTTGAAAAAGCTCCGCAAAACTTTTTAATCGTAGGTGTTAAATTTGAACCGCGCAACGCGCGTGACTCACTTCTTCGCGCTCGTCACAATCGTTTTTATTGCACAGGTGCAACAAAAACCGCGCTTTGCTACTCTGCACATAGAGTTTTTGATAGCAAAATGGCTACGTTGGGCATTAGCAAATCACAGATTTTGCGAATGTATGAGCAAAATCGTTATGTGTTGTTTGGTTGCGCCAAACAACACGATTTGCGCGGAATTTATTTTGAAAAACCGATTAAAAAGTTTTGGGGTTATAGGGGGATTTTTCAAAATCCCCCTAAATCTTTTCTTAACTATCTTCTCCTCGATAAATCACAATTTAACGGTTTTATTGCACCTTTTGAAGATTATAAACCATACCTCTAACGAGGGCGCGGGGAACTAAGCGGTTAGCAAACACGATGAGTTTATTCATAAATCCGCAAATGCAGAGGGATTTTCCTCTTTTCATATTTTTATAGCCAAATTCAGCAACAACGTCGGGCTCCCAAACCTTGAGGTTTTTGAAAAGTCCTGATTCACCAAGGTCTGCGGCGGAATCAAAGTTTGTTTTAATGGGGCCGGGGCAGAGAGCGGTTACCTTCACTCCTGTTCCCTTGAGCTCACGAGTGAGTGCTTGTGAGAAGGAAAGCACAAATGCTTTGGAAGCGTAGTAAACGCTCATAAGAGGTCCGGGTTGGAATGCCGCGATTGAGTCAACGTTGAGAATATTTCCTCTGCCAAGTTTTACCATATCTCCAAGATAGAGGTGACAAAGCTGCATAAGTGCAGTACAGTTGAGGTCAATCATTCTTGTTTGCTTATTAAAATCACTCATATAAAATTTGCCGAAATCACCAAAGCCTGCGTTGTTAACGAGCACGTCAACCTTTATGCCTGCACTTGAGGTTGCATCATAAACCTGTTGTGCGCCACCCTCTGAACAGAGGTCAACCGCAACAACTGTTGCATTAACGTGGTATTTTTCCTCAATTTCTTTCTTTATTTCTTCAAGACGAACACCGTTTCTTGCAACGAGGACGAGATCGTATCCATCGCGCGCGAAAATATTAACAAATGAAAGTCCAAGACCACCTGATGCACCTGTTATAAGGGCAGTTCTTTTAACTTTTGCTTTTTCGTTTTTCTTTTTCATTTTAGTTCTCCTTTAAAGTGAATAAAATATTATACCCAAGACCGCAGAAATTGCTATCATAAGTATGGGAGAGGGCTTTTTGCCCTTGATTTTTTTATAAATGAGAGAAATTGCAACTACGATTGCAAAGATAATAATTCCCAAAATATCAATATTAAACTTGAAATCACGGCTACCGACACCTAAAAGTATGCTCATAAAGAGCGTGATTGCCGTGCCTAAAATAAGGGCTACAACGCAGGGACGGACACCCGAGAGGAATGCTTTCACACCGTTATATTTCAAGAAGTTTTTGAGGAGTGCAGAAATGAGTAGGATAATAATGAACGATGGGAGAACAACGCCAAGGGTTGCACAAGCAGAGCCGAGAATTCCCGCTTCGTTTGCACCGACAAAGGTTGCCATATTTACTGCGATGGGGCCGGGAGTTGACTCGGAAACGGCAATCATATTGAGAAGCTCTTCCTCTGTGAGCCATCCGTGTAAAAGCACCTGCTCACGAACAAAGGGAATCATTGCATAACCACCGCCAAAGGTGAGTGCGCCAATTTTAAAGAAGGTGAAAAACAGTTCAAGTAAAATCATTTTGTTTCCTCCTTTGCTTTATTTTTGGCATAGAAGGATACAATGCCGATAGCACCAGTTATCAAAATAAATACGATTGATGAGAACTTAATTGCAAAAAGTGAGAAGGCAATCATACAAACGAGGATTACTGACATAATCGTTAAGGGGAGTGCCTTTTTCTCCATCTGCTTGAAAAGTTTTATTCCTGTTGAACCGATAAGATAAACCACGCACGCCTGAATGCCGCGGAACGCGTTTGCTACAAGGGTAAACGTGAGAAATTTATCAAGGAAAAGGGAGATGATAAAAATAATGATGAAAGAAGGAAGAACAACACCGAGGGTTGCAAAAGTTGAACCGAGAATTCCTGCGGTTTTGTAACCGATGAAAGTTGCGGAATTTATCGCGATGGGGCCGGGGGTTGATTCTGCGATTGCGAGCATATCGAGGAATTCGTCCTTCGTGAGCCATCCTTTTTTTTCAACAAATTCGTTTTCAAGAAGGGCAAGCATTGCGTAACCGCCTCCAAAGGTGAACGCCCCTATCTTGAAAAAGCACAAAAATAAGGTTAATATTAGTTTTGATTTTTTCATATTTGCTCCGTTATGGTTTTATTTTGGTTTATTATAGCATATTCAGAAGAAAAATGCAAGTGAATTGAGTTAGTGTTTCAAATTTTGATTTGTCGGGATGTTAGTTAAGTAAATATTTTCGCTTTTTTGAAAAAAAGCTCGCAAAAAACTTTTAATCGTGTTGGCATAAATAAATTCCGCGCAAATCGCGTGACTCACTTCTTCGCGCTCGTCACAAATGTTTCTCCGTTTTCGAGAAAACAGAGAAACCGCGCTTTGC
>JAZQUS010000134.1:0-11085 GCA_045631445.1 Eubacteriales bacterium
GAAGGGGTGCTTGCAGCGGGGGGACCGCCGAGGCGGTGGATGAGGAGAGCACCATTTAGTTTATGCTAACGGCTTTCTTGAAAAACAAAAGCGTTGATTTCTCAAGTAATTTCTGTGTGTTAAGAAACGATGTCTAGCGGATAAAGACGATTGTTTGCTTAAAATCTGTTCTCCTCATCCACCATAAATGGTCCCCCTTCCCCGCTGGGGAAGGCACAGATAAATCCCAATTTATAGGTATTCACAAACAAAAAACAACGCCGAGATTATCGGCGTTGTTTTTATTTCAATCAATTACTGAGCATCTGCTGCCTTAACGTCAACGTTACGGATTGCAGTTTTGAGAATACGGATTTTTGTACCGTCTCTGCTTGTTTCGATAACGCAAGTTTCTTCCTTGATGCTAACGATTCTACCAATGATGCCACCAACTGTTGTGATTTCATCACCGATTTCAAGGTTATTTCTCATCTCGTTTGCTTCCTTTTCAGCCTTTTTCTGAGGTCTGATTGTGAGGAAGTACATTGCAACGAACATAACAACGAGCATGAGAAGGGGGAAGATTGAACCAAGAAGTCCACCTGTAGCTGTAGTAGTAGCATCTGTCAAAAGATTAAACATTTAATTTACCTCCAAATTAATTACTAACTTTATTATTATACATTATTTTTAACTTTTTTTCAATAGTATTTTCCACTTTTTTCAAAAATTAATTAAATTATTAGAAAAAGTGTTGATTTTCTTGCAAAATATAATAAAATATGATATAATACAATAAATAAGTATGCAAATTTGCAGAAAGGGAAGCATTTGGCTTAAAATTATGGCAAAATCACAATATCTTGAATGCGGGAAAATAATTAATACACACGGAGTTCGCGGTGGATTGAAGCTTGAATCGTGGTGCGATACTCCACAGGATCTTGCATCCTTGAAGAAGGTTTTTCTTCAAAATGGTGCAGAATACAAGCTCTATAAGGTTAAAAAGGCATCTGTTTTTAAACAGTTCGTTCTTTTTGAGCTTGATGGAATAAATGACATTGACACTGCAATGTCATTGCGTGGCAGGATTGTTTATGCAGATCGCAAGGACATTTCCATTGATGAGGATGCGTTCTTTATTGCGGATATTATCGGGCTTGACGTGATTGACCTTGAAAGTGGCGAAAAGATTGGCACACTCTCAGATGTTCTCAATCTCGGTGCGAGTGACATTTATGAAATTAACACAAAAAACGGCAAGAAGTTAATTCCTGCAGTGCCTGAATTTATTAAGGAAATTGATCTTGAAAAAGGAATTTTCGTTTCACTTATAGAAGGAATGTTAGACTAATATGAGATTTGATATAATGACACTTTTCCCTGAGCTTGTTTCATCGATTCTTGGGGAGAGTATAATCGGTAGGGCGCAGAAGGCGGGACACGTTTCCGTTCACGCGCACAATATTCGCGATTTTGCGAACAACAAGCACAACAAGGTTGACGATACTCCTTACGGCGGCGGCTTCGGTATGCTTATGATGGCTCCACCTGTTTATGATTGCTATGAATTTGTTAAAAATCAAGTAGTTGCAGAAATGGGTGAGAATGTTAAATCAAAGGTGATTTATATGAGTCCGCAGGGCAAGGTTTTAACGCAACAAAAGGCGCAGGAGCTTGCGGAATATGACAATCTTATAATCCTTTGCGGACATTATGAGGGGATTGATACACGCGTGCTTGAGGAAATAGTTGACGAGGAGATTTCGATTGGTGACTACGTACTCACGGGTGGGGAATTACCTGCGTGTGTGCTTGTAGATTGCATATCCCGACTTCGCGACGGCGTTCTTGCGGACAAGAAGTGTTATGAGGACGAGAGTATTTCATGTGGTAGACTTGAATATCCTCAATACACTCGTCCCTATGAATTTCACGGTAAAAAGGTTCCTGACGTGTTGATTTCAGGAAACCATGCTGAAATTGACAAGTGGCGCGCTGCAAAGTCACTTGAAATAACTAAGCAAAAAAGACCTGATTTATTGGATTAGTATATTGATCCAAGAAAGGAGAGATGGGCTTTGGATAATAAAGAAATAAATAAAAATAGAAAGCAAAATAAAAAGAAGAAAAGATACGGCAAATATGCGGGTCTTTTGGGATTTCTTTTTATGATTTCTGATTTTTTGACAAGATTTTTTCGCAAGGGTTTTCTTGGCTTTATCTTTGCGGATAGTTATGTAAAAATTAACGAAAAGTGGAAGAATGGTTTCTTCTATCGCTTCTTGAGGGGCAAGAATAAAAAGGCACATTCGCATTCACCGCTTGTAAATTATTATGAAAACAGTTTTATAAACTCTCGAATTGGAAATTTTTCAAACAATTTGATACATTCAAGGGTTAGTATTTGGGGAGCGAGATTTGCATTCTTTTCGTTTGCGATGGCCGTGGTTGCGGGGTTGAATATTTATTTAGTTATCTTGGATAAAGGAATAACCTTAGGCACGTATCTTACATTTCCCGATAAATATTTGAACGATTTGATTGTGGCTGGAGGGATTTTTCTTGTTTCTATTAACTTAACCCTTTCCAAAAGAGAGGTTGGAGAAGCAATCCTCACTCACAAATGGACAAGATTTATAGTAACTGACGTACTCAACTTAAATGCTAATATATTTGAACGCGGTGAAAAATCAACCGATAACAGTTATATTGCTTCAATGCTTTCAATGTTCGGTATTGGCTTGCTAACCTTCTTTATTCAGCCGACGATAATGATCAATATAGCGCTTTTGTTTGCGACACTTGCGTTTATTATGTCGTTCCCTGAAATAGGTATTTTGATGGTGCTTATATGTATGCCATTTGTATCGGTGTTTGAACATCCAAATACTTTTATTCTTTCCTTGATTATTTTCACTATTGCCGGATTTGTTTCAAAATTTATTCGAGGAAAAAGAGTGCTTAAATTTGAATTTATAGATATACTTTTGATTTTAATTGGAACACTCCTAATGTTCGGCGGTGTTTTCAGTGTGGGTGAATTGAGCTCCTTGAAGATGGCTGAAATATATCTTGCATTCTTGTTTATGTACTTCCTTATTGTGAATATGTACATAAGAAAGCCCGGTATATACAGGGGAATTAAAACGATGGTTATTTGTGGTTTCATCGTTGCTATTATTGGACTTGCTTGTAAAATGATTGAAATTGGCGTATTCAAATTTGAATTTCTTTCTTGGGTGCCGATTCTATTCGTTTTGAAAGAAGCGAATGAAATGATTATAGGTTCTTCTGAGATGGGAGTTTATCTTGTTATGATTTATCCCTTAGCACTCGGTCAAATGCTTGTAACGAAGAATAAATTCATCAAATGCCTCTATTTATTTGAGATTGGCGTAATTGTGGTGAGTACGATGATTGCCGGTGATATTATGGTGCGTTGGGGTATTATAATTGCAACCGTTTTGTTTATGTTAATATACAACTTCAAGAGCATTTGGCTTGTTTTGGGGGCTGGAGTCTCATCTATTGTAACAATGCTTGTTTTACCAGAAAACATAGCAACTGTCGTTAAGAGCTTTTTCGTTATTTCTAATACTGATATTGAAATGAAGAAGACGATTTGGGGCAGAACCTGGGAAATGATTGCTGAAAATTTATATACAGGCATCGGTGTTGGTCAAGAATCGTTTGTGAGTGCGTTCTATAAAAACACCTACAAATATTCTGTTCTTACAGTTGATTCTCATAACATATTTATGCAGGTTTTTGTTGAGCTTGGAATAGTTGGCTTTTTGTTATTCGTTTTGATATTATTTACTTTTGCACAAAAGTGCTTTGCAAACACGAAAAAAAGAAACAAACGCAGTCGTTCAAAAACCATGATATGCGCAGGATATGCAAGTGTTTTTAGCGCATGTCTTATGGGTATGAATTCTTATATTTGGTCGAACTATAGGGCATTCCTTACTTTTTGGATAGTTTTTGCTCTTACGGTTGCCTTAACCAAGGTGAACGATAAGGAGGATGAATCTGAAAGGGTTGTTAACAATATGATAAGTGTTGATATTGAAATTGACTGAGGTGGAGGACGTTATGAAAAGCAAATTACATAAACATACTGTCAAAAAGGGAAGGATAAACTTCATTGACCTTTTTCTTTTGATATTTGTGATAGCAATCCTTGTTTGGTGCGTTTCATATTATTACGATTTGTTTAAAATAAATCAATATTCTCCTTCTAAAAGTGTGTCCACTACTCTAAATGAAATAAATGGTAAACTTACATATACGGTTGTAGTTGAGGAATTAATAATTAAAGATGAGGAAGAATTTGATGTTACTCTTTATCCGTATATTAAAAACAATTTTGACGATAAGATTTCGGGTAAAATAACAAAATTTGTTTTTGAAAAGAAAACTGAAGAGCAAGAAACCCCAATAAAAGCCACCTTTACTATTGAGGTGAGTGCGGTTTATGTTGAGGGGGATGGTTATTTTGTTAACGGCAAACATATTTGGATTGGAGAAGAAATTCCGATTATAATGAATGCATATTTAAAAAATGAGAGAGTTGGCTATGTTGTTAATGGAAAGCAGATTTGGTTTAAAAAAACCGAGCCACTTATAATGACCATGAATTCAATGAGTGATAAATATCCCGTTTTTAAAATGTGTACAGGATTTTGCTTGGATTTTTCTTTCGTGCCCGAGGAGGAATAACTGATGATAAAAAAAAGCAATAAAAAATTAAAATTTAATATTGTTGACGGATTGGTGTTGTTCCTTGCAATTGTTTGTATTTCAACGATAATAACAAGAGCGATTGTGATAGAGGACAAATATCAGCAGATAAATGATAAAAGTTGCACTATCAGGTTTGAATTTGATGTTGTTGATGAGGTTTCTTTGGCAGTTTTTCAACATATCAAAGCGGGCGAATCTCTTGCTGTTCTTGATAAAGATAGCGGTAATAAATTCGTTATTGGCTCAGTTGTTGACGACTTAGCATATACTGACGATAGTCAAACTAAGGCTTATGGTTATATCGTTACTGAAGGTGTTTTGACAAAAGATGGTTATAAAATTAATGATACTGAATTGACAATCAATGTTAAAGACGTGTTGAATGTTTTCACTGAAAATGTTATAATAGATGTAACTATAGTTTCTTTCGAATGGAAATAATAATAAAAATATCGATTTTTGTGCAAAAGTGTGCAAAATCATCAAAAAAATGTATTTTTTATAAAAAAGTTTGGGCAATTATACGAATTCTTTCTCTTGATTTTGTTTGCGCAACTTGTTATAATATAGTTAAGTAACTATGCACATTTTGTGGCTTTATATTGATAGGAGCATTATTATGATTACA
Organism: Eubacteriales bacterium; assembly: GCA_045631445.1. Taxonomy (GTDB): domain Bacteria; phylum Bacillota; class Clostridia; order Oscillospirales; family CAG-272; genus RGIG4608. Next base: position 5,357 of record JAZQUS010000134.1, read on the forward strand.
AAAGAGGTAAAAATCTCAAATGCAATAGGACTTCATGCCCGTCCTGCAACTTTCTTTATTCAAAAAGCAAATACCTATAAAAGCTCCATCTGGGTTGAAAAGGATGACCGCAAGGTTAATGCGAAGAGCCTTTTGGGTGTTCTTTCCTTGGGTATTGCTAAGGGAATGACAATCACACTCGTGGCAGATGGTAACGATGAAGAGGTTGCTCTTGAAGGCCTTGCCACCCTCATTAACACAGGTTTTGAGGAATAATTTTATTACACATTAATCAATGAAAATCGGCGAGGAGTTTTTCTCCTCGCCAATTTACTCTAATGAGAAAAGTAAATTGGGATTTATCAGTTAGATAGTTAGGTAAAAAAGATTGTTCTTTTTTGAAAAAAAGAACCAAAAAACTTTAAAAAGTGGTGTAAGTGTAGCCGTAAAGTTTACAAAAACTCCACCAAACTCCGCGCAACTCGCGTGACTCACTTCTGCGCGCTCGTCACAAATGTTTTTATTCGCAAACGAATAAAAACTGCGCCTTGCTACGCTGCACATAGACATTTTGATAGCACAACGGCTTCGCTTTGCAATAGCAAATCACAGATTTTTAAGGCGCCTGTTAAAATGCCTTAAAAATCGTTATGTGTTGCTTTACTTTATAAAGCAACACGATTTGCGCGTAATTTTGCCGCGAAGCTCTACAAAAGTTTTTGCCAAGCTTTTTTCAAAAAGCGTCATTTTTTCTTTGTAACTATCTCCCCTATAAATCAAAATTTGAAAGGAGCGTGATTTTTTTTGGCAACGAAGCAAGAATTGTTAACAAAAGCAAACTCTCTGCCAATTCGACCCGGTGTATATATTATGCGTGACAGGGCAGGCAAGATAATTTACGTTGGCAAGAGCGCAAAGCTCAAAAATCGCGTTTCTCAGTATTTTCAAAATAGTGAGAAGAACATCAAAACCGCCAAGATGGTGGCGTCGGTTTTTGATTTTGACTACGTTCTTTGTGACACGGAGATTGAGGCACTCTCACTTGAAAATTCACTTATCAAGCAATATAGCCCTCGATATAATATTCGTCTTAAGGACTCAAAGACGTATCCATATATAAAAATTACAAACGAGGAATATCCAAAAATTCAGTTCACAAGAAAGCGACTTGCGGATAAGGCAAAGTATTTTGGGCCTTATCAGGGTGCATCAACTGTTTTTGGGATTATGTCCTTACTCAATAAAACGCTCGGTATTCCAAGCTGCAAGCTCTCCTTTCCAAAGGATATTGGCAAGGGTAGGGAGTGTCTTTATTATCAAATGAAGCAATGCTGCGGAGTTTGTCAGGGGCACGTTAATGCGGAGGAATACAATGCGCTTATAAAATGCGCGATTGATATTTTGAAGGGCAACACAAGGGAAGCAATCTCGTCCCTTGAAGAAAAGATGTATGCCCATTCGGAAGTGGAGCAGTATGAGGCGGCTATAAAATGTCGTGACACGATACGCGCGCTTGAAAAGATAAGAGAAAAGCAGAAGGTTGTTGACTCACCCGATGCGGAATACGACGTTATTGCGCTCTATTCGGACGAGCTTTGCTCGGCTTTGGCAATCTATTCTGTTCGCGAGGGTATTTTAAACGGCAAAAACGATTACGTTTTCGGCGCGGATAAAATACTTGACGAGGAATCCTTGACCGCCTTTTTGGTTGATTACTATTCACATTCGGATTCAATTCCGAGAAAAATCGTGCTTGACGATACGGTACAGGTTGAGGACGAGCTTTTATCCAAGTTTTTGAGTGAGCAGAGTGGCAGAAAGGTGACACTTTGGACACCTCAACGCGCGGAGATGAAAAAGCTTTGCGATATGATACTCGACAATGCGAAGGAAAGGGCGCAGGCGTATGTTAAGGAGTATGAAAAGGACAATTCGATTTTGTTCCGCCTTGCAGAGCTTTTGGAGCTTGAAAGCATACCGCAAAGGATTGAAGCTTATGACATTTCAAACCTTGGCGCAGAGCATAAAACGGGCGGTATGGTGGTTTTCTTTGACGGAAAGCCGAAAAAGAGCGATTACCGTTCGTTCAATATAAAGGAAGTTGACGGCACGGACGATTACGCGTGCATGCGAGAAACCTTGCGCCGCAGACTTTCTCATTTGAGTGATATGCAGGGCTCGATGGGTGAATATCCCGACCTCATTTTGCTCGACGGTGGCAAAACGCACGTTGGGGCGGTTCGCGAGGTGTTAAATGAAATAGAAATTGACATACCCATTTTTGGTATGGTGAAGGACGATTTCCATAAAACGCGCGCGCTTTGTACCGAGAGTGATGAGATAAGCATTGCGCGTGAGCAGGCGGTTTACGGACTCATTTTTAGAATTCAAGAGGAAGTTCACCGCTATACCGTTGCGAAAATGAGCAACGCAAAATCTAAAACGATTAAAAAATCGTCCCTTGAAAAGATAAAGGGCATTGGAAGCACCAAGGCAAAGTCACTTCTTGCTCATTTTGGGGGCATTTCAGCCATCAAAAACGCTGGCTTTGACGAGCTTTGCGCGGTTAAGGGAATTTCCAAAAACGACGCGCAGGCAATATTAGATTATTATAAAAACGGAGTTTGATTTATGAGAATTATTACAGGAAAGGCAAAGGGAATAAAGCTTGACACCTTGGATGGCCTTGACACTCGTCCGACGAGTGAAAGATCAAAGGAAGCTATTTTTTCGATGCTCCAATTTGAAATTGAGGGCAGAGCAGTGCTTGATCTTTTTGCGGGCTCGGGGCAGATGGGATTTGAAGCACTCAGCCGTGGGGCTAAAAGCGCCTACTTTGTGGATAGCGGAAAGCGTGCCTTTGAAATAATAAAAAAGAATGCATCAAAAACTCGACTTGAAGGTGCTACGGTTCTTTGCGAGGACTCGTTGACCTTTCTTGAAAAGCAGAGTGGGGAGCAGAAATTCGATATGGTTTTCCTTGATCCACCCTATGCGAGTAACCTTATTAACGATGCACTTTCACTCCTTTTTGACAAGGGTTTGGTTAAGGAAACGTCATATGTCGTGTGCGAGAGCGACAGATTTGATATTTTGAATGTGCAAAATCAAGAGAATTTTGAAGTGATTAAGACTATGAAGCACGGAATTGCTCATATTTCCGTACTTAAATTGAGGGGGACGGTGACAAAATGAAAATGACAATCGCAATTGTGCCCGGCAGCTTCGACCCGATGACAATCGGACATATTAATATTATCGAGCGCGCGTCAAAGCTTTTTGACAAGGTTTTTGTGGCGGTTATGATTAATGACACAAAGCAATATATGTTTACGCGTGAGCAGAGAACACAGATTGCCAAATTGTCGGTTGCTCACCTTTCTAACGTTGAGGTTATTTTTGATGATGGAATGCTTGCGGACCTTGCTTTGCGACTTGGAGCTACGGTTATTGTTAAGGGTATTCGTGATTACAAGGATTATCAATACGAATTTGAAATGGCTCAATTCAATTTTAAGAGAAATCCACAGGCGCAGACGGTGTTTTTACCATGCGACGAGGGAGCGCGTGAGATAAGTTCTACCGTCGTTCGTGACCGACTTGCTCACGGAAAGGATATTTCGGATATTATTTCAAAAAATGCCATTCATTATATATATGGTTTGGATTAAAAAAAGGAGCTTTCGCTCCTTTTTTTAATTTCCATTAAGTCTATTTTCCAGTGCTTTGAGCTCCGTGTAAAGCTCGGTTGGAACTCGGTCACCGACCTGTGTATAGAATGCCTTGATATTTTCAACATCCTCAAGCCAAGATTTTGCATCGACCTTGAGAAGCTCCTCAATGGTGTCAAGCGTCACACCGTCAAGCCCCTCGATGCAGATATCTTCTGCGTTTGGAAGGTAACCGATTGCACTCTCTCTGGCGCCGATTTTGTCCTCACAACGAGCCAAAATCCACATCAAAACGCGCATATTGTCACCAAAGCCGGGCCAGATGAAATTGCCCTCGTCGTCGGTTCTAAACCAGTTAACGTGGAAAATCTTCGGTGGATTGGGGATAATCTTGCCCATACTCAACCAATGGTTGAAATAGTCACCCATATCGTAGCCGACGAATGGGCGCATAGCCATAGGGTCGCGTCGAACCACACCGACAGCACCTGAAGCTGCCGCGGTAGTTTCACTTGCCATTATAGACCCTATGAAAGCACCGTTTTGCCAAGAGGTTGACTGATAAACAAGCGGCGCGGTTTTTGCTCGTCTGCCACCGAAAATGATTGCAGAAATCGGCACGCCCATTGGGTTTTCAAATTCCTTTGAAATGCAGGGGCAGTTCGTCGCCTTTGCGGTGAAACGCGAATTGGGATGCGCGCCGCAGGTTGATTTATCGTTTTTATCGTATTTTCTATAGTCCCAAGGACGTCCCATCCAGTCGATTGCTTCGGTAGGTGGATTTTTGTCAAGACCCTCCCACCAAACCGTGTTGTCCTTTGTATTATGCACAACATTTGTGAAAATTGTGTCCTTAAAGGTTGTGTGGAGCGCGTTGGGATTGGTTTTTTCGTTAGTTCCGGGGGCCACACCAAAAAATCCGTTTTCGGGATTTACCGCCCAAAGACGTCCGTCCTCACCAACTCGAAGCCACGCGATGTCGTCACCAACGCAATGAACCTTATAACCTTTTTTAGAGTAAAATTCAGGTGGAATGAGCATCGCAAGATTTGTTTTTCCGCAGGCGGATGGGAATGCTGCGCAAACGTATTTCGTTTCACCGTCGGGGTACTCAACACCGAGGATGAGCATATGCTCCGCCATCCAATTTTCGTGTCTACCAAGGTAGGAAGCAATACGAAGTGCAAAGCATTTTTTACCGAGAAGCACGTTTCCACCGTAACCTGAATTTACTGACCAAATGGTGTTTTCTTCAGGAAAGTGAACGATGTATCTATTTTCCTCATCAAGCTGCGCGCGTGCGTGTAAACCCTTTATGTAGTCGGGGCTATCTCCGATTGCATTGAGCACGTCAAAGCCTACGCGAGTCATTATAAGCATATTGAGAACGACGTAAATGGAGTCTGTAAGCTCAATTCCGTATTTTGCAAAGGGAGATCCGACAATTCCCATAGAGTAGGGAATAACGTACATAGTTTGACCCTTCATTGAGCCACGGTAGAGCTTTGTTAATCTTTCTTTACACTCGTCGGGGTGCATCCAGTTGTTGATATTACCTGCATCTTCCTTTGTGCGAGTGCAGATAAACGTTCTGCCTTCAACACGCGCAACGTCGTTGATTGCGGTGCGGTGAAGATAACAGCCAGGGAGCTTTTCTTGGTCGAGCTTGATTATTTCGCCAAGAGCACACGCCTCGTCTCGAAGAGCGTTTGTTTGGGTATCAGTTCCATCAATCCAAATAATTGAGTCAGGACGGCACATTTCTGCCATCTCCTCAATCCAAGAGAGTATATATTTATTGTTAGTAGGTGAATTTTTGAGCATAATTTACCTCGCTTTAATGTAATTGATTAATTATATCATATTTTTTGTTTGTATTCAATAGAAAAAGATAATTTTGTGATGTGTTTTCAAATTTTGATTTATCGAGGAGCTAGCTAAAACAAAAAAAGACGCTTTTTAAAAAAAGCTTGGCAAAAACTTTTGTAGCACTTTCACCAAAGATTTCGCGCAAATTGTGTCAATAAATTGACACTGATGATTTTTCTCGGTGTAGAACAGGCACCTCGAAAAATCCAA
>JAZQUS010000135.1:0-6744 GCA_045631445.1 Eubacteriales bacterium
CCTCATTGCCAAGAAGGCAGAGCCCGGTCAGTTCATCATTCTTAGAGTTGATGAAGCAGGCGAAAGAATTCCTCTCACAATCGCTGATTACGATCGTGAAGCAGGTACAATCACAATTATCTTCCAGATTGTTGGTGCTACAACAGAAAAGCTCAACCAGCTTAACGAAGGTGAGTACATTCACGACTTCGTAGGACCTCTTGGAGTTCCCTCTCACACAGAAGGACTTAAGAAGGTTGCAGTAGTTGGTGGTGGTGTTGGTTGCGCTATCGCTTATCCCATTGCTAAGAAGCTTCACGCACTTGGCGCAGAGGTTCACTCCATCGTTGGTTTCAGAAACAAGGATCTTGTAATCCTTGAAGACGAATTCGCAGCAGTTTCTGACGTTATGAAGATGATGACAGACGACGGCTCACACGGTGAAAAGGGTCTCGTTACAAACGCACTTGCAGCCCTCATTGAAGAAGGCAACGTTTATGATGAAGTTATCACAATCGGTCCCCTTATCATGATGAAGTTCGTTTGCAAGCTTACAAAGGAACACAACATTCCTACAGTAGTTTCCATGAACCCCATTATGATCGACGGTACAGGAATGTGCGGCGGTTGCCGTCTTACTGTTGGCGGTGAAACAAAGTTCGCTTGCGTTGACGGTCCTGACTTCGACGGTCACCTTGTTGACTTCGACGAAGCTATCGAACGTTCCTCTATGTATAGAGATTTCGAAAGACACAAACACGAAGAGGCTTGCAATCTCTTCAAGAAGGAGGTAAAATAATATGCCTAATATGAGTCTTAAAAAGAATGAAATGCCCGTTCAGGACCCAATGGTCCGCAACGGTAACTTCCTTGAAGTAGCACTTGGTTATACAGAAGAACAGGCAGTGGATGAGGCAGAAAGATGTCTTAACTGTAAGCACAAGCCCTGCGTTGGCGGTTGCCCTGTTTCTATTGATATTCCCGCTTTCATCTCCAAGATTAAAGAAAGAGATTTTGAAGGCGCTTACCAGATTATTTCTAAGAGCTCTGCTCTTCCCGCAGTTTGCGGACGTGTTTGCCCTCAGGAATCACAGTGCGAAAGCAAGTGTGTAAGAGGCATTAAGGGTGAGCCCGTTGCTATCGGCCGTCTTGAAAGATTCGTTGCTGACTGGCACAATGCTCACGCAACAGAAAAGCCCCAGGCTCCCGTTTCTAACGGTCACAAGTGCGCTATCATCGGTGCAGGCCCCTCCGGTCTTACATGCGCTGGTGACCTTGCAAGACTTGGTTACGAAGTAACAATTTTCGAGGCACTCCACCTTGCAGGCGGCGTTCTCGTTTACGGTATTCCTGAATTCCGTCTTCCTAAGAAGATCGTTCAGGACGAAATCGAAAACCTCAAGGCACTTGGTGTTAAGGTTGAAACAAACGTTGTTGTTGGTAGAACAATTGAAGTTGACGAGCTCTTCGGTATGGGCTTTGAAGCAATCTTCATCGGTTCCGGTGCAGGTCTTCCCAACTTCATGAATATCCCCGGTGAAAACCTTAAGGGTGTTTACTCTGCTAACGAATTCCTTACTCGTGTAAACCTTATGAAGGCATACAGACCTGATTCTGATACACCTATTAAGAATTCCAAGAACGTTGCAATCGTTGGTGGTGGTAACGTTGCTATGGACGCAGCTCGTTCCGCAAAGCGTCTTGGCGCAGAAAACGTTTACATCGTTTACCGTCGTGGTATGAGCGAACTTCCTGCTCGTAAGGAAGAAGTTGAACATGCAGAAGAAGAAGGCATCATCTTCAAGACACTCACATCTCCCGTTGAAATTCTTGGCGACGATCACAAGTTCGTTACAGGTATGAAGTGCGTAGAGATGGAACTTGGTGAGCCCGATGCTTCCGGTAGACGTCGTCCCATCGTTAAGCCCGATTCTGAATTCGTTCTTGACGTTGACTGCGTAATCATGTCCATCGGTACAAGCCCCAACCCCCTTATCAGAAACACAACTAAGGGTCTTGAAACAAACAAGCACGGTTGCTTTATCGCAGACGAAAACGGTCTTACATCTCGTGAGGGCGTTTACGCAGGCGGTGACGCAGTAACAGGTGCTGCAACAGTAATTCTTGCTATGGGCGCTGGTAAAACAGCTGCTAAGGCTATGGATGAATACATTAAGAGCAAATAATTTAATGTAAATACATAAAACCGATACGGAAATAATCCGTATCGGTTTTTCTATCTCAATGTATTTTGGATGAATTTTCAACCAAACAACATTAAACAACTATCGGTTGAGGGATAATTCTCCATTTGGTTGATAAAATTATACCTTTTTCAACTGTTGTTATCTTCATTTTACGGTATTACAATGTTATAATAACAATGTCGGTTACATAATTTAACCGATAAATAAAAACAATAAAAATGAAAAGGAGTTTTGAATATGAACACAACCTTAGGAAAAAGAATTGCTGCTCTTCGTCATGAAAATCAATTAACACAAGACGAACTTGCCGAAAAGCTCGGCATAAGCTCTCAAGCCATAAGCAAATGGGAGAATGATCAAAGTTGCCCCGATATTTCTTCACTTCCACTTCTTTCAAAAATACTCGGTATAAGCACCGACGAGCTGCTCACAGGCAAAAAAGAGGAAGATAATAGAGTTAGAATGTTGCCAGAAAACGAAAGAAAAAATATTGATGATATGTTATTGCGAATAGTAATAAACGATAAGAATGGTGATGTGGTGCGTGTAAATCTTCCGCTTTCTGTAATAAAGGTGGTAATCGATAGCGGACTTAATATGTCGCGCCTTTCAGGAAATGAGGCACTGAAAAATATCGACTTGAATATGATTTTCAATATGGTACAACAGGGTGCGGTGGGCAATATTGTAGATATTGAAGATAAAAATGGCGATACGATTCAACTATTTGTAGAATAATGTATGATAATAAAGAAAAATAATCACACTGTTTATCTTTTCCCCACGCGATTGATTCTTAACAATTTCACAGCAGGGATTATTCGCAGAAAACTAAAAAAAGACGGAATAAGCGTAACAAAGAAACAAATTCTTCCTATTATAAAGGAAATCAAACGGTACAAAAAGCGCAATTCTAATTGGATTTTTGCACAAATAAATGAAAAAAACGGTAACACTATAACTTGGAAAATATAAAATTAATTAAGTTATAATACAAATGTACCCCCAACGGAAATTCCGTTGGGGGGTTATTATTCGCAATAAAATTCATCAAATTGCCATTTTAGTGGGTTTTCGTAGATATATTTTTGGATTTTTTCATAATCACGATAATCCCTAATTATATGTTCATAAGAACGCGATTGCCATATATTATATCCGTACTCTTTATTGCAAAATCTTTTAAAAGTCGAAATAAATTTTGAATATTCACTGTTCGCTTTAGTCGTAGGGACAGGCGTCCTCGACTGTCCGTCCATACGAATATATACAACCATATGAATATGATTTGGCATAATAACGTAATCCTCGATTGATATATGATTATAGAAATCATTTAACTGCTTAATATATTTTTCTGCTATCCGTCCGTATTCGGTCAATTCAATGCGCGGACAGTCGAGGACGCCTGTCCCTACGACATTGGATAGCAAACATTTTCTATGCTGTACGCATATTGTTATAAAATATACTGCAGTGTCATTATAATCATATTCTTTCAAACGAGGGCTTTTTCTTTTAGGTAATTTTTCGTTCATATTACAGCTCCAACAATCTCTCTTTATCAAAATCAATATGCATCATAATATGACCGATATTGCCTTCACCTGCGTAGAGGGTAGGATCAAAGAAATTATGCTCGAAATCCGACCAATAGAGGATATTTTCGTCGCCTTTGATTTCAACGTGTTTATTCAATCTGCCAACGTAAACCTCAACGTATTCCTGCGCCATATGGTATGTAAAATCCATCAAATGCGTGAGTTTTATATCATCTTTTGTTATCGAGGTTTCTTCAAAAAGCTCGCGATACGCGGCACTCATTCCGTCCTCATCTGCCTCAATTTTTCCACCAACAAAATTCGACAAATCTTTGTATGGGTCTTTCACCCTCTTGCACATAAGCATTTTGTCAGCTTCTTTATTAAATACTACGATAACGTTATAACCCTTCATTTTCGCGCTCCTTTGGTTGTTTTGTTTATTATAGCATAAATACGAATAATATTCAACACTCCAAACAAATAAATTGGGATTTAGCGGGGAGAAGTTACAAAGTAAAAAAGGGGTCGCTTTTGAAAAAGCTCCGCAAAACTTTTAAATGTTGGGGATTATTTGAAGCCGCGCAAATTGTTCCAACGAGTTGGAACTAATGATTTTTCTCGTCACCTCGAAAAATCCAATTTGCTAATGCCAAACGTAGCCATTTTGCTATCAAATGGCTATATGCAGAGTAGCAAAGCGTGGTTTTTATCGCACTTGTGCGGTGAAAACATTTGCGCCAAGCGCGTCAGAAGTGAAGGCGCACGATTTGCGCGGTCTAATTTAACACCCACGATTAAAAAGTTTTGCGGAGCTTTTTCAAAAGCGACCTTTTTTATCTTTGTAACTTCCCCGATAAATCAAAATTTGAAAAGGGGAACTTAAACAGCTCCCCTTAAAAGTTTTATTTTCTCTTATTATAAATCTCTCTGAATTCTTTAACCGCGCTTCTAAAGTCCTCGATAGCGCCGTTAACAACCTCGGGATCTCTCATATCAATTCCTGCAACAAGGAGTGAATCGAGAGGAGATTTTGAACCGCCGCACTTAAGGAAATCAATGTACTGATTTACATAAGCATCGCCTTCGTTTTCAATTCTCTTAACGATAGCAGAAGCTGCGGAGATACAAGTTGCATACTTGTAAACGTAGAAGCTTGAATAGAAGTGAGGAATTCTCATCCATTCCATAGAAATCTGCTTGTCTACTGCAACGTCGCGTCCGAAATACTTCTTAACGAGCTTGTAGTAGTGCTTATTTACTACGTCAGCTGTAAGAGGTGTTCCCTTTTCACTCATCGCGTGCATATCTCTTTCAAACTCTGCAAACATTGTTTGGCGGTAAAGTGTGCCCTTGTATGTTTCCATCAACTGATTGAGAATGTAGAGCTTTTCGTTATCGTCTGCACATTCACGAAGCTTTCTGTGCATCAAAAGAAGTTCATTTACAGTGGATGCAACCTCTGCTACGAAAATTGTGTAGTTAGAGTTATGTGGCTCGTTATAGTGAGTTGAGAACCAAGAGTGCATTGAGTGACCTGCTTCGTGTGCAAGTGTGGACACGTCATCAAGTGTTTCCTTGTAGTTAAGAAGGATGTATGGCTCTGTCACAGGTGTGCCTGCACTGAAAGCTCCGCCGCGCTTACCTCTTGAAGGATATACGTCAACCCAACCCTTTTCAAGAAGGCCTGCACTAAGAGCATTGTAATACTCGTCACCGTAAATCTTAACTGTTTCAAGAACCTCCTGTACTGCCTCATCATAGGAATAAACTCTATCAAGCTCACCGATAAGAGGCGCATAAACGTCGTAAAGGTGAAGCTTCTGAAGTCCAAGGACCTCACGCTTGAGTTCATAGTAATCGTAAAGCGCGGGAAGACCTGTGTGAACGCAGTTGATAAGGTTATTGTAAATATCGGGGGTTACTTCGTCGCGGAATGTGGACGCAGTGATGGAGTTCTTATATCCTCTAACCTTTGCAAGAGTACCTCTTTCGCGAACCATTGCGTTGAATGTGGTTGCAAATGTGTTGCCAAACTGCGCGTATGTTTCATAAATCTTTCTAAAAGCCGCCTGACGAACACGTCTATTGCCACTCATAAGGAATGCAACGTAGTTTGTATCTGTAAGTTCAACAAGCTTGCCCTCTTCATTTCTAATCTTACCAAAACGAAGGTCACTATTTGCAAAAATGCTTCTAATGTCACCGTGTGTACCAAAGCCGTCCTGCAATTTTGCCATAAGTTGCTCACATTCATCGGAAAGAGTGTGGGGCTTTTCTCTCATTGTTGTTTCAATCATTCTGCGGAATGTTTCAAGCGCAGGATATTCGTTGAACCAAGCATTTACTGTATCGGTATCAAGCGCAAGCAATCTAGGTGTAATAAACCAAGATGCACTTCCCGCCTGAACTGCAAGTGCACGAACCTTTCCGTTGAGTGCCTGGAATGCGTTATTAGTTGAATCAACTGAGAAATTGAGAGACGCATAGCTCCAAAGCTTTTCGATAATTGCTTCAATATCACACACAGCTCTAAGGCAATTATAAAGTCCCTCTGCACTCTTTGTCATTGTTTTTTCGTGCTTGGGAAACTCCTTAACCATTTTTTCTACTTTAGCGTAATCCTCGTAAAACGCCTTTTCGTCCCCGTAGATAACGGACAAGTCCCACTTATATTTTGCGGGTATATCTTTTCTGTCTTTCATAGTTTTCTCCTTTTTTATTAAGTAATTATAAATATATTTTATAGCAAAACCATTGATTTGTCAAGGGCTTTTACTATAGCAATCGTAAATAAATTGGGATTTATCTATGCCTTCCCCAGCGGGGAAGGCATAGATAAAAAGTCGGAAGGCCAAGCGGTCTTAGGAAGACAAGACCTGATAACAACTCCTTGGCTCACAGAACGACATGGCTACGATCCGACTTCCATTGATTTGTCAAGGGCTTTTACTATAGCAATCGTAAATAAATTGGGATTTATCTATGCCTTCCCCAGCGGGGAAGGCATAGATAAA
>JAZQUS010000136.1:0-2325 GCA_045631445.1 Eubacteriales bacterium
AAAGAAAGTTTTTTCCCAACAAGAATCCCCTCGGATTGCTCTGCGTAAAGGCCCCCTTGTGTAAAGGGGGCTGGATTTTGCGGAGCAAAAGACTGGGGGATTGTAATCTTCTGTCATTTCACAATCCCTCCGTGACGGCTACGCCGTGCCACCTCCCTTTGCACAAGGGAGGCTTATGAAAAATCGCCACCCAAACGGGTGGCGATTTTGTTAGGTTAATTAGCCCTTAATAGCAGCCTGTGGTGCTATCACCAAAAGAGGGAAATTAAAATGCTGCACTGTAAAAATAGATATTTCCCTTTATGTGCTCAGTGTAAAACTCATTATATCCACTATCTAAGTATCGGTAACCGTTTTCATATTCAACCAACTCACTGTTGCTGCATACAATTTGCCCATCAAAGACCCCTACAGGAAGATTTTCTTCGGAGTAATAGAAACCATAATCTTGAGAAGATGGAGCAATGCCTGCTCCCTTGCAATAAATCAAAACATAACCGTCAACAATATCGACTTCTTTAATTCCGTTGATAGCAAGAAGTGCTTCAGAATCTTTATTCTCACAAGCAATGACAATTGCATCATAGTTCTTTTCGACAAGATTGAAAATATCTTTCTTCGCTTCTTTTGCACCGCAACCAGTAAAGGTAAAAACAAGGGCAATAATTAGAATAAAAGCAAATATTTTCTTCATAGTACGGCACCTCCCTTAATTTAATTATACTGAAATGTCAAATGTTTGCAATGCTAGAAAAATCCGCCCGAGTTTCCTCGGGCGGATAGTTTTGTTTTATAAAGTCAGCAATTACTTGCTTTCCTTGATGGCAGCCTGTGGTGCTATCGGCAAAAGAGGGAAAATAAACTCGCATAATATGTTTACGGTAATTTATTGCCTGCCGCACGGTAAATTTCATACCATTCTTCGTGTGTAATACCGATTTCACTCGCCTTAAGGCAGTCAGCAAGCCTAACGATGTTGGTTGTACCAGTAACAGGTTGCATTTTTGCAGGATGTCGAAGAATCCAAGCGATTGCCATTGTTGTTTTGGAAACTCCGTATTTATTACCGATTTTTTCTAAAACATCATTAAGTTCGGGAAATCTTCCGTTATCAATGAAACAACCTTCAAAAAAGCCGTATTGCATAGGCGACCAAGGTTGAATTGTTATGTTTTCAAGACGGCAAAAGTCAAGCACACTGCCGTCGCGATTGATACCCGCGTCATTACACAAATTCACATTTATACCCGAATCTATCATTGACGTGTGCATAACCCCAAATTGCAACTGATTGACACAAAGTGGTGTATCAAGAGCTTTTTGCAACAGTTGTATTTGATACGGATTATGGTTAGAAACACCAAAATGGCGAACTTTTCCCGTTGTTTTCAGATAAGAAAAGGCACGGGCAACCTCTTCTGGTTCCATAAGAGTATCGGGTCGGTGAAGAAGCAGAACGTCTATATAATCTGTACGAAGACGTTTAAGGCTTCCCTCAACAGAACTTACAATATGGTCATAGGAAAAATCATACTGACCTTTACGAATACCACATTTGGTTTGAATAAAAATATTCTCTCGCTTCAAGTTAGATATTGCTTTTCCAAAAACCTCTTCGCTTTTACCACCGCCATATACATCGGCATGGTCAAAGAAATTTGCACCAAGTTGCAGTGAAGTGTCAACAAACTCCGACACCTGCTTTTCATTCATATTACTTATTCTCATACAACCCACCGCAATTGTGGGAACCTTTAATCCGCTTTTACCCAAACTAATATTATACATTGCGTTCACTCCTTTCTTCTTTATTATATCACAACCGTGCCGAAAGATAAAGAAAAATCCCCTTGGATTGCTCCAAGGGGATAATATTTAATTTGCAAATCTAATTACTTAGATTCTTTGATGGCAGCCTGAGCGGCAGCCAGACGAGCGATGGGCACACGGAAGGGGGAGCAGGACACGTAGTCCAGACCGACCTTGTGGCAGAACTCCACGGACGTGGGGTCACCGCCGTGCTCACCGCAGATACCCAGGTGCAGATCCTCGCGGGTGCTGCGGCCCAGCTTAGCGGCCATAGCAACCAGCTTGCCAACGCCGTTCTGGTCCAGACGGGCGAAGGGGTCGTTCTCATAGATCTTGCGATCATAGTAAGCATCCAGGAACTTACCGGCGTCGTCACGGGAGAAGCCGAAGGTCATCTGGGTCAGGTCGTTGGTACCGAAGGAGAAGAACTCGGCCTCGGTAGCGATCTCGTCAGCGGTCAGAGCAGCGCGGGGGATTTCGATCATGGTACCGACCATGTACTTCATCTCCACGCCG
>JAZQUS010000137.1:0-8679 GCA_045631445.1 Eubacteriales bacterium
CGCCAAAAATGAAATTAGTTTGAGTTCATAAGCGGGTGCACGGAGTGCCCCCCTACAAAATCGGCACATAACCGTTTTGATAGCAAAATGGCTACGTTGGGCATTAGCAAATCACAGATTTTGCGAATGTATGAGCAAAATCGTTATGTGTTGTTTGGTTGCGCCAAATAACACGATTTGCGCGGGATTTATTTTCAAAAAACGATTTAAAAGTTTTGGGGTTATAGGGGGATTTTTCAAAATCCCCCTAAATCTTTTCTTAACTATCTTCTCACCGATAAATACCAATTTATCGCAAAAACGGAGCAGATTGCTCTGCTCCGATATGTTTTACTCACAAAACTCCTCGATAGTAACGTTATTTGAGGTAACGTTCAAGGTGCCGTCCGCATCTATTCCCTTGCCATTGGTTTTAATAGTAACCGTTCCGCCCGAGATTGTAACGTCGCCGCGTGGCGCGTTGCCGTTTTCAAATAATCCACCGTCATTTTTCGCGGATATAGCGTCATCATAGGACATAATACTAATCCTACCCGACCTAATCGTCACGGAATTAGCCGCTTTAATTCCCTTTGCAGAGGTAAAAGCGACGTCGCCCGAAAACTCGGAATACTTATTCGTAAATATGTCCAAAACCGTAGCAGACTCGGTTGAATTCTCAATCACAACGTCGAAGGACGAATCTATTCCATCGCGCGCCGAATACAAATTATGTGTTCCGCCCGCGATATAAACAATTCCCTTTTGGTTGCCTGTGTTTTCGTTGATATGGCTATTAACAGTCTTAATGCAATCACCCGCGCTCGCAATTAAAGTTGTGTTGGCATTGGTAATTTCAACACCATCGTTACCCTTGAGCGCATTATCCTTGCAAATTACTGTCAAATCAAGATTTTTAACCTGAATATCGTCCTTTGAATAAACACCGTTGTTGCTTTTTGAAATAATCTCAAGCTTACCCTTGCCAGAAAATTCAAGGTCAACCTCGGAATCGATAACATAATTACTTGCAGTATTATCGTTTGCATCAACAGTCTCGCGGTTATCATAGATGAAGTTATCATAGCCCTTCTTTGCCTTAATACTGATTTCGTCACCGCTTAAAATTGTGATAGGACTTGTGTAGTCGCAGATAATAGTAAATCCGTGCATTTCAAGGTCGAATTTATAATTATCACCCGTATCAATAATGATATTGCCCTCAAAAGTACCCGAAATAACGTAAGTTGAGTCCGCGCTAACATTCGTGAAGGTCAAGGTTGTACCATCAAAATTATAGCAATTTGGAGTACCTGCAACGCAAGAAACGGAAACAGGAACCTTCACAATATCCTCAACATCAGGAATCGTTGTTTGAATTGTAGGTTTTGTAGGAAACGTAGTATTAGGATTTTTTGTAGTTGTGCCATCTATTGGTTGATTACATCCTGACAAAAGAGATAGCAACATTGCAAAAATAATTGCCACCACAAAAAAGTTTTTTGAAAATTTAATCATATAAACCTCCATCATATTTATCTATTTAGAGTATACCAAAAAGCAAAAATTATGTCAAGCATTTATTCATATTTTATTCCAAACAGGCATAGACTTTAGCAAAAAGCAAAGGAGCAAATTATGAATTCTTCTCAAAACGAACTTGGTTATTTTTCTCAAATGCCCGTGTGTGACAAGCATTTGTCAAGCGAATTAAATTCCGACTTTACCCTACCCGACTACAAATGCGAAATAAGACGTCTTTTGTCAGTTAAAGCAACCGTTGTGCCACCCAACGAATATGTTTCTAACTCAAGCGCACAGCTTGACGGTGACATTCTTTATAAAATTCTATATCTTGGTGCAGACGGTGAGCTTTATTCACTCGATTTGAATGATAAATACGCATTCAAGCTCCCACTCGAATTCGGTTTTTATGCGGTAAATCCTGATGATTTAACGTTAATTTGCAACGTAAATCAAGAAAATGTTTGCGCAAAGGTTTTAGGTCCTCGCAAATTGAATGTAAAATCAAAGCTCTTACTTCACGCGCTTGGATTTTCTCCCGAGCTTCACACTCCAAATCTCGTCGGAGCACATAACACCTCAAATATCGAAAATTTGATATATAAAACTCAATGCGCGAGTATAAAAAATTGCTCAAGTGAAGCAGAAATCATAAGTGATTTTGTTTCACTCGACTCCGCAATTGACTCTGTCCGCGTAATTGATTGCTCTTCCAATATATCAATCAGTGAATGCACCTCACAAAATTCGCAAATCAACGTTCGCGGTGAGGTTGTTTTAAAGCTTATCTACTGCAATGACACGCAAAGCACTATGCCAATTACCATTATCCGTAAAATTCCGTTTAGCAAATCAATTGATTGCGATATGGTAAATAGCACCTATGAATGCTCCTGCTTTGGCATTGTCACAAACGAAAAAATTGATGTTCAAGAAAACGGAATTAACATTGAAGCTACCCTAAATCTCTATGCACGAGCGCAAAAAAATGACGAGACTTCATATATTGCCGATTCATATTCCACCGAAAAAGAAGCTGAGGTTAGTTATTCAAGGGTAAAAATCCCCTGTTCCCTCAAAGCCACAAACGGAAATTTGACACAAAACGAGGTTTTCTCACTTGACGAAATTGGCATTTCAAGGGAGGCCAAAATCCTTGACACCACCGCCATTCCACACGCAGATGAATGTTCTCTAAAGGACGGACCCTTGTCCATTAAAGGCAGGTGCGATTATCAAATAATTTACTGCCTTGACGGAGAATATGGCAACAAAAGCATAAGTGCGCCATTTAAATACGAAATCGATTGCAAGTGCTCATACGATTTGACTTCTCCATTCTACTTTTTTGTGAATACTAACGTAAATACCGCGAAATCGAGATGTGATACAGAGCGACTTTTCGTTGATTGCGAGCTTGGATTTGATATTTTTGCACTTTGTGAAAGTGAAGCAACTTTACTTAATGAAATGATTTTTGGGCAAACGCGCCAAAATCACAAAAATGAATTATTGATTTGCTATCCTGACCGTGAGGCAACCATTTGGAACGTAGCAAAGCAGTACGGTGAGTCCGTATCCGCAATCAAAAAACGTAACTCCATATCCGAAAACGACGGAACAATCAAACGCAGATTTTTAGTAATTTGAACGCTATATAAGACTTTCTTAGATAAGAATAAGGCATTATTAATAATCGCTTGTGCTTCTTTTAAATTTCTTTTATTAGTTGACTAAAACACATTAAAATACTTATCCCTCAAGCGCACGCTTGAGGGATAAATTTATTTATTCAAGAAAAATCTATAATATCACTGTTTGCTTGCGAACAATATCGCTACGAGCTTTGCGAGTAATATAATTATCCTATAAATCAAAATTTGAAATATCTACGAATTACAAAATGATACAAATAAGACCGCTACTTCCTTCATTGATGATGCGTTCAAGAGTTTCGGAGAGTTTATTTCGCGACTGCTCGGGGAGGTGTTCAATCTTGGTGTGGAGTCCTTCGTTCATCAATTCATAGAGGGATTTACCGAACATATTTGACTCCCAAATTTTCTTTGGATCTTCCTCAAATTCCTCAAGCAAGTATTTTACAAGGTCCTCACTCTGAGCCTCACTGCCGACGATGGGATTGATTTCCGTTTCGATATTTGCTCTAATCATATGGATTGACTGTGCACTTGCGCGGAGCTTCACACCGTAGCCCCCCTGACGTTTTACAATTTCGGGCTCTTCAAGTGAGAGAGCGCTCGCATCGGGCATCACGATTCCATAACCCTTTTCCTGCGCCTCAAAAAACGCCTCAGAAATACGCTCAAATTCACTCTTTTTTTTGGAATATTCGCGAAGCATATAAACTAACTGCTCCTCAGAGTCAATGTCAAAGCCCGTTAGCTCGGAAAGCACCTTAAAATAGAGCCCTTCGGAGCAAAATACCGAAAGTCGCGCACTTCCGCTTCCGTAATCAATGATGTCAAAGACAAAACGGCTCACGAATTCGTTGTCGGAAAGAGGCGTAAAAGTGCTTTTGATCTCGCCCACCTTTGTAACAAGGGCCGCGCATTTGCAAATGCAATCCGTGATTGATTTTTTTACGGGATGATTATTTTCAAGTGCCTGCATCCAACCGGGAAGCTTGATACGAATTTCGGTCACAGGAAACTCGCAAAGTACCATTTCGAGTATGTTTTTAATGTCCTCACTATCAAGCTCTAGGCAGTTAACGAGTGCCACGGGTACGCCGTATTTTTCCTCAAGCTCGTATGCTAGCGCTATGGATTTCGGATCGGACGGGTGCGCAGAATTGAGAATCATCGCAAAGGGCTTTCCAATTGCCTTCAATTCGTTTACTACGCGTTCCTCCGCGTGAATATAACTCTCGCGCGGAATGTCACCGATGCTACCGTCAGTCGAAATCAACATTCCGATGGTCGAATGCTCGTTTATGACCTTTTTCGTGCCAAGCTCTGCCGCTTCAACGAAGGGCATGGGTTCGACCTGCCAAGGTGTGCGAACCATTCTCGGTTGACCTTCCTCAAGTGTTCCAAGCGCGTCGGGGACGATGTATCCAACGCAATCAATCATTTTCACGCGCATTTTTTCACCCTCGCCAATCTCAATTGTGACTGCATTGTCGGGAATAAATTTTGGCTCGGTGGTCATAACCGTACGTCCACCTGCGCTCTGCGGTAATTCGTCGCGCGCGCGGTCACGGTCATATCCCTCTTTGATGTTGGGGAGCACCATCGACTCCATAAATCGTTTAATAAACGTGGATTTTCCGCTTCGAACAGGGCCGACAACACCAATGTAGATGTCACCACCCGTCCTGCGCGCTATATCTTTGTAAATAGAATGTTCACTCATAATTAACCTCCAAATTTAGCTTCGGTTAATTATATGAGTGATTTTGCTAATTTAGAACGTGCTTGTTTTGTTTTTGTGGGGACAAGTATAGCGGTGCGGTAGCACCGCAGTTATATTCGCCTGAAGGCGAGTGATATTGCTTTGCAGTGATATTTGGCTTGCGCCAAGTGATATTCGCTTCGCGAGTTGATTTGGGGGCGAATAATATAACTAACCGACAAGAAAGCGGGTGCACGGAGTGCCCCCCTACGAATTTTGGGGCAAACATAGTGCAATAAATTGGGATTTATCTGTGCCTTCCCCCAGCGGGGAAGGGGGACCACTTTAGTGGTGGATGAGGGGAACGCCATTAGCACTTATAAACGGCTTTCTCAACTGTGCATCGTTTATAAACATAAAGAAATATTAACAAAAATAAAAGAGTTTTTCAAGACAGACGCTTATTTGTACAGACTTCGTTCCCCTCATCCGTCACACGCGCGATATTTAATTTGTATCTTCAAATAATTTTCGCATGTGCCACCTTCCACTCAATGGGAAGGCTTATATTGGTGCAAATTCGCTCGTGGTTTACATGTTCAAACTAACCGACAAATCAAAATTTGAACCTCACAAAAATTAGGTCTTGACAAGTAGGTTTATTTATAGTATAATGATATGGAATAAAATCGTAGCCCGCGTATTGAACTGGTTTTAGTCCATCAAAAAAACGCGGTGTTTTTTTGTGTAAAAATATCTATGTTTAAATATATAAAGGAGAATTAAGATGAGATACGATATAATAATCGTTGGTGCAGGCCCCGGTGGTATATTTACCGCTTACGAGCTTTCTAAACATAATAGCGACCTCAAAATTGCGGTTTTTGAGGCAGGTTATGCCCTTAGCAAAAGACATTGTCCCATTGACGGCAAGAAGGTAAAGTCCTGTATTAGCTGTAAAACTTGCTCAATTATGAGTGGTTTTGGTGGTGCGGGTGCTTTTTCTGACGGTAAATACAACATCACAAACAATTTCGGTGGCACACTTTACGAATACATCGGCAAGGCGCGTGCAACCGAGCTTATGCAATACGTTGATGACATCAATATGTCATATGGTGGCGAGGGCACCAAGCTCTATTCCACAGCAAATTCCAAATTCAAGAAGCTCTGCCTTCAGAATAAGCTCAATCTTCTTGACGCGTCCGTTCGTCATCTTGGAACTGACAAGAACTACATCGTGCTCGGCAATCTTTATAACGAGCTTAAGGATAAGGTTGATTTCTATTTCAGCACTCCCGTTCAAAAGCTCGAAATTATTGATGGTGGATACAAGGCAATCACAAAGAAGGGTGAATTTGAATGTGAAAAATGCGTTGTTTCCGTTGGTCGAATCGGTTCTAAATGGATGGAACAGGTTTGCCGTGACCTCGGTCTTGAAAAGAAGTCAAATAGAGTTGACATTGGCGTTCGTGTTGAGCTTCCTGCATCTGTTTTCTCACATCTTACTGACGAGCTTTACGAAAGCAAAATCGTTTACAGAACTGAAAAGTTTGAGGACAATGTGCGTACTTTCTGTATGAATCCCAGAGGAAGCGTTGTTAATGAAAATACAAACGGTATTGTTACAGTTAATGGACATTCTTATGAGGATGAGGCGCTTCAAACAGAGAACACAAACTTTGCGCTCCTTGTTTCAAAGCATTTTACATCTCCCTTTGAGGATTCAAACGGATATGGTGAAAATATTGCGCGCCTTTCAAATATGCTTGGCGGTGGTGTTATCGTTCAACGTTTTGGTGACCTTGTTAGAGGTAGAAGAAGTAACGTAAAGAGAATTGAGGAAAGCACAGTTACTCCTACTCTTGCGGCAACACCCGGTGACCTTTCACTCGTTTTGCCTAAGAGAATTCTTGACGGTATCATTGAAATGATCTATGCACTTGATAAAATCGCGCCCGGTACTGCAAACGATGATACGCTCCTTTACGGTGTTGAGGTTAAGTTCTACAATATGGAGGTTGCGGTTGACGAAAACCTTGAAAGTCAGCATAAGGGACTCTTTGTTATCGGTGACGGTAGCGGTATTACTCACTCGCTCTCACACGCGTCCGCAAGTGGAGTTCACGTTGCGCGTCATATCGTTGGAATTGAATAATTTATTTACAAAAAATACAGAAAATCGCCAATTTTTATTGGCGATTTTCTGCATTATAAGGAATTTACACTTACAATCTGTGCATTTTTCTCTTTTTGTTTAGGCAGCTTTTTTTGCGATAAACGAGAGAGTCCCTAATTATTTAAAATATATTGTATCGATAAGGCGGAACAATCTTTCAACGGTTGCTCTCTTCTCTTCTTCACTTGAGAAATATTCACCTTCCTCGTAAAGAAGCTCCTTAGCTTCGGCATCAAATTCCGCGGTATAATACGCTTTAGGGCTATCGAAGTTAATTGAGGTATCTACCACATAAATAAAGTATACCCTTCCCTCGTTTTCAAGCCCCGCGCCATCCCCAATCTGAATCATCTCCTGATAGTTGGGCAAATCCCAAAACTTATATGGGTGATAATTCGTTATGGTCTTTATCCCATCTGAAAATTCATAATAATAAGTCACACCATCATATGAAAAATCATGTATATCCAATGTCGCACACGAAGTAATTGAAAGTAATAAAACACACGAAATTACAATTAATAACACTTTTTTCATAGTTTTATCCCCCTCACTTACAAAATTACTCAACTACATATGAATATGGAACGGGTTTTGGTCCCAATGTTGTTGTAGTAACTGTGGTTGTTGTGGTTGTAGTCTCTTCCTCGGGCTTACCACAAGAGGCAATTGAGAAAACAACTAACAAAGTAATAAGTACCAAAATCAAAGTTTTTTTCATAATTTTTCTCCTTTTTATATTTTATATACTGTTTTTATTCGTACTGTCTAAAGCTTGCAATAACGATACCAAGAAGTGAAACTTCGTCGACAATTATGGGTTGCATAGTCTTGTTTTCGGGTTGAAGGCGGAAGTGCCCCTCCTCCTTATAAAAGGTTTTAACGGTTGCCTCGTCTTCAATAAGCGCAACAACGATTTGACCGTTCTCCGCATACGCGCTCTTGCGAACAATTACGACGTCACCGTCAAGAACTCCTGCGTCGATCATACTCTCACCCTGAACCTTGAGGGCAAAAAGTTCATCGAACGAATATTTCACACTTTGCCAAGGCAAATCAACATACCCTTCAAAATTTTCAACTGCAAGAATTGGGCTTCCTGCCGTAATTGCACCAATAAGCGGAACTTTGCCCGAAACACGAGCATAGGGTGAGCAAATTCGAATTGTTCTTTTTTTGTTTGCATCCTGCTCTATAAATCCCTTTGCCTCAAGATTGTGCAAATAAAGATGCACACTTGACGTGCTCTTTATTCCGAGTGACGCACCAATGTCACGCACCGAGGGGGCATATCCATTCTCGTTTATTGAATTCACAAGATAGTCAAACACCAATTTTTCCTTTTTACTAAGATCATTTCCCTTCATAATCTTCTCCTTTTTTCATATACTGACTATAGTATACCACACTTTTTCAAAAAATGCAAACATTTGTTCAAAATTTTTCAAATTTTTTTTGATAAATAAATTAGTATTTATCGGGGAGAAGATAGTTAAGTAAAAATTTAGGGGGATTTTGAAAAATCCCCCTATAACCCCAAAACTTTCAAATCGTTTTTTGAAAATAAATTCCGCGCAAATTGTGTCACGCCTCGCGCAAAAAAACAATAGTTAATAGAAAATAAATGGCGAGGCAAACAAACC
>JAZQUS010000138.1:0-11673 GCA_045631445.1 Eubacteriales bacterium
TTATCAGGTCTTGTCTTTCCTAAGACCGCTTGGCCTCCGACTTCCTTTGCATTTTCTTCAGCCTTAGCGAAGAGAGCTTCTGCTCTTTCGGGGAAGGACTGTGCAAGACGAGCGTAACGAGTTTCACTCTTAATGAAGTCAACGTAGCTTGCACTGGGTTCCTTGGAGTCGATTGTAAGAGGATTCTTACCTTCTGCCTTAAGTGCAGGGTTGTATCTGAACATCTGCCAGTAGCCTGCTTCAACTGCCTTCTTCATTTCGAGCTGGCAGTTCTGCATACCGCCCTTAACACCGTGCATTTCACAAGGAGCATAACCGATAACGATTGAAGGACCGTTATAAGCTTCTGCTTCTGCGAGAGCCTTAAGTGTCTGGTTCATATCTGCGCCCATAGCGATTTGTGCAACGTAAACGTAGCCGTAGGACATTGCGATTTCAGCAAGATTCTTCTTGCCGATTGCCTTACCTGCAGCCGCGAACTGAGCAACCTGACCGATCTGAGAAGCCTTGGAAGCCTGTCCACCTGTGTTAGAGTAAACTTCTGTGTCAAATACCATAACGTTTACGTTTTCACCGGAAGCAAGAACGTGGTCAAGACCGCCGAAACCGATATCGTAAGCCCAACCGTCACCACCGAAGATCCAAACGGACTTCTTGGAGAGGTATGTCTTTTCTGCAAGAATCTTATCCTTGAGAGCGGATTCGCATGTGCAAGCTTCAAGAGCTTCAACGAGAGCCTTTGTAGCAACTTCGTTTGCCTTACCGTCGTCAAGTGTAGCAAGATAGTTGTCAATAGCAACTGCAACTGCTTCGTTGTGGCACTCGTTCTTGAGTTCCTTAACGTAGCCGATGAGCTTGTTGCGGAGTGTCTTCTGAGCGAATGCGATACCAAGACCGTGTTCAGCGTTATCTTCGAAGAGGGAGTTAGCCCAAGCAGGACCACGTCCGCTTTCCTTATTTACTGTGTAAGGAGTTGCAGGAGCAGAACCACCCCAAATTGAAGAACAACCTGTTGCGTTGGAGATATACATTCTTTCACCGAAGAGCTGAGTGATAAGACGAGCGTAAGATGTTTCTGCACAACCTGCGCAAGAGCCGGAGAATTCAAGCAAGGGCTGCTTGAACTGTGAACCCTTAACAGTGTTGTTGATAAGCTCTGTCTTTTCAGAAACGTTAGCTACGCAGTAGTCCCAAGCTGCCTGCTGGTCTGCCTGAGTTGCCTGAGGAACCATCTTGATAGCAAGCTTGTCTGTGCCGTCTTTAGCTGCCTTGTTGTTAACAGGACAAGCCTTAACACAAAGAGTACATCCCATACAGTCGAGAGGAGATACTGCCATTGTGAACTTGTAGTTTGTCTTGATAACGGGCTTTTCTGTGTATTTTGTAGATTCAGGAGCATTAGCTGCTTCTTCTTCTGTCAAAGCGAAAGGACGAAGTGTAGCATGAGGACATACGAATGCACAAGAGTTACACTGGATACAGTTTTCGGGAATCCATTCGGGAACGTTAACTGCAACGCCTCTCTTTTCGTAAGCGGTAGAGCCCTGAGGGAATGTACCGTCAACGTAATCTGCGAATGCAGAAACGGGAAGCTTGTCACCGCCCATCTTGGAAACGGGCTTAAGAATGTTGTTAACGTACTTAACAAGTTCGGGTCTTGTACCTTCAACAGAAGCATCAACGTTTGCAACGTCAACTGTCTTCCAAGAAGCAGGAACTTCAACCTTAACGTAAGCGTCTGCACCGGCATCAATAGCGGCATAGTTAAGGTCAACCATAGCCTGTCCCTTCTTAATGTAGGACTTGTATGCCATCTTCTTCATGTATTCAAGAGCATCAGCTGCAGGAAGGATGTTAGCAAGAGCAAAGAACGCGGACTGAAGAACTGTGTTCTTAACCTTTGCGTTACCGATTCTGTTTGTAGCAATACCTGTAGCATTGATGATGTAGAAGTTAATATCGTTGTTAGCGATATAGGACTTAACTGCTGCAGGAAGGTGAGCGTCGAGCTCATCTGCTGTCCACTGACAGTCGAGAAGGAATGTACCGCCGGGAACAACGTCCTGAACGATTTCAAATCCCTTGAGAATGTAAGAGGAGTTGTGGCAAGCAACGAAGTTTGCCTTTGTGATATAGTAAGGAGACTTAATGGTGCTGTCACCGAAACGAAGGTGAGAAATTGTTACACCACTTGTCTTCTTTGAGTCATACTGGAAGTAAGCCTGAATGTTCTTATCTGTGTGGTCACCGATAATCTTGATGGAGTTCTTGTTAGCACCAACAGTACCGTCACCGCCAAGACCCCAGAACTTGCAAGAGATTGTGCCTTCTGCGGCTGTGTTGGGAGCAACCTTTTCGTCAAGTGAGTGACCTGTAACGTCATCAACGATACCGATTGTGAAGTGACCCTTAGGAGCTTCAAGAGCGAGGTTGTCGTAAACTGCGAAGATGGATGCAGGAGTTGTATCCTTAGAACCAAGACCGTAACGACCGCCAACTACCTTGATAGATCTGCCAACCTCGTTAAGAGCAGCAACAACGTCAAGGAAGAGAGGTTCACCAAGAGAACCGGGCTCTTTTGTTCTGTCAAGAACTGCGATCTTCTTAACTGTTTCAGGGATAGCAGCAGAAAGCTTTTCTGCAACGAAAGGACGGTAAAGTCTAACCTTAACAAGACCAACCTTTTCGCCCTTAGCAAGAAGGTAATCGATAACTTCTTCAGTTACGTCACAAACAGAACCCATAGCGATGATTACTCTGTCTGCATCGGGAGCACCGTAGTAGTTGAAGAGCTTGTAGTCTGTACCAAGCTTAGCATTAACCTTGTCCATGTATTCTTCAACAATTGCAGGGAATGCATCATAGTATGTGTTGCAAGCTTCTCTGTGCTGGAAGAAGATATCACCATTTTCTGCAGAACCGCGAAGAATAGGATGTTCGGGGTTAAGAGAACGAGCGCGGAATGCAGCAAGAGCATCCTTGTCAACCATTTCTTCAAGATCCTTGTAATCCCAAGCTTCAATCTTCTGAATTTCGTGAGATGTACGGAAGCCGTCGAAGAAGTTAAGAACAGGAACTCTACCCTTGATAGTTGCCAAGTGAGCAACAGCACCAAGGTCCATAATTTCCTGCTGATTTGTTTCAGCCATCATAGCGAAACCTGTCTGACGACATGCATAAACGTCGGAGTGGTCGCCGAAGATGTTAAGCGCGTGAGATGCAACTGCACGAGCAGAAACGTGAATTACGCAAGGAAGAAGTTCACCTGCGATTTTGTACATATTGGGGATCATGAGAAGAAGACCCTGAGAAGCTGTGTAGGTTGTTGTAAGCGCACCTGCGTTAAGTGAACCGTGAACAGCACCTGCAGCACCTGCTTCAGATTCCATCTCAATTACCTGAACGTTCTGACCAAGAATGTTCTTAGCGGGTTCACCGAAGATGTTCTTGTCAGTAGCTGACCATGTGTCAGTAACCTCAGCCATGGGGGATGAGGGAGTAATGGGGTAGATAGCGGCTACTTCTGTGAACGCATAAGATACGTGAGCGGCAGAAGTATTACCGTCCATGGAAATTTTTCTTCTTTGAATTGCCATGTTTCAAATCCTCCTAAAAATTTAAAATAAGTATTATATTGTTATAATTTTAACACCAAAGTTCATTTTAACACATTTTTGTGTCATTGTAAATAGATTTGAGCAAAAATATGCTCGATTTTTAATGGATTTTTTGTTAATTATTTGATTATTATCTAATTGCAAACAAAATCCGAATGTTTTGTTTTCGAATTTTGATTTGTCGGGTAGTTAGTTAAGTACCAATTTGTCGCTTTTGAAAAAGCATCGCGCGAACCCCCAAAGCTCATAAATGTCGCTTCGGGGAACCCCGCACGCAAAACTTTCAATCGTGGGTTTGTGCAGACTCGACGTAAATTTTCGATAATTTGTTTTTGAACAAATTATCGGTTCACTTGCTAAAATCCTTTAACGAAAAAGAATTTTCGACAAGGATTTCATCAAGCGAACTACGAAAACCCCTCTTTACAGAGTTGTTTTCTAAAATTTACTTTGCTAAACTATAGCCGTTTGGGAACGAAATGGCTACGCAATCATTAGCAAATCATAGATTTTGCGAATATATGAGCAAAATCGTTATGTGTCAACTCGTTGACACGATTTGCGCGAAATTTATTTTCAAAAAACGATTAAAAAGTTTTGGGGTTATAGGGGGGATTTTTCAAAATCCCCCTAAATCTTAACTTTCTAACTAACCAATAACCTCATCAACCGCGTCTTGAATTCGTTTTGCAACAGTTTCAACGTCACCGAAAGCGGAGATGATAAGTATTTTCTCCCCTTCCCTGTCCTTTAATTCATCAAAAACGCTCAAAAACTTATTTCGAACAGCGGTAAGCTTTTCTTTTGTTTCATAAATTTCAGTTGTTGCCCTGCTGTTAGAAATTCTCTCAAGAGATTCTTCAGGGGTAAGGTCTAAAAATACACACGCATCGGGCGTTCTGATTTCGGGACAATTAAGATTCATGCTCTTAACCCATTCGGAATCCGTTTCACTGCCCTGATACGCAAGCGACGAATAATAATATCTGTCGCAAAGGACGTCATAACCGTCCGCGAGCATCTTTTCAATGCCCCATTTTTGATTAACGTTGTGGAAGATACGGTCAAGCACGAACATTGCCGCCATTTCGCAAGAGGTTCTCTTGCTGACACCGGAGAGGGCGTCACGCAAAATACCGCCCGTCATAGAAATCGTCGGCTCACTCGTAACGTAAACCTTTCTTCCCTTCTTTTCCAAGTATTCGCAGAGCTTGTTTATCTGAGTAGTTTTACCACTACCGTCAATGCCCTCAAATACGATAAATTTTCCTTTATTATTGTTCATTTTTACCTCAAACATGAGTCTTATTTCAAAGTGTAAGTTAAAATTCCAAATCCGTTTTCATTGTTGAGAAATCTTGCTTCCATAGTAAACTTAATACCGCCAATTACAACCTTGTATGACATAGGAAGTTCAATAATGGTTAAAGTGTCTTCGTGATAAACTGTATCGTTTGCCATTTTGAATGGTTTCATTGAAAGCTGTTTGATTCTTGCGCTTTGAGGAAATTTGATGCCGTGCTCTTCGAAGATGGAAGTCATCAGTTCCTCAAGGCTTTCAATTGTTAATTCGGATTCGGGATGTACGCACATCATAGCTTTTTCAAAATTTCCTTCAGCAAGTGCGCTTGTAAATACTTTTGATATTGCGTCTGCTTCCTGCATTAATGTATAGGATTCTTCGTAATAATCAATGATGCCGCAAGAGGAAAGACAAGTAATGCATACAATGAGCAGGAGTGCGATAGCGAGTATTCTTTTCATTTTCGAATGTCCTTTCGTATATCTATTTTTCAATTTTTGATTTGTGGGGGAGTTAGTTTCCAATAACTATCGGCTCTCTCACCAAAATTTTAATTATAATAATCCTCGTAATAAACACGACTGCCCGCATTCAATTTGATGGTAATCGCCGTGTTGTATGAATATTCCTCTCCGTCAAGCGTGCCTTCGGAGCGCACGACGTCGATAATAACGTCGTTCCAATAGTGATAGTTGTATTCGTCACCCTCGTTCAAAAGCTCGGTTAACGAAAATGCGAATCTGTTTGCATCCGAAACCTCATATTCCTCGGTAAGCGGCGCGTATCTGTATTCGGGAATATAGAAAATACCGCCCGCAAAGCCTTGCTCAAACTGATAACCTTTAAAATAAGCATCCTCTTTTGCAAGAAGATAATCGAGCACCGCCTGTGAATACGAAACGAACTCCTCGTCCGTCATATTGAGATAAAGAGTGTTGTTCGTTAGCGCAGAACCCTCTAAATTCGGACGCGGCATATCCGCTAACCTGCATTCAATAAGAAGCTCTTCATCAAAAAATACGTCCCTCGCAACGATTGTTTTTTCGGATTTTGTCCATAACGCAACTAATCCCGCGATTCCAAGAGCCTCCAAATACATACACGAGGTCAGCATCGTAAAACACATCGCAACCATCAAAATAAGAGCAAATATTTTCTTCATAACGGTCTCCTTTCAAAACAGACATATAAATTGGGATTTAGCGAGAAGTTACAAAGCAAAAAAGGTCGCTTTTAAAAAAGCTCCGCAAAACTTTTTAATCGTGGGTGTTGAATCAAGACCGCGCAAATCGTGTTGTTTTGTGAAGCAAAACAACACATAACGATTTTCTCACTGTTGGCAGGCAGTTCGAAAATCTGTGATTTGCTACCAAAAGTATAGCCATATTGCTACCTAAACGGCTATATGCAGAGTAGCAAAGCGTGGTTTTTTCGTTTGTTTGCAAACGGAAAAACATTTGCGCCGAGCGCGTCAGAAGTGAAGGCGCACGATTTGCGCGGTCTAAATTATTACCCACCTATAAAAGTTTTGGGGTTATAGGGGTATTTTTCAAAATACCCCTAAATCTTTTTCAACTAACTTCTTATTTCTTAATCAAATCGCAACCAACGTACTTGCGAAGAACCTCAGGCACTACTACACTACCGTCTGCAAGCTGATTCTGCTCAACAAGCGCAGGAAGAACACGGCTTGTAGCAAGACCGGAGCCGTTAAGAGTGTGCATAAATTCAACGCGACCATCTGCACGACGAACACGCATCATACCACGGCGCGCTTGGTAGTCACGCGCATTAGAAACGGAAGAAACTTCCTTGTATCCGTTCATTGAGGGAATGTTGATTTCAATGTCGTATGTTCTTGCCATGGAAGCGGAGCAGTCCTCTGCCGCAAGCTTAACTGTTCTAAAGTGGAAACCAAGACCTGCAACAAGAGCTTCTGCTTTCTGAACAAGCTCATCAAACGCTTCATCACTCTTTTCGGGGAGTGTGAATTGGAACATTTCAACCTTGTTGAATTGGTGGCCGCGCACCATACCTCTTTCGTCGGAACGGTAAGAGCCTGCTTCGCGTCTGAAACAAGGTGTGTAACTAAAGAGCTTCTTGGGAAGGTCTGCTTCTGTCAAAATTTCATTTCTGTAAAGAGATGCAAGAGCCGCTTCGGCTGTGGGAAGCATGTATCTTGAACGGTTGTCAACGGGATTTTCAATCTTAAATACCTCGTCAGCAAACTTGGGGAACTGACCTGCAGTTACGCCACACTCGTATTCGAGCATGTGAGGGGGCAAAATAAGTTCATAACCGTCTGCCCAGTGTGTGTCGATAAAGTAGTTGAGTAACGCCCATTCAAGACGCGCACCCATACCGCGATAAATCCAGAAGCCGCTGCCGGAAAGCTTTGTACCTCTTTCATAGTCGATAAGACCAAGATCCGTGCAAAGATCAACGTGATTCTTGGGCTCGAAATCGAACTTGTGAGGCTCTCCAAAGTAACGAATGGGCTCGTTGTTCTCTTTTCCGCCGGGCTTCAAATCTCTGTCAGGAAGGTTGGGAAGACCAAGAAGCACGCCCTGGAGCTGTACGTCAACTTCCTTGAGCTCCGCATCGATTTCCTTGGAACGTGCGCCAAGCTGCTTCATTTCCGCAAAAATTGCGTTAACGTCCTTACCCTCTTTCTTGTATTGAGGAATAAGCTTGTTAACTCTGTTCTGCTCTGCCTTGAGAGATTCTGTTTCGCTGATAAGTGCTCTTCTCTTGGAGTCGAGATTCAAAATCTGTTCAATTTCTTCTTTTGCGTCCTTACCCTTAATCGCAAGACGGGCAATCACTTCATCAGGACACTCTTTAATATATTTAATGTCAAGCATCTTTAATTTCTCCTTTTATTTTATCTTAAAAACTTTCTTGATTTTAGTTATAATTCGGTGAAAAATTCGATTGTATTGATTGGCGGTGAGTTCGCTTTCAACATCATTTTTCTTGTCCATTGCAAGCCATGCTTCACTTGCAGCATGATGGTGCATGTTGTCGTACGTTCCTAAATTTCTACCTTTAATATCCATACAAACCTCCCACCACAACGAACATTTGTTCTTTTTTGTTATATATTTTCAAAGATTTCGGTACCGCAAACGCGAGAAAGCAAGGTTTCAAGGTCTTCGTCGGAGTCAAAAGTGATTTCAACCACCTTTTTCTTCGCATTGTTTACGATTTTAACCTTTCTACCGAGTGTTTCGCGACTTCTCTTTTCAAGCTCACGAAGATGAATTTTTGTCATTACAGTAGCATTAACCGCATCCGCATCATCGATTTCTTCAATCTCGGCAACAGTATTAAGGCGTTTAACTGCGCTTTCAACCTCACGAACGCTAAGCTGCTTTTCAACAATCTTTTGTGCAAGCACAATCATATTTGCTTCATCTTCAAGTCCGAGAAGCGCACGCGCGTGGCCTGCGGAAATCTCGTCATTCTTGAGCATAACGAGTACTTCTTCGGGAAGATCAAGCAAACGAAGAAGGTTTGCAACTGCAGAACGGCTCTTGCCAACCTGCTTTGAAACTTGATCCTGAGTAAGACTAAATCTGTCCATAAGTCCTTGATATGCAAGGGCTTCTTCAACTGCATTTAGGTCCTCACGTTGAATATTTTCAATAATAGCCACCTGTGCTATCTTTAAATCATCACCATCGAGAATTACCGCGGGGATTTCGTCAAGACCCGCAAGCTTTGCCGCTCTCCAACGGCGTTCACCAGCAATAATTTCATAAGTATCATCAATAATTTGGTTGGGTCTTACAATAATTGGTTGCAAAACACCGTATTTTTGAACACTTTCTGCCAAGGCTTCAAGTGATTCTCTGTCAAATGTTTTTCTTGGTTGGTCGCGTCTGGGTTCGATTGCAGAAATTCTAAGCATTTCACCCGCACCCTTCTTGCTTTCGATAAGATTGTCATCGAAGGTATCGAAGATGCTTTTTCCAAGTCCTCTTGATTTTGCCATTTTTAATCCTTTCTTGCCATTTTAGGCTTGTTTTTGCTTATTTTACCTAATATTTGTGATTAAATTCTTTCAACAAGCTCTTTTGCAACGTCCAAATACTCGTTTGCGCCCTTGGAATGCTTGTCGTGGTAGTAAACGGGCTTGCCAAAGCCGGGAGCTTCGGAAAGCTTAACGTTTCTT
The DNA here is from genome assembly GCA_045631445.1 of Eubacteriales bacterium. Lineage (GTDB taxonomy): Bacteria > Bacillota > Clostridia > Oscillospirales > CAG-272 > RGIG4608. The sequence goes on from JAZQUS010000138.1 coordinate 9,098, forward strand.
GAAATTGTTGTGTTGAAAAGCTTATCGGGATAGTACTTCTGAAGCTCGTCCATAACCTGCATAGAGAGCAAAAGTCTCTTGTTATACATGGTAATGAGTATTCCGACTATCTGTAAATCCTCGTTATAAAGCTTTTTAATGCGTTTTGTAGTAGAAATGAGCTGAGAAAGACCCTCAACTGCATAAAATTCGGCCTGCATGGGCACCAAAATACCGTCACTTGCAACGAAAGCGTTGATTGTAAGCATACCAAGTGAAGGGGGACAGTCGATGATGATGTAATCATACTCGTCGGAAACATTCTTGAATGCATCCTTGAGATTATATTCACTTCCTTCGTCATTATAAAGATCAAATTCTGCGCCTGAGAGTGTAACATTTGTGGGCACGATTGAAAGATTTTGGTAATTTGTGGTCAAAACCACCTGTTTTATATCTGTTTCACCGGTCAACACCTCTTTTACAGTGCCTTTAAGTGATCTTTTGGGTATTCCTACGCCACTTGTTGCGTTTCCCTGAGGGTCAAGGTCAACAAGAAGCGTCTTTTTACCCATAAGACCAAGTGAAGCGGCAATGTTCACGGCAGAAGTTGTCTTACCGACGCCACCTTTTTGGTTGGCAAAAGCAATAATTTTAGCCATTTTGTTCCTCCATTTATCTATTTATTGTCAATTTATTTCATTTATAGCCTCAAAACCTTGATTTTGGACATATTTTTAGACATATATTATTATATCACAACAATTCAATAATTGCAATAGAAATTTTGTTATTTTACTAACTTTTTTACCGGTTTGCGATATTGTTTCACGTGAAACAAATTTTGTCAAATCTCGACAAAACTATTGTGAGGTATAGTGAATGTTTCACGTGAAACATTTCGACGCTCTTGCTTTTTTGTTTCACGTGAAACATTTTGCCAACAAAACAAAAAAAGAAGCTCCCGAACTGAGCTTCTTTACGTGTTCATGGATTGTTTATACTTGTTCACACTTTGTTGTTATTTTTTAACACTTTGTTCATAAAATTTACTACAAAACAAGCGCATCAAAGTGGCGTTTTCTTTATTTGTGCAAACTTTCTTGGAAATCTTTTGTTGGTGGATGAAAGCTTGCTCATAACAACAACTGTACGGTTTTCATCAACAATCTCTCTGTTGATTGAGCCTACAAGTGATTTTTCTACCAAAATAGTATCCGCAAGGGAATTTGCCCCCGCCAATTGTCGTATTGCGCTTCTTGATAATTCAAACTCTTCGTGCGCCCCTTTTGCCTTCATTGCGACAAGCTTTCCGCCAACCTTAACAAAAGGTATTGTCAATTCACACAAAATAGGGAGAGAAGCAACCGCGCGAGCGGTCGCATAGTCATATTTTTCGCGTCTTTCGGGCAAATTTGCAAATTCTTCGGCTCTTGCTGCAATAGCTTCAACATTTGTCAAACCAAGCAACTCCGCCGTTTCTGCAACATATCGAATTCTCTTTTCGGTGCTATCGAGCGCAGTTATTTTTAAATCAGGACGCGCTATAGCAAGGGGAAGAGAAGGGAATCCCGCACCGCAACCAACGTCTATTAGTGTTGAATTTGGTTCAAAATATTCCGAAACAAGCAAAGAATCAACCAAATGTCGCAAAATTATGCCGTCTTCATCGGTAATTGCAGTTAAATTCATCGCGTTGTTAACTTCTACAAGGCGTTCAACAAGCAAGAACATCTGTTCCTTTTGCGTGTTTGAAAGTGAGCTTGCGTTGTTTTCTTTGAGTGCCATGTCTAATTTTTCTATAAAAATTTCTTTTGTCATATTTTTACCTTTATTTATATTTAATCCAATATTTGATGCCCCAATTTTCGAAATTCCATTCATCACTATATTGATTGCATTCATAATCAACATAATACAAAATATCATTTTGGGGAATAAAATTCGTAGGGTAGTAATCAATATTAAGTCCTGCAGGGTAGAGAAGGGCGCACATATCTTGTACCTGATCAATATACGTTTGCTTCATTTCACCGCGCTCAACAAGTGTCATAATCGGTTCACCGTCAATAAATTCCTTCAAAATACGTTCATTTTGAATATCAACATCAATCATTTTAGGCATTTTGATGCCAATTTGCGACAATTTTTCGTAATCTCGAAGCTCACTTTCAATTTTATTTCCAAAAGTATAATAATCGCATGGTTCATGGTGAATTTGTTTAAGAACAAATGTTCGTCCGTTACTCTCTGCAAGATAAGAATATCCGCCTTTTCCTTTGCCAAGAAGTTTAATTATATTGTATTCAATGCCATTTACAGTAAGAATTTTTGGATTTTCCACGCTATACCCCTCTGTTATATTATTTCAAATTTTTATTTATAGTGGAGTTAGTTAAAGAAAAAATATTGTTCTTTTTGAAAAAAAGAACCAAAAACTTTTTGATCGTGGGACTAAATTAAATCCGCGCAAATTGTTCCAACGAGTTGGAACTAATGATTTTTCTCGTCACCTCAAAAAATCCAATTTGCCTATTGCAAAGTGTAGCCATTTTGCTAACAAAACGGCTATGTGCAGTGTAGCAAGGCGCAGTTTC
>JAZQUS010000139.1:0-53564 GCA_045631445.1 Eubacteriales bacterium
GCAAGAGTTATTCAAATTCTGTCAAGAAGACAAAAAAACAACCCCTGCCTCATCGGTGAGCCAGGTGTTGGTAAAACTGCTATTGCAGAGGCACTTGCGCAGAAAATTGTGCGTGGTGACGTGCCTTATAAGTTGAGAAATAAGGAATTGCACCTTCTTGACCTCACTGCACTTGTGGCAGGTACACAATTTAGAGGTCAGTACGAGAGCCGTCTTTTAGGACTTCTTAAAGAGGTTAAGGACGCAGGCAATATCATTCTTGTTATAGACGAAGTGCATAATATCGTTGGAGCAGGAAATAGCGAGGGTAGTGTCAGCACGGCTAATATGCTCAAACCCGCACTTTCTCGTGGTGAAATTCAGGTTATCGGTGCTACAACCCTTACGGAATATAGAAAATATATCGAAAAGGATTCTGCACTTGAACGTCGCTTCCAACCTGTTAAGGTTGAAGAGCCCTCAATCGAAGAAACACTCCAGATGCTTAAGGGAATTAAGCATTATTACGAATCATTCCATCAAATAAAGATTCCCGATGATATCCTTCGTAGCGCGGTTGTGCTTTCCGAAAGATATATTACGGATAGATATTTGCCCGATAAGGCAATTGACCTTCTTGACGAGGCGGCTGCAAATCTTTCGCTTAATTCTGCTTCTCTTAACAAGAGTATTGAAATCAGAGAGCAACTTCTTGCAATTAAGAAGGATAGAGAAGCACTTGAAGCGACTCCTCCAGATTCTCCCGATAATGCAGATGCTTATGAAAAGATTGCAAAGCTTAAATCGAGAGAAATTAAGCTTGCAGACGAATTGAAGGCGCTTGAGGGTGAATGTGAGAGCATTATTCTCACTTCTGCCGAGCTTGCGGACGTTGTTGAGGTTTGGACGGGTGTTCCTGCTTTAACTGTTAGTGCAAATGAATATGAGCAGATTGATAAGCTTGAGGAAAGACTTAAAACTCATATTATCGGTCAGGATAAGGCGGTGAATTCAATTTGTCGCGCTATTAAGAGAAATAGAGCAGGTATCTCTTATAAGAGAAAGCCCGTTTCGTTCATTTTTGCAGGTCCTACTGGTGTGGGTAAAACCGAGCTTGTAAAACAACTTGCAAACGATCTTTTCCATTCTCCCGAAACTCTCATTCGTCTTGATATGAGTGAGTTTATGGAGAAGCATTCCGTATCAAAAATTATCGGAGCGCCTCCCGGATACGTTGGATATGACGAAGCAGGTCAACTTACTGAAAAAATCAGAAGAAGACCTTATTCAGTAATTCTTTTTGATGAGATTGAAAAGGCGCATCCCGACGTTTTGAATGTGCTTTTACAAATTCTTGACGACGGTAGAGTAACCGATGCACAAGGTAGAACAATCAATTTTGAAAATACGATTTTGGTAATGACCACAAATGCAGGCTCAACCAATTCTTCGGGTAGAGCGGGCTTTGCTACCGCAGATAATATTTCTGCCGAAGAAGCGCGTACGATGAAGGCGCTTGAAGGATTTCTTCGCCCTGAATTTATCAACCGAGTTGACGAGATTATCACTTTCAATTCTCTCACGGAAGAAAACTTTGAAAGAATAGCAGAAATTATGCTTGGAGAACTAAAAATGGCTCTTGCAGAAAAGGGAATTGACCTTTCATATACGCAAGATACTCTTAAATATATCGGTGAAAAGTCATATTCTGCAAAATTTGGCGCAAGAAATATGAGAAGATTTATTCAAACTCATATCGAAGATGCCATTGCTGAAAAGGTGATTGCCGACTATAATCGCACAATTTCAAAGGTTCATCTTAATATCGGTGGCGGAGAAATTGTAGTTACTTGTATGTAATTTTAAATAGTGATTTGCTTGATAAAAGTAAATCACTATTTTTTATTTTAAAGCTTGTAAGATTTGCTTTTTTGTGGAGTCTTATATATGAAGGGGATATGTTGACAAATATATCCATATGTGATAGAATAAACCAAAGGAAATTAAAGGAGATTGAATTATGAGAAAAATTAAAATATTGTTGCTAATTTCACTAGTTATGGCTATTTCATTACTTTTATGTTCTTGTCCTTGTTATCCAAGTATATTTAAGTGGAATATTACGAGTGTGACAGGTGAAATAACATTTATCAATGGTAATTCTGCGCGCATTTCTAGAAGTCATTACCGTACTGAAACACATCCACTTGCTGTGCATCAAGGAATGACATATTTAGATATCAAATGGAATAACAAGGTGATTTTTAAACCATTGGACTCAGATGAAGAACTTATTGGAATATATGAGGTTGATTATCATACTGATTATAGAACTTTTTTTACAATTACTTTTGAAAATGGCGAAAAAACTGAAAACGGAAATGCGGCTACTCATGGTTTAGATCCTAGAGACATTAATCCTTTTCGTGCATATATGACATTTGAGTTTAGAGGTATGGTATACAGCTTTTGCGTTGGATATGATGAGGACACCCTCACTGAAAAAGAATATGAAGAGGATTATGAACGATTCATTTCAAATTTAAGAAGTGAAGATAATATGTTGCAAAAGGGAAATATAGAATTACATTCTAGCGGTGCTAGAATATATGCTGATTTTTTATATAATAATAGAGAATACGATGAACTCTATAGAGAGGGATTGATACTCCGTGTTCTGCAACTCACTTCTGATAACCAATTGATTATGCTTGATGAACTTAAAGAAGGTAAATGTATGTTTGTACATTATGTCTATTATGATCACGATTATAGCAATACGAAGATGCGAGAGGGATACGTAATTTACTATATCGATCCCTTGCAATAATACAAAAACAACCCGACGATTTTTTCGTCGGGTTTTAAATTGCGATGCAATTAGTTTGTAAATTGGGATTTATGGGGGAGAGGATGGCATACGATAAATGCCCCTTTGTGTACAGGGTGATTTCCCACAGTGTGGGGAAATGTCTGCAAAGCAGACAAAAGGGGTTGGCACGTAGTGTCCCGCTTTAGCGGGTGGGGGATTGTTGATTTTATTAGGATTACAATCCCTCCGCCTACGGCACCTCCCTTTACACAAGGGAGGCATTTTTGCAATCGCTAACAGCTCAATAAATCAAAATTTGAAGCAAAAAAGCTCCCATATTTGTTGGGAGCTTTTGTAGTTTACAAGCTATTAAAAATCTCGGGCAGGGCGTCGATTATGTCACTTGCCATAAGGGAATATTGAGAGTGAATTTGGCTTGCAACGTCACCTGCGAGGCCGTGGATATATACGCCGAGTGTTGCCGCGATATATGGCTCACACCCTTGTGCTAAAAGGCCTGAGATAATGCCGTCAAGCACGTCACCGGATCCCCCCGTACTCATTCCGCTATTGCCACTTTGATTGATATAAATGCTATCGGAATTCGGTTTTGCAACTGTGGTATGATGATCTTTAAGAACGCAAATAATGTTGTTTTCATTGGCAAAATTTTGCGCAAATTCGGAGATATTGGCAGTTATTTCTTTCACATCAACACCCGAAATTCTTGACATCTCAAGCGGATGGGGAGTGATGATTGCATTTTGATTTATTTGCTTGAAAAGTTCCTTGTTTTTTGCCATTAAATTGAGCGCATCCGCATCAATTACTATCGGACAATCACATTTTTGAAGTGTGAATTTTAAAATATCAAGTGCAACTTCGCTTGTTGAAAGTCCCATTCCAATGGCTATAACATCGGCTTTTTTTATTGATGCTTCAAGCTTTTCAAGGTCGATTTTGTCATTCCAAACGGACAAAACCGCCTCGGGAATAAGGGTTTGCAAAATTACTCTGTTGTCCTCGTGAGTGAAGATTTCAACAAGCCCGCAACCCGTGCGATATGCCGCTTTTGCGCTGAAATAGGGCGCGCCCGCCATACAGGTCGAGCCACCAATTATAAGCACTCGACCGCAACTACCCTTGTTTGAATTTTCATCTCTTTCGGGCAATAAATCTATTAAATCGTCAATGGAATAAGAAAAATTATTCATTATCATTTTCCTCGTCGTATTCTTTGATACCATTCATGGTACTTGCAATTTTAAATCCGTCGATTTCACCGCGTTGCATAGCACCGAAGATGCGGTAACGAAGTCCTTTATGCTTGATGTCAAGCTCGCGAAGAAGCTGTTTCATCTCCTCGCGCTCGGTGTTTCCGTCTGCGGGGCAGGTGGATTTTATAATGGGCAATTCTGCCTTTTCGGCAAATTGACGAACGCTCTTTTCACTTGCGTAAAGAAGTGGTCTGATCATTGTCAAATCAATTCTTGAAAGATATGTAACAGGTGAGAAGCAACCTATTCTGCCCTCAAAGAAAAGATTGAGCATAAAGGTTTCAATGGCATCGTCAAAATGATGACCGAGCGCAACCTTATTGCAGCCAAGCTCCTTTGCGCTGTTATAAAGCACACCGCGGCGCATTTTCGCACAAAGAGAGCAGGGGCTTTTTTCTTTTCTTTCTTCAAAAATGATTTGATAAATTTGAGTGGGGATAACGTGATATTCAACGTCTAATCTTTCGCAAAGGGCTTTAATGCCCTCAAACGTTGTGTTGGGGAAGCCCATATCAACTGTTATCGCGATAAGCTCATATTTTTTAGGATAAAATCTGCGCATCTCCGCAAGCGCGTAGAGAAGTGCTAATGAATCCTTGCCGGCAGAAACACCAACGGCAATTTTATCACCCTCTTCAATCATCGCATAGTCATCAACTGCGCGTCTTGTATAGCTTAAAATTCTCTTTAATTCTTTCATTAAAAATTACATTCCTCGTATATTTTTTGTGCTCTTTTTGTTAGAGCTTTAGGGTTATCGTCTTCATTCAAAAACAATGGTTCGATTACCTTTACAGATGATGAAGCACCTTTTTTTGCCTTTACTAACACAATTGAAGGCTCACTCTTCGTGTTTGCGTGAACGAAACACATTTCTTTGGGTTCAAGATTGTTTTCTCTCATTGCGCAAACAAGGTCAACAAGGCGGTCGGGACGCCATACGCAATAGAAAAATCCACCGTGTTTAAGCAATCTTTTGGCACACGCGCAAAAATCTCCAATATCACCGCAAACCTCGTGACGTGCGATAAATTTTTCGTCGTGGTCGTTCCTCTTACCGCTATCTGCCTTCATATAAGGGGGATTTGAAAATACTACGTCAACTTCAAAGCCTAAAGTTGCACTTTTTAAGTCGCGAATATCTATGCAAATAGGGTTGATTTTCTTTTCAAGACTATTTAATTGAACGTTTCTTGAAATTACGTCTGCAAATTCGGGTTGGATTTCAGCGCAATATATGGTTTTAAATTTATCTTTGGTTGCAGAAAGCAGGGAAATGATACCTGTGCCACCGCCAAGCTCAAGTGCAACACCGTTTTTTTGCTCCTTTAAAAAGGAGGCAAGCAAAAATGCGTCCATTCCAAAAGTCAATCCGTTTTTTCTTTGGATTAATTTTATATTTTCATTGATGTGAGTCAATGTTTCATTTTCTAACAAAATATTATTCATAATACCTCTTAAAACAAAGATACGGAGCAAGCCTGCTCCGTATCTTTTACATGTAATGGATTATTCCTGAACGGGAGCTCCTACAGGGCAAACGTCAGCGCAAGCACCGCACTCAGCGCATGCATCAGGATCAATTACATACATACCGTCGCCTTCGGAAATAGCACCGCAGGGACAAGCATCGCAGCAAGCACCACAAGCGATGCAAGCGTCAGTAATCTTATAAGCCATGATAAATACCTCCAATTAGTATTGTTGAATTATTATAACATACTTCTATAGCAAAAAGCAATAGATTTTTGCAAAATAATCAAAAAAATTATTCTTTATTTTCTTTTTTGTGTGAAGGAAGCAGTTTTACATCATCGCGATGGTAAACTTTTATGCTTTCACCGTCTTTATTTGTGATTTTAACCTTAATAAGTCCGGTAAGGGGACGTGATTCTGTTACAACGCCAATTCCATCGGGTGTTTTAACACTTGAATCAACCGCAGGTGTGCGAGCCATTTCGTATTCGTAGCTTTCTTGCTCGTAACGAAGACAGCACATAAGACGTCCGCAAGTGCCCGAAATTTTTGAGGAGTTAAGGAAGAGTCCTTGCTCCTTAGCCATTTTAATAGATACTTGAACGAAGTCTGAAAGGAATGTTGCACAGCAAAGAGGTCTGCCACAAGCACCAAGACCGCCGATAAGCTTTGCCTCATCGCGAATGCCTATCTGACGAAGTTCGATTCTCGTTCTAAAAACTGAAGCAAGGTCTTTAACAAGCTCTCTAAAGTCAACTCTGCCGGCAGATGTGAAATAGAAAAGTAGTTTGCTGTTATCAAATGTATATTGAGCATCAACGAGCTTCATATCAAGCTCATGCTTTGCTATTTGCTCAAGGCAGATGCCGAACGCCTCCTGCTCCTTTTTCGTGTTTTCTTCGTTGTGAGCTATATCATCCTTTGTAGCAATACGAATTATGGGGCGGAGAGGGGGAACGATTTCAGAAATCCCCACCATTTTGTTTGCAACAAATACTTCGCCAAATTCAGGACCGCGCGCAGTATCAACGATTGCAAATTCTCCCTTTTGGGCTTGTATTTTTTTGGGTGCAAAGTAATAAACCTTGCCTACCTTTTTGAATCTTATACCAACAACCTCGACCTGCTCTTCATTGGGATCGCGCTCTTTTTTTTGTTGAGGTTCTTCAAATGCTTCGGGAACGATGTCCTCAAGAAATTCAAGATTTTCAGGAGTTTCTTCAAGTTCATTTGAATCTTCAACCATTTCTTGAGGTTGATTTTCATTTATTTCATTTTTCTTGTTTTTCTTTTTGTTGTGATGGTAATATCTTTTTTTGTTGTTCTTTTTGTTTTGATTGTTTTCCATAATTTTCTCCATTATGATTAACTAAATAAGCTCACTTAAATAGTTGATTACAGTTAATTTAACATTAGCATTTCTTAAAAGGGAAACACGCGCCTTTTCTGTGCTTTCGGAAATGCCGATTAGTTTTTTTAATGAGAAGCTATAAGAAAGCTCCTCTGTATACTTTGAGTCGGTAAAGAATATTAAGCACGGTTCATCCGACTTTTTAATCGTGATAAGATCGCGAACAGCGCATTGTATTTCCGAAAATTGAGCAATGATTTTTTCTCTTTCATCGCGCTTTTGAGAGAACATTGAGGAGATTTCCGCAAAGTTCTGTGAAAGTCGGTTATGTGCTATGGATTCGATAAGCTTTTGTGCAAGTTCACGATTTTGCAAAATTTGTTTTTTTTCACTTGAATTTATGAGTTCTAAAATTCTTCCTATGCTACCGTTCGACGCCATATAAATTTGTTCAAACTCATCAGGAGAGCTGTTCATAAGAGTGCGTACGGCAGGATAATTTGATTTTAAAAATTCAATTGCCTCATCTCTTGGTGGAGTTTTCATTCTAAGTATTGGAGCGCGGCTTTTTATCGTTTCGAGAATATTTTCCGTATGCTCACAAAGTAGAATAAACACTGCGTATTCGGGTGGCTCTTCAAGGGTTAAAAGAAAAGCATTTTGGGCTTGCACGGTCATTGTGTGAGCATCTTCAATGATGTAAATTTTATAGTTGCCATCGTTTGGAAAATATGCCACATCTTCCTTGATAAATCTAATGGATTCAACGCCGAGCGTTGCTTTATCATCGTCGCGTGAAACATAGATTACATCCGGAGAAATGCCGTTTATTATCTTATTGCAATTGTTACAAGCAAGGCAAGGCAGGGGCGCGTTTTCATCACCCTTGTTTTCACAGCTTAAAGCGGCGGCAACAAGACGTGCGAGGGTGTGCTTTCCTGTACCTTTTGCACCGAGCAAAATGTAAGCGTGGGAGAGGGAAGAGGATTCAATTGCGTTTGCAAAATAGGAGCAAAGCTCATCATTTGCAATAATACCTGAAAAATTATTTTTCATATAAACCCTCCTTTTAGCAATACACAATTATTATATCAAATAAATAAAAATATGTCAATAGGTGATAATGCTTCAAAAGTACTAAAAAATTGCCTTGAAATTGCTATTTAAGAGGCAAAAAATCAAAAGTTTTGTTAAAAATACACAAAAAGCTAAAAATATTAAAAAAACACTTGAAAAAATTGCGCATTTATAATATAATAACAATGTATGACTATGTCTACAATTAAATATAGTTTCATAATGTTATGAAGGGAGAACTCTTGATATGTTTAAGAAAAAAGAATGTGTCGCTATGCTTCTCGCTGGCGGACAAGGATCACGACTTTACGCACTTACCAAGAAAACAGCTAAACCCGCAGTTTCATTTGGAGGAAAGTTCAGAATTATTGACTTTCCACTTTCAAACTGTATCAACTCCGGTGTGGACACCGTTGGTGTTCTCACACAGTATCAGCCCCTCGTACTCAATGAATACATAGGAAACGGACTTCCTTGGGATCTTGATAGAACCTTTGGCGGCGTTTCCATTCTCCCACCGTACCAGGGCTTTAGCGGTTCTGACTGGTATAAGGGAACAGCAAATGCAATTTATCAGAACCTTGAATTTATAAAGAGATATCAGGCAGAATACGTTTTGATTCTCTCCGGTGACCATATATATACTATGGACTATAACAAAATGCTTCAGTACCACAAGGAAAACAATGCAGACTGTACTATTGCAGTTCTCGAGGTTCCTATGGAAGAGGCAAGTCGCTTCGGTATTATGAGCGTTAATGACGATATGTCTATTTATAAATTCTCCGAAAAGCCCAAAAATCCGGATAGCAATCTTGCTTCGATGGGTATTTACATTTTCTCTGCTGATAAGCTTTACAAATATCTCACAGAGGATGAAGCAAATCCTGAATCAAGCAATGACTTTGGTAAAAACATTATTCCCAATATGCTTAACAATGGTGAAAGAATGTTTGCTTACGGCTTTGAGGGATATTGGAAGGATGTTGGAACAATTTCTTCTCTTTGGGAGGCAAATATGGACCTTCTTGGTGAAAAGCCCGTTCTTTCATTTAGTGAAGAAACTAGAATTTTCTCTCGTCACGAAAACGAAGCTCCTCAATATGTTGGCGCAGAGGCAATCGTTGAAAATTCCTCAATTACAGAGGGATGCGAAATTTACGGCACAGTTATTAACTCCGTGCTTGGCTATGGTGTAGTGGTTGAAAAGGGCGCAGTTGTTCGCGACTCAGTTCTTATGCATCATGTAAATGTTTCGGAGGGGGCAACAATTGAATATTCTATTCTCGACTCCGACGTTCAGGTTGGCAAGGGCGCAAAGGTTGGTAGACCTCGCGATATCGCAGAGGGAATTACCGTAATTGGCGCAGGTAACGTAGTTGGTGAGGGCGAGGACATTGCCGATAACCAGATGATTTATTCTGAATAATGAGGTGACGATATGAAAGTAGCAGGACTTATATTCTCTAATATACACGATGCATCTATTCCCGAGTTGACAAAGCCACGTACAATGGCAAGTATTCCTTTTGGAGGCAGATACCGTCTTATCGACTTTGCGCTTTCAAATATGGTTAACTCCGACATCACTACAGTAGGACTTATTACACACAATAATTATCAGTCTCTTCTCGACCATATCGGTACGGGTAAGGACTGGGACCTTGCGCGCCGTTCAGGTGGTATTAGAATTTTGCCGCCATTTATTACAAGTGGCACAAGAGGTGACGACCGTCTTTATAATACAAGACTTCAGGCGCTTGTTGGTGTAAAGAACTTTGTTGAAAATTGTGGCGCGGATCATATTATCATTTCCGATTGTAATATGATTTGTAACATTGACTATACAGACGCAGTTGATAGTCATATCGCAAACAACGCTGATATTACGATTATCACAAAGACTGTTAATACTAACGAGCTTAAATTCCCGCTTGATAAATATATCAGAGTGGTTACCTCAAACGACAAAAATGAGATTGTTGATTACGTTCCTTATGATAATCAGCAGGGTGAACTTCATATAAATACAAATATGATGATTATCAAGCGCTCATATCTCTTGGCTCTTATTACAGAAGCGGATGCAAGAGGTTACGATAGCTTCTCAAGAGACGTTATTATGAGAAATCTTGGCAAGCACCGTTTCTTCTCATTTGAATACGATGGATATTTCAATTACATCGACTCAATGCAAAAATACTTCTTCTGCAATATGAAGATGCTTGATTCAAGCAAGAGAAAGCTTGTTTTCCACGTTAAAAACAGACCTATTTACACAAAGGTTAGAAACTCCGCTCCCACAAGATACACTGAAAGCGCGAAGGTTACAAATTCTATAATAGCTGACGGATGTGTAATTGAGGGCGTTGTTGAAAATTCCATTCTCTTTAGAGGTGTTAAGGTCGGCAAGGGAACGGTTATTAAAAACTCCATTCTTTTGCAGAATACTTACACAGGAGATGATGTTTACCTTAATTGCGTAGTTACAGATAAGGACGTAACAATCAAGAATGGTAAAATGCTTTCCGGTCACGAAACTCTTCCTTTCTACATTGGCAAGGGAACAACAGTTTAATTGTTGGGGAGAATGAGTATGAAAAAAATATTGTTTGTTGGAGCAGAGGTAATGCCCTTTGCGGCTACGGGCGGTCTTGGTGACGTGCTCGGCTCATTACCTGCAGCTCTTAAAAAAGAATATAAAGAAGATATTGATATTCGCGTAGTTTTGCCTCTTTATGATGCTATTAAAGCAGAATGGAGAAATCAAATGAAGCTTGAGGCGGTGTTTAATCTTCAGCTTTCATGGAGAAATCTCTATTGTGGTATCCATAGTCTTGAAAAAGACGGTGTTATATACTACTTTATTGACAACGAATATTATTTCAAGAGAGGTGCGCTCTACGGCTACGGTGACGATGCCGAGAGATATGCTTTCTTCTGTAAGGCAGTAATTGAGATGCTTGGTGTTATCGGTTATTATCCCGATATTCTTCACGCACACGATTGGCAGGCGGCGTTAACGCTTCCTTACTTGAATTTTGAATATCGTTGGAGAAGAGAATATCAAAATATTAAAACAGTGTTTACAATTCATAATATCGAATATCAGGGTCAGTTCTCACACGATGTGCTTTCATATGTGTTTGGATTTGACTATTCTGATTATCTCGATTATAATGGATGCGTAAATCTTATGAAATGTGCAATCGAAATGGCTAATATGGTTACAACAGTTAGCCCAAGATATTCAGAGGAAATCAAGAGCGATGAATATTCTCATGGTCTTGCTCCCATACTTAATAAGAATGCACATAAGCTCACAGGAATACTTAACGGTATTGACTATAAGTATTATAATCCCGAAGCTGACAAAGAGATATTTATGAACTTCTCGTCAGGTGAGCTTGACAAAAAGGTTAAAAATAAGACTGAGCTTCAAAGAAAGCTCGGACTTCCCGAAAGAGAAGACGTTCCGCTTGTAGCAATTATTTCTCGACTTGCTTCACATAAGGGACTTGATCTCGTTCGCGAGGTTGCTTACGGTCTTGTTGATAATAATGATATGCAGCTTGTTGTTCTTGGTAAGGGCGAGGCGCAGTATGAGGAATTCTTTACTGAACTCGAACGAAACAGAAACGATAAGGTGCGCGCGCTTATGCTCTATGACAGAGATTTGTCAAAGCGCATTTATGCTGCGTGTGATATTTTCCTTATGCCCTCAAAGAGTGAGCCCTGCGGACTTTCTCAAATGATTGCTTCTCGTTACGGTGCGATTCCCGTAGTAAGAGAAACAGGCGGTCTTTATGACTCAATTAAGGGATATTGGTTGCTTAACGGCACCATTTTGGGCAATGGATTTACCTTTGCCAACTATTATGCAGGAGAGCTTTATGAGCGCACTTGTGCTGCTCTTGAGCTTTATCATAATAAAGAACTGTATCCAAAATTTGCTAAAAAGATTATGGATACAGACTTTTCTTGGGGAACTTCCGCAAGAAAATACTATATGCTTTACGAAAGAATGTAAGGCTAAATCGTTAATACCTATTTAATTTTGGAGGACACATGAATTACCAACCCACAGTGAACGAAATCACAGAAAATTTAGAAGGCAAGCTTGCCAGATACTTCGGATGCACAAGCAAGGAAGCTACAAGAGAGCAGATGTATAAGGCGGCTGCCATGACAGTTAAGGATATTCTCACCGCGAAAAGAGGAGAATACAAAAAGAACGTAAACGAACAAGGCGGCAAAAGAGTGTACTATATGTGCATGGAATTTTTGCTTGGTAGATCCTTGAAAACAAATCTTTGCAATCTCGGTCTTGCAGAAAATTATAAGGAATCCCTCAAGGCACTTGGCTTTGATCTTGATGATCTTTATGAATGCGAGCCCGATGCAGGTCTTGGAAACGGAGGTCTTGGTCGTCTTGCAGCTTGCTTTATGGACTCTCTTTCATCGCTTGACTATCCTGCAACAGGATTTTCACTTTGCTATGAGTACGGTTTGTTTAAGCAGATGATTATTGACGGAGTTCAGATTGAGCTTCCTGACGTATGGCTTCCCGGTGGTGAAGTATGGCTTACTCCTAGAACTGACCGCGTATTTAAGGTTCGTCTTGGCGGACGTGTTCGCGAGGAATGGCGCGAAGACCATATGGAAGTTATTTATGAAAACTGCGAAGAATACGAGGCAGTTCCTTATGATATGATGATATCCGGTGCTGATTCTCAGGCAGTTTCTCAGCTTCGTCTTTGGAAGGCAAGAAATATTCACAACTTTAACATGAACCTTTTCTCACAGGGTGAATATGCAAGATCCCTTGAGGAAGCAACTAATGCTGATATTCTTACAAAGGTTCTTTATCCTTCCGATAATCATACACAGGGTAAGATCCTTCGTCTTACACAGCAGTATTTCCTTGTTTCTGCATCAATTCAGAGCATTATCCGTGACCATATGGCTGTTTACGGTAATCTTGAGAACCTTGCAGACAAGGTTGCTATTCATATCAACGATACACACCCTGCGCTCTGTATCCCCGAGCTTATGAGAATTTTCCTTGACGATTATCACTTCTCTTGGGAAAAATCTTGGGATATGGTTCAGAAGATTGTGTCCTATACAAACCACACAGTATTGCCTGAAGCACTTGAAACATGGGATGAGGATATCTTCCAGCTTAAGCTTCCTAGAATTCACCAGATCGTTAAAGAAATTAACGAAAGATTCTGCAAGGACGCTTGGAATGTATTCCCCGGCAACTGGGATAAGATTTCTAAACTCAGTGTAATTGGTTACGGTCAGGTTAGAATGGCAAACCTTTCAGTTATCGGTTCTCACTCAATCAACGGTGTTTCTAAGCTTCACTCAGATATTCTTAAGGATTCTACATTCAAGGATTTCTATAAGATGTATCCCGATAGATTCGATAACGTAACAAACGGTATCGCTCATAGAAGATGGCTCTGCTACTCCAACCCCAAGCTTTCCTCATTGCTTGACGATTGCATTGGCACAGGATATAGACATAATCCCGAAGAGCTTGCTAACTTTGCAAAATACGCAGATGATAAGGCAGTTCTTGAGCAGATTCGTACAATTAAGCACGAAAATAAGAAGGCATTTGCAGATCTTCTTTATAAGAAGACGGGCAGAGTTCTTGATACACACTCCGTATTCGACGTTCAGATTAAGAGATTGCACGAATACAAGCGTCAGCTTCTTAACGCGCTCAATATTATCAATCTTTATATTGATATTAAGGAAAATCCCACACTTGACGTTCAGCCCCAGACATTCATCTTTGGTGCGAAGGCGGCTCCCGGCTATATGATGGCTAAGGAAATCATTAAGCTTATCTGCTTTATTAGCCGTGAAATTGAAAACGACCCCATCGTATCAAAGAAGATTAAGGTCGTATTCCTTGAGGATTACAACGTAAGTTTGGCAGAATCACTTATTCCTTCCGCAGAAATCAGTGAACAGATTTCTCTTGCAGGTAAGGAAGCAAGTGGTACAGGTTGTATGAAGCTTATGATTAACGGTGCGCTTACAATCGGTACACTCGACGGTGCTAACGTTGAAATGCTTGCTGCAGCAGGTAAGGAAAATATGTATATCTTCGGTCTTACTGCTAAGGAAGTTGAGGATATTTGGGCAAGAGGATATCATTCTAACGAGTTCTATGCAAACAATAATAGACTTAATAAGATTATTGATTGCCTTAACCGTGGCTTTGCAGGTCAGTCCTTTGCTCACATTTCAAGATACCTTCTTACAGGTATGGGTGTTGCAGACCCATTCATGTGCCTTGCAGACTTTGAGTCCTACCGCACAACACACGAAAGAATGATTGCAGACTATGCTGATAAGCAGAAGTGGAATAGAATGTCCCTTATGAATATCGCATCTGCAGGATATTTCGCAGCGGATAGAAGTATCGAAGAATATGCTCAGAAGTTCTGGGATCTTAAAAAAATTACAGGAAATAAATAATAAATGTATAATCAACAGCAATGTAATGCCTCAACTAACGGTGTTGAGATCATTAAAGAAATAAAGGTTGATTCATCATGGAAAAATGCCTCGTATAGCGGGGCATTTTCCGTAAATGATGATATTAGATTTAAAATAGTTGTTCCCACAAATATGGGAAGTCAGGGCGTTGTTTTAAGAATAAACCGCGATGGCGAAGAATACTGGGATATTCCGCTTACACTTTCAAGCTTTGAGCTTGGACGAGAGGAATATACTGTTGAATTGAATATGCGTACGCTTTGCGGTCCTGTTCCTGCGCTGTTTTTCTATGAATTTTTATTTCTTCGCGGAACAAGAACGCTTTTTACGCATAGCATAAATAATTTTGATTTTGAACTTTCATATCATTCCGATTCAAAGTTTTCTTTGCTTGTGTATGAGGATTATTTTAAAGCAAAGAAATGGTTCGGCAAGGGAATTATGTACCATATTTTCGTTGACCGATTTGCGAAAGGGGATATTGCACCCTATTATCGCGACGATTATATAATCAACGAGGATTGGTATAACGGTGTTCCTCAATATGCCAAAAATCAAGGTGATAAGCTTAAAAATAATATGTTTTTTGGCGGAAACCTTAAAGGAATTGAGGATAAACTCGATTATCTTGAAGCTTTAGGAACAAAGGTTATTTATTTAAGTCCCATTTTCAAAGCATATTCTAACCACAAATACGATACGGGCGACTATATGAAAATCGACGAGATGTTTGGTGGTGAAGAAGCATTCCTTTCCTTGCTTGAAAAGGCAAAAGAAAAGGGAATTAGCATTATTCTTGACGGCGTTTTCAACCATACGGGTGATGATAGTTTATATTTTAATAAGTATAGAAAATATATCTCAAACGGTGCTTGTAACTGCGAAAATTCCAAATATCGCGATTGGTATAATTTTAAAACATATCCTTGCGATTATGATTCTTGGTGGGGAATAGATATTCTTCCCAAGCTCAATCAAAATAATGAGGACTGCCGCAATTTCTTCGTCGGAGAGGGCGGAGTTATTGAAAAATATACTAAAATGGGTATTGGCGGTTGGCGTCTTGATGTTGCTGACGAGTTGCCGGACGAATTTTTATATCAGCTTCGCGAAAGAGTTCATAAGAATTCTGACGGACAGGGCATTGTTATCGGTGAGGTTTGGGAAAATGCCGCAGTAAAGAGTGCATACGGTCATAGAAGAAACTATTTCCACGGACGTCAGCTCGATAGCGTAATGAACTATCCGCTTCGTAACGGAATTATAGATTTTGTGACCTACGGTAGCGCGGAATTGCTTTATAACGTGCTTGTTGAACTTTATTCTTCATATCCAAGATGCGTAAGTGATTCACTTATGAATATTCTTGGAACTCACGATACCGAAAGAATTTTGACAGTACTTGGTGATAATTACCGTCCCGATGCATCAAACGATCATCTTGCGGTTATGAGAATGAGTGCACAGGAAAAAGATGTTGCTATTCAAAGACTTAAAATGGCATCTATTTTGCAATATACTGTTTACGGTATTCCATCTGTATTTTACGGTGATGAAGCAGGTATTGAGGGGTATCACGATCCATTCTGCAGAAGAACTTACCCTTGGGGAAAAGAAAACGCCGAGCTTCTCGAACATTATAAAAGACTCGGTGAGCTTCGCAATATAGAAAAGGCATTTGATAGAGGAGATTTTCGCGTATTGGAGTACGGAAAGGAAACTCTTATCTTTGAAAGAAGTAAAGAGGATTCTCGCGTGATCGTTATTGCAAATGGTGGTGAAAATATTTATCGCACACGAATTGAGGGCAAGTGGATTGATATGCTTTCTTATGAGAGCTTTGAAAATTACATTACAATTTTGCCTCATAGCGCAAGAATTTTGAAGCAAATATAGAATTTAAGGTCATCACTTCGGTGATGACCTTAAAATTTTTATGAAAATGCAAAAAAGTTATTGATATATGATTAAATTTGTGTTAATATTATTATAGGAAAATATTTTCTATTATAGGTATTATTATGAAGAAGACGAAAATAATTCTTTTGTGCCTTGCTTTGTGTTTGCTTGCTTCCTGTTCAGAGAATGCAGCTGATACAAGAAATACTGGTATTTTGGCAAACGACGAAGTGGTTTCATCCATCAAGCAAGAGATTGAAGATAGAGAAAATTCATTACTTGCAGCAGAGGGTG
This sequence comes from Eubacteriales bacterium, assembly GCA_045631445.1. Taxonomy (GTDB): domain Bacteria; phylum Bacillota; class Clostridia; order Oscillospirales; family CAG-272; genus RGIG4608. The sequence continues at coordinate 16,688 of JAZQUS010000139.1, forward strand.
ACGTTTTTTGGACCGCCTCGGGAACAAGCTGGCACGAAAGCTATAAATGTAGTTATTTAACAAATTCCAAAACAATTTATCACGGAACTATAGATGAGGCAAAGCTCGAGGGGAAAACAAAGCCCTGTAGCAAATGCTCAAGCGGTGAATAAACAGTCCATTTACTCAAAACGGAGGTAAGAATATGATTATCAGACTTGCAGAAAAAAAGGATATTGACAGAATAATGCAGATTATTTCTGATGCTCGTGAGAGCATTGGACGTCTTGGTATTGACCAATGGCAGTATGGTTATCCTACAAGGGATATTGTAAAAGAAGACGTTATGCTTGAAAGAAGCTTTGTTGTTATAAAAGATGACGAAATTTGTGCAACGTTTGCTCTTATGCTTCACGGAGAGCCTACATATAAAAAAATATATTGCGGTGCCTGGATAAGTGACGGTGAATATCTCGCTTTGCATAGAATTGCTATTGAAAGTTCACATAAAGGCAAAGGAATTGCCGAGGAAATTATTAAGTTTATTTGTGAATATGGAAACGAAAACGGATATTCAAGCGTTCGTGTTGATACACATCAGGGCAATATTCCTATGAGAAAAATGCTTGAGAAGAATGGCTTTGAGTATTGTGGCACAATACACTTGCTTGACGGTCAAGAGAGAGTAGCATACGAAAGATTGGTATAATATGGCGGAAAAAAGTTCAGTTAAAATAATAGCACAAAACAAAAAAGCGTATCACGACTACTTTGTTGAAGAAAAATATGAAGCAGGCGTTGAGCTTTTTGGCACTGAGGTAAAAAGCATTCGTGCAGGCAAGGTGAACGTTAAGGAATCATATTGCGATATTAAGGACGGCGAGGTTTTCGTACTTGGTATGCATATAAGCCCATACGAGCAGGGAAACGTGTTTAATAAAGACCCATTGCGCCCTAAAAAGTTGCTTTTACACAAGAAAGAAATATTAAAATTATTTGGTCTTGTAGCGCAAAAAGGATATACTCTTGTTCCTTTGCAGGTTTATCTTAAAAATTCAAGAGTAAAGATTGAAATAGGTCTTTGCCGAGGTAAAAAGCTTTATGATAAGCGCGACGATATGGCAAGAAACGATGCGAAACGCGATATGGAACGTGCATTTAAAACACATAATGATTAATTTGGAGAACGAAAATGAATATCAGCTTTGATAATCAAAAATATATCGAACTACAATCAAAACACATCAAAGATAGAATAGAACAATTCGGTGGCAAGCTTTATCTTGAGTTTGGCGGCAAGCTTTTTGACGATTACCACGCGTCCCGCGTGCTCCCAGGCTTTAAGCCCGATAGTAAGCTTCAAATGCTTTTGCAACTTAAGGAGAGAGCCGAGATAGTTATCGTTGTAAACACCGATGATATTGAAAAAAATAAAATTCGAGGCGACTTGGGTATTACCTATGACCTTGACGTGCTTCGACTTATTGACGCATTTAGAAATATTGGACTTTTTGTTGGTAGTGTAGTTCTCACTCGATTTGAGTCAGTGCACCCTGCGGTTGCGAAATTTGAACGCAAATTGCGTGAACAGGGGATTAAGATATATCATCATTATACTATCGCAGGTTATCCCTCCAACGTTGCAAAAATTGTTAGTGATGATGGCTTTGGCAAAAACGAATATATTGAAACCGAAAAAGAGCTTGTAATCGTTACAGGCCCAGGTCCCGGTAGCGGAAAGATGGCGGTTTGCCTTTCACAACTTTATAATGACAACAAAAAGGGAATTAAGGCGGGATATGCGAAGTTTGAGACCTTCCCAATTTGGAATAAGCCACTTCGTCATCCTGTAAATCTTGCTTATGAGGCGGCAACTGCCGACCTTAATGACGTAAATATGATTGACCCCTATCACCTTGAAAAATATGGTGAAATGGCGGTGAATTATAATCGCGACGTTGAAATTTTCCCTGTTCTTGATGCGATTTTTAAGGGTATTTACGGCGATGATTCGCCATATTTCTCGCCCACTGATATGGGGGTTAATATGGTTGGAAATTGCATTGTTGATGATGAAGGAGTGCGCGATGCATCAAAGCGCGAGATAGTGCGTCGATACTATGATGCACTATGCGCTTGTCGTGACGATAATACTGAAAGAAATCGAAATGCCGTTCAAAAAATTGAACTTTTGATGCAGCAGGCAGGAATTACAAAGGACTATCGCAAGGTGATTGCGGCTGCAAAGGAAAAGAGTGCGGAAACAGGCGTTCCCGCGGCGGCAATCGAGCTTCCCGACGGTAGAATTATCACAGGTAAATCAACGGATATGCTTGAGAGCGTTTCCGCTATGCTCCTCAATGCACTTAAAGCAATTACAAGTATTCCCGACGAAATACATTTGCTCGCTCCCGAGGTAATTGAGCCCGTTAGAGAACTGAAATGTCAGTATCTTTCAAGAACGTATAAGAAATTGAATGTAAACGAAATACTTATTGCGCTTTCAATTTCTGCGCACACATCGGCAACGGCGGCATACGTCCTTAAACACCTTCCAAGCCTTGCAGGATGTGATATCCACTCCACAGTAATGCTCTCAAGCGCAGACGTGGAAGTCCTTAAAAAACTCGGACTTAACGTTACCTGCGAGCCGAAATATCAAGTTAAAGAAATTTTTATTGGATAAAATAATAAAACAAAAGTGCCGTCCACTTGGACGGCACTTTTTGTGTAAATGAGTGGTGGACCCGACGCGTACCCCGCCATTTTCTCGGAAAGGGGGATATGAATGTACTTGGTAAAATGGTTATAATAGAACGAATGGGATGGAAAACCATTGACATTTTTTTGCTAGTGTGATAAAATGATTATACAGTAAAGTGTGAACAAATACGGAGGATAAAATAACATAAATGACAAGGCACGATATGATACAACGCATTGGAAGTGCATATATGACTTCCAATATAGAGGGCGGCGAATATAGCTATATTCAAGAGGCGGGTTCAAGAGCCAATCTTGAACGTGCATTAGGGCATGGTATCTCACACTTTAAGCTCGATATACGTTTTGAAAAGGATAATACGGTTGTTCTCGTAGAAACCAAACAATCTTTTAAGAAGTCAGATGAAGCACAGCTCAGTGAATATGTCCAACAGGAAAGAGCGTTGCACCCCGGCAAAAAGATTATTGCCATACTTGCCAACACAAATAACGATAAAATCAAAGTTTGGAAATCTATTGTTGATGATAAGTATGTTTTGAGCAACGAAACCGTGCTTGATAGTATAGAGCATTACGTAAGTGTGTTTGACGCAAGTAAGCAAAACGACCGTGAAAAAGTATTGAAAAATACATACGATTTGAATGAGTTACTTCACAAAATGGACATAGATGAAAGCCTTCGCAGCCAATTTGTTGGTACAACCCTGCTTTATCTTAAAAAGCTGGTAGAAATGTACGGAGTAAAGAAAATTGATGAGGAGTTTAAGAAAACGCTTCACGCTCATTGGGTTGTTATGGACGGTAAACAGCTTCGCGCTGCCATTGAATCAACACTTGATGGCTTGCTTGATGGATCCGACAACAAAACCAAAAAAATAGAATTACTTCAAAGAAATGTCCTTAACGATCAAAAGGTAAAGAAACTTACTATTGCGGATTGGATTAAAATTTTGGATACAATTCTTATGGATATATACAGGTACATAGATACTAACAGTTCCGAGGGACAGGATATTTTGAATTTGTTCTTTATCGCCTTTAATAAATACACCGGTAAAGCAGATAAAAACCAAGCTTTTACTCCCGACCATATTACAGAATTTATGTGCCGATTGACTGAGGTTGACCGAACAAAGCGTGTGCTTGATATAACTTGTGGAAGTGGCTCTTTTTTGGTTCAAGCGATGGTTAAGGCATTAGCCGATTGTAGCCGTGGTAAAACAGAGGCAGAAGCGAAGGCATTGCAGGAAATCGTAAAAAGAGAACACATTTACGGCATAGAGGTTGAAGAAAAAGCATACGGCCTTTCCACTACCAATATGCTTATTCACGGAGATGGAAATTCCAACATCAAATTTGGTAGTTGCTTTGATTGTAAGTCCTTTATAAAATCGGCTGATCCCGATATTGTTTTGATGAATCCACCGTATAATGCCAAGCCCAAAACCATTCCTGAAAGCTATAAAAAGACTTGGGACAAGAAGGCCAAGGAAGGCAAAACAGATCCGACAAAGGGCTTTGTGTTTATTCATTATTTATCGGACGTTATAGAAGAATTGAATAAAGAACGCGAAAACAAGAATAAACCTCGAAAATATGTAAAACTCGCAGTTTTGCTTCCTGTCCAAGCGGCTATCGGCTCAAGTTCGATTGGTGAAGCAGAAAAAAGTGAAATACTGAAAAATAATACACTTGAAGCAGTATTTACCCTTCCTGATGAAATTTTTTATCCGGGAGCTTCGGCTTGCGCTTGCTGTATGTTGTTTACATTAGGAAAACCGCATATAAAAGCAGACGGAACGGTAAATGAAACCTTTTTTGGATATTGCAAAGAGGATGGTTTCAAAAAGAAGAAAAATCTTGGTCGAATCGAGCAGTTTGATGAGAATAACAATTCAAAATGGAAAGTTATAGAGAATGAATGGCTATACTTGTTTAATAACAAAAAAGCGATAGATGGAAAATCCTCTACCGCTGTTGTTGATGGAACATCAGAATGGCTCTGCGAAGCATATATGAAAACAGATTATAGCAAACTTTCAGAAGCAGATTTCCAGCAAACCTTGAACAATTACCTTTCTTATTTAATGAAGGAGGGTAAGATTTATGAATCTTAACACAAAAGATTGGAAGGAGTTTGTTTTAGGAGATTTATTTACTATTAAAAAAGGAAAACGCTTGACAGCGGAAGACCAAGAGGATGGAAATAACAACTATATTGGTGCGATAGATTCTAACAATGGAATAGCGAACCATATAGCTCAAGCGCCAATACACAAAGGTAATACAATTTCCCTTAGTTATAATGGTTCCGTAGGAGAGGCTTTTTATCAAAAAGATCCTTATTGGGCGACAGATGATGTGAATGCATTATATTCTAAGTATCATGGATTCAATGAGCCAATCGGTCTATTTTTAGCTACTATTTTGAGACAAGAAAAATATAAATTTTCTTATGGCAGAAAATGGACTCTTGATAATATGAATGACACTATTATTAAACTTCCTATAAAGCGTGATGAATATGGGAACCCTATCATAGATGATTCAAAAAAATATTCCGATGATGGCTATGTTCCTGATTGGAAATGGATGGAAGATTATATAGAAACATTGCACCACGAACCTTTGAAAACTAGGAATAAGCTGAGCGGTGTCTCAAAACTTAACGTTAAAGAATGGAAAGAATTTAGTCTTAATCAGTTGTTCACGATTGATAGAGGCAAAGAGTCCGCGCCGAATCAAAATGAAGAGGGGGATTGTATTTTAATTAATGAAACAGAAGATAATAATGGCTTTGTTCGAAAGGTTACACCAACCAAGGTTTTTACGGGAAATGCAATAACGGTGTCAATTAATTTTGGAGAAAACGTGTTTTATCAACCAGAAGATTTTTGTGCATCTGTGAACATTGCTATTTTGCGAAACGATGAAATCTGTACAGCTTCGGGATTGTTTATTGTTAGCGTTTTACGAGAGGAAAACAAGAAATATGGATATGGATATAAAACTAGTAATGATAGAATTAAAGATACTATTTTGAAACTTCCAATTCTTTGTGATGCTGATGGAACTCCCATTATTGATGATACGCACAAATATTCAGAACAAGGCTATATCCCCGACTGGCAGTGGATGGAGAACTACATAAAGACATTGCCATACGGAGATAGAATTTAATAATCGAGGTAGCAAAATAGTAACAGATTTCATTAGTGACTGTTGATATGCGTATAACGCTCATATAGCCGTTTTGGCGACTCGATATATATGGAGAAACTGTAATTCGCTATTTTATGGATTGCTTAGCCATAACAAACAGAACACCGACATAGCAAGTAAAGCTTAGCTAAGTCGGTGTTCTTTGTAATTTCTCCCATTCCGAGAGAATGGATGGTTGACCCGAGGGGAATTCGCTCTTGAATTTTGCGAGGCAGGGAGCAAAAGAGGTAAAGTTTATGCCTCGCAAAATCCTTCGGTCACCGTTCAAAAACAGCGCACTGTGCTGTTTTTTCACTGCGTTCGATTCCCCTCATCTTATTATCGTGCAAAATTAAAAGAGAGGGATAAAACCCTCTCTTTCAATTTTGGTGGACCCGAGGGGAATCGAACCCCTGTCCGAAAACCTCTTGATATGACCTTCTCCGTGGGCAGTCAGTTTTTATTTCTTCCCACCACGCGCCGCCAACTGACAGGCAACGTTTAGTCCGTAGCACCTTTATGCTTGATCGGTTCAGGTGCGACCACCGATGCAAGTTCACCACTACGATCACGCTCAGTCCGCAGTCGTGGTCCTCTGCGGAGGAACGGGTGACCCGCAGGTCACAGCACCGCCAATTGAAGCGCCCTAAGGCGCGTCAATTAGGCAGCCATAGCAACAGAATTGTTGTCGTTTAATTTTAAAGTTGAGCAGTTATCGGGATTACTCAGCCCGCCACGCTTATCATACCTCAAAATCCCCGTCGAAACCATTACGAGCCCATGTATGATGCTTTATTATACACTATTTTTATAAAATAATCAAGAGATTTTTGTCATATTTAAAAAATTAGACATAAAAAAGGCATCGAATATCTCCGATGCCTGTATCAAAACGCCAATATAATTATTAATGTGGCTGAAACTTGAGTTTAATTCACCGTGTGGGGCACTAAAAATAGTGTTACGGATTTACTCTCGTTGCTCACGGAATGTGTGTTGACTTAAAATCAAGGCGTTGATACCTATTTGAATGCGAGGTTAATAATTTTTATCTCCTTGGATTGTGCATATTTCAAACTTTTTAAAGCTCCGCCCAGTTTATTTTCTTCAACGCAACAAACAAGTAAATCGGAGTTGTCAATCAACCATTCGTTTCGTTTTTTGATAGCGGATTTAAAATGAGTTTTATTATTCAAAGGATAATAAATTTCATCATAAAATTCTTGAAAAAAGCATTCGTCCTTTGACCTATAGGGTAGTATGAGATTGAGTGAGCTGTTTTTTGTTCCGTATTTCTTTTGAGCGCGTTTTATGGCAGAAGCCGCGGAAATATCAAAATCGCCGTTGCGCCCGAGGTTAAACTCAACGAATTCATAGCGATAAAGCAAATCCAAAGCAATTTTCTCAATACTATCTTCAACGTATCTTATATCGCGAATTTCTCTGTGACCGATGAAAGCAACCCGATAAATCTCCATCTTAAATACCCAAAACAAAAAGTGCGCTCTCAAGGGAACGCACCAAAAAATGTTTCCCTCACATTAGTTACCACACAAATGCTCTCCACTTACGGTATGAGAAAGAGAGAAAACACTTTTTACCAAAGTATTTTCCCATAAGTAGAGAACAATTATGCAATTTGTGTGGTGCAATTATTGTATCACAATTTATGAATTTTGTCAACAGTTCAATAAAAAATCATAGAAGATAGAGGATTATGAAGATTTTTCTTGATATTTTTAAAAAAATATGGTATTATTAAATAAAGAGGTGATTTTATGTTTTTTAATATATTTAAAAAGAAGCCCAAAAAGGACGCTTGGCCTGAAGAAGCTAAATATAAATACCGCGATTTCGTGCGTTTTCGTCATCGCGGAGAGATACGCTTTGGATTAGTTTATGAGGCAGGCATCGACGAAGATGGCGATATTGCTTACACAATACAGTTGGGCGGTGAATGTCCAATATTTGTATACAATTACAAAGAACAAAATATTATTGGAAAGGTGAATTAATATGAAAAAGGTAATTCTATTAACTCTCGTTTTGTCAATGATTTTGTCATTGGCGGCTTGCTTTGACCCCACCGTTACTACTTCATCGACTACCAAAGATACAACAACTCAAAAACCCATTATAACTACAATTATTCCTAACCCTAACACAACAACTACGGGCAACGGGCAGGGAAGCAATCCGAATGAGGACACTATAGGCAACGTTGAGGTTTTGGGTGTGAATGAAGCTATCAATCTTTCCTTTACAACAAATGATGAATTCACATACAAGGTTTATTACAAGCTCAAGGATGCGGACGATTTTGATTACGTTCAGCTCGATAATGAGCTTATGATTGCGTACGGAGACACACTTAATTGCTACATTCTCGGTATCACCGCAGGAACTTATATGGTAAAAATTGAGGCGCGTGGAAAAATTTCAAATGTGATCTTCCATATCGAACTTACTAACATCAACGTTTCCGCACAGGACAGAAGCGGTTACGCGCATTTTGGCGCAGTTAACGGTGTTGGTGCATACAACAACGATGGTACTGTTAAAGAGGGAACAAAGATTATCTACGTCACCAACGAAAACAAGAACACAGTTACTTGTACAATTAACGGAACTGAATATGTAGGCCTTGTTAACATTCTTCAAGCGCAGTATAAGTCAGATACACCTATGCTTGTGCGTATTATTGGTAAAATTACAACTAACCAATGGAATTATAAGAATGTTGAGCCCCGTCTTGCCGACAACTCAAATGCGACCAATGATTTCTTTGATAACACATTCTCAAATGAATATGGCGAAAACCTTGCAAATCTTATTGTTAAGATTAACAACAAGGGAAGTGAGCCCGCTACATACAACTACAAAACTACTCCCGAAGGACTTACCGACGTTAGAGTAACAGGTACAAGCTCATCAACAACAAGCTATAAAGGAACTGATTTCCCCTCTTTTAGTGGTAAATCCGTTTACGATGACGATTCCTATTACAATATGCTTGAGGTTAAGGGCTCAAAAAATATTACGATTGAGGGCATTGGCACCGATGCCGAGATTTTCCAATTCGGTATCAGTTTTGAAGAGAGCAGCAATATTGAAATCAAGAATTTGACGTTCACCGATTACCCCGAGGACGCGCTTAACTTCCTTGGCGGTGATAGATCAGACCTTGCGAAGCATAGCAGATATTGGGTACATAATTGTACCTTTAACCGCGGATACAATGCTTGGGACATTTCGGGTGAGCGCGACAAATATGCAGGGGATGGCTCAATAGATTTTAATAATGTTTCAAATCTTACACTCGCATACAACTATTTTAACAATCCCAAGAAAACGATGCTTTTTGGAAGCTCTGACTCGCAGGCGTGTATGAATATGACTATGCATCACAACTATTTCTATAAGGTTGAATCAAGAATTCCTCTTGGAAGAAACGTTAATATTCACTCATATAACAACTATTTTGACCAATGCAAAAACGTTTCTGATTTGAGAAAGAACTCTTATTTGTTTAGTGAAAATAACCATTTCTACTATACGTCAAAGCCTTTTATTAATTCATCAAGTTATATTAAGTCGTTTGGTGATAAATTCGAATCCTCAAGCAATGGTAATGCAACCATTGTTACGGATAGAACGAAGACCTTGAGTGGTACTTGCAAGCCCGATGGCTCAACAAATATTATGAATTTTGATACGAACAGTGAGCTTTTCTATTACGATAGCGTAAATAAGAAGAGTGACGTTAGCATAATGCTCGATTCCGATGATGTTTATAGCTTCGTTCTTAAACACGCAGGAGCAGGTAAGCTTGTATCTCTTGAGCTTGATAAATAATAAAAGAAAGGGAAATACTATTATGGGAAGAAATTTATTGCTTTTATCGGGAGTATCATTCATTATTTCCGCATTGATATTGATTTTTAACTACTTTTTCTTTCATTATTTCACGGCAAAGGGCTTTACAAAGACGTTTCATAAAAAAGCGGAAAAGCCATTTGTTTCAAATTTAATAGGACAGCTTGGTGTACACTTTTTATTCTTGTCACTTGCTTCACTTCTTATCGCGTTTATTTGTTTTCCAAAGGGATAGAAAGGAATATTGAAAAATGAGCAGAAGATTCAGAATGACAACCGCGCTTGACGTGGATGACGTTTTGCTTGAATGTATTCCGTATGCTATTAAATTAGCAAACGAGAAATATAAATTTGATCCACCTCTTACAATTTACGAGGTTGACCGTTGGGGAAAGCTTGGTACTCGTGCGGACGTAATATTTGAATTCTTTACTGAGGAATTTTTCAGAACTCAGCCTGTTATTGAAGGGGCAAAGGAGTTTGTTCGCAAGCTTTCTCAAATGACGGAGGTTTTCGTTTGCACCTCGGTTTATCCTCAGTTTATGAGTATTCGTGCAGAGGTAATTATGCGCGAATTTCCAGAGATTCCACCTGAAAATATCTATATGGCGTCAAGAAAGGATAAACTCAACGTTGACATTCTTTTTGACGACGGTATGCATAACGTTATGAAATCGAACGCTGCATATCCCATTCTTTTGCGCAAACCGTGGAATCAAAGCGCAACAGGTATGCTTGCGGTAAATAATTATGATGAATTTTTAAAGCTTGTTGAGGTTATTAGTACGAGCTATTCAACTATGCGTGATGATAACAAAAATCCTTCAATTGTCGCTCTTGTTGGACCATCTGGATCTGGAAAGAGTGATATTGCAAAGGTTTTGCTTGAAAAAGAACCGAGATTCGAAAAGCTTTTGAGTTACACAACTATCGACCCTACGGCAAATACCGAGAACGATTGGTACAACTACGTTGACAAAAACGAATTTTTCAAAATGCTTGAAAATAATGAGCTTTTTGAGTCCTCAATGTACGCAGGTCACGGATTTGGGTCTAAAAAGAGTGACGTTGATACACTTCTTTGCGACGGAAAAACTGTGCTAACCATAATGGATATTTGCGGTGCGATGTCCCTAAAAACCCATTATAAGAATGTTGTAACGGTTTATATCAAACGAGATAAACGAGATTTGCTTTTCTCAATTCTTAAAAAGAACAGTAGTGACGAGGATAAGGTGAATCGCATAATTTCAATCGACGACGAAAGAAGAAATGAGGAGATTTGTGATTTTGTTGTTGAAAATAACGGAAATTATGAAGCTGCTGCCGAAAGAATAATTGAACTATTATTCTAATAAAAAATCCTGACCTTTGGTCAGGATTTTTTGTGTATTATTTTTTGAATTTTTCAACAAGCTTAGGTGTGATTTTCTTTTCTGCCCAATATACAAACAATGCAATAATAGCGCCTACAATCATACCACCGTAAACGTCGGTTGGAAAGTGAACGCCAACGTAGAGTCTAGAAAGTCCCATCAAGGTCGCAAAAATAAGAACGATAGAGCCAAGCTTCTTGTGTTGTGTAAGAACTGTGAATGCAACAGCCATAGCAGAAACGGTGTGACCTGAAGGGAATGAATATGAAGAAGGAACGTGGATAACTCCAATCAAATCCTCAATTAATTCAGGATATGTAGCAAAGGGACGAGCTCTTGCAATAATGTTTTTAAGAAGTAAGTTGTTGAAAACAACCATTACAAGCAGTGCTGCAAGAACCATTATTCCGCATTTTCTTGTCTTTTTGGGAATTAACATAATTAAACCCAAAGCAATCCAAATGATCCCGTCATCGCCGAGCGTGGTGTAAAAGGGAACGATTACGTTCAAAAATGGATTGCGGATGTAGTCTCGGATGAAAAATAAAATTTGAAAATCGAACTTGAAAAGTACAAGTCCTACTGATACAACTGCTAACGCAATAAAAAGCGGCAATAAATATTTTTTGGTTTTGTTTTCTGTCATACTAATTCTCCTATTCAAAATATTCAACTAATTCTTTTGGCGTGTCAATTATATCCTGAGCTCCCTTTAAAAGAAGCTTTGCCTTTGAAACGTATCCCCAAGTAACAGAAAGACAATCAAAGCCCGCGTTTTCTGCGGTGAGAATATCAATTTCACTATCACCGATGAGCATACATTCATAATGCTCAACCCCGAGCTCTTCTGCCATTTTGAGAGCAATAGTAGGGTCTGGCTTTGCGGGAATTCCGTTAACAGTACCGCAAGCAAGAGTGCAAATCCCCTCAGGCAAGAGCTGATTGATTAGGTTTTTAACATATTCGTCCTGTTTGTTTGAAAGAACAGCGATTTTATAGTATTTTGAGAGAGTAAGGATTGCTTCCTCCATACCGTCGTAAAGCTTATCCGTATTGAGATAGGTTTGCGCATATGCCTTATTGTAAATAGCAAGCGCCTTGTCAACTGTTTCGGGATGATTTTCTCTTGTGTCCTTTGGAAGAGCCTCTGAAATCAAATGGCGAGGTCCCTTTCCAATGTAGCTTTTTATTTCATCAATTGAATGGGTTGAATATCCCATTTCTGTTAGTGTCATGTTAACTGCCTCTGCAATTGCAGGTATTGTGTCGGCTAAAGTACCGTCAAGGTCAAAAATCAATGCTTTTAAATAAGATCTCATTTAAAATCCTTTCAAAAAGTATTATTATAGGAATATTATACCATATTTTTATTCGAATGTCAAATATTAAATTTGTAAAAATATTACAAAAAAATGTCAAAAAACAATGAAAATTCAAGTGAAAATAACTATATATTATTGATTGAAAAAGTGTTATAATATATTGGTTAATTTTTTACATATTTACGGAGGTAAAAAGTGGTAAGAGAAGATTTAAGAAATATTGCGATTATCGCGCACGTTGACCACGGCAAAACAACACTTGTTGACCAGCTTTTGAAGCAGGGTGGAATTTACCGTGAAAATCAGGCTACAGAAGAGCGCGTTATGGACTCAAACGATCTTGAACGCGAAAGAGGTATTACAATTCTTGCAAAAAACACCGCGGTAAATTATAACGGTGTGAAAATTAATATTATTGACACCCCCGGACACGCAGACTTCGGTGGTGAGGTTGAGCGTATTCTTAAAATGGTAAATGGTGTTATCTTGCTTGTAGACGCAGCAGAAGGACCAATGCCCCAAACTCGTTTCGTGCTTCAGAGAGCGCTTGAGCTTAATCATAGAGTTATAGTTGTTGTTAATAAAATTGACAAGCCCGATGCTCGTATTTCCGAGGTTATCGACGAGGTTCTTGAGCTTCTTATCGATCTTGGCGCTAATGACGAGCAGCTTGATTCTCCAATGCTTTTCTGTTCTGGTAGAGCAGGTACTGCAAGTGAGGATATGGACGAGCAGGGTGTTGACTTGAAGCCTCTGTTCAATAAAATTCTTGATTATATTCCCGCGCCCGAGGGCGACGAGGAGGGCGACCTTCAGTTGCTTATTTCTTCAATCGACTATAACGATTTCGTTGGACGTATCGGTATTGGTCGTGTTGAACGTGGTACAATTAAACAGGGACAGGAGGTTATGATTTCTAACTTCCACTCAAAAGCCGCGCCTAAGAGAGCAAAAATTGTTTCTCTATATCAAATTAACGGTCTTGGCAGAGTTCAGGTTGAAAATGCAAAAATCGGTGATATCGTTTGCTTTAGCGGAGCAGAGAATATTACAATCGGTGATACAATTACATCAACCACTTGCATTGAGCCCCTTGAATTTGTCAAGGTTAGTGAGCCCACAATGGAAATGACCTTTGCGGTTAACGATAGCCCCCTTGCAGGACAGGAGGGTAAGTTTGTAACGTCTCGTCAGATTCGTGACAGACTGTATCGTGAATTATTAAAAGACGTTTCTCTTCGCGTAAATGACGGTGATACAACCGACTCCTTTAAGGTTGCGGGCAGAGGTGAAATGCACCTTTCAATACTTATCGAAAATATGAGACGTGAGGGCTTTGAGCTTATGTGCTCCAACCCAAGAGTGCTTTATAAGGAAATAGACGGCGTTAAGTGTGAGCCAATGGAAAGAGTAACCATCGACGTGCCCTGCGATTACGTTGGCTCAGTTATTGAAAAGCTCGGTAGACGTAAGGGTGACCTTATTGAAATGACTCCCCTTGGAAATAGAATGAGAGTTGAATACTCTATTCCTTCACGTTGCCTTTTCGGTTACCGTTCCGAATTTTTGACAGATACTCGCGGTGAAGGTCTTATCAATACACTCTTTGATGGATATCAGCCCTATAAGGGTGAGGTAACAATGAGATTTACAGGTTGCCTTATCGCAAGTGAAAACGGTGAAACTACAAGATACGGTCTTTATAATACACAGGAAAGAGGACGTCTTTTCGTTGGTCCTCAGACTAAGGTTTATGAGGGTATGATTATTGGTGAAAACCCAAAAAATGACGATATCGCGGTTAACCCCTGTAAAGAAAAGCACCTTACTGCTATTCGTTCTACAGGTGCAGATGAAAAGCTCCTCTTGACACCTCCTCAAATTTTCTCACTTGAGGAAGCAATTGAGTACATCAACGATGACGAGCTTATTGAGGTAACGCCAAAGTCAATTAGACTTCGCAAAAAGATTCTTAATACTGAACTTCGTATGAAGGCGCAGATGAGAGCAAGACGAGGAATTATTGATATTAAATAATATTGAAAAAGCACGGTATTGCCGTGCTTTTTGTTATAGTTTTATTTCCACCGCATCACCAAATGGAAGTGAGTAGATAAGAATTTTATCGGGTGATTTGTCTAAAAATCTTTCAATCGCCATAGCATAGTATTCAAGCTGCTTTCCGTGGCGGTCTTTCATTTTTTGAATTACGAGTGCCTCATCTCTTAATTCTTCGGGCGTAAGATAGTCGGTCTTGTAATCGCAAAGGATTATTTTGCCACTTTTATCTTCAAAAAATAAGTCAATAACACCTTGAACAAGGATTTCTTCTTGCTCAACCTCTGCCTTGAATTCCGTATCTTGTGTAAAATGTGAAGCCGGGAGCAAAATATTAAATCTTTGCTCACGAAATGTCTTTTTAGCATTTTTGAGTGTGAAATAAAACTTGCTTTCAAAGAACTTTTCAATCTGCTTCAAATTAATCAATTCAGCCACCTGAGGTGCAATAAATTTCTGCTCAACAAGACGTGAAAGTTCCTCTTTTACACCATTTTTCTCTGCATTTTCAAAATCGCAGAATTGCAAGAAAAGGTGAGTAGCAGTACCTTTGTCGGCACTTGTTGTCTTTGATTTAGACTCAAAAAACTCTTCAATTTCAAGGATTTTTGCCTCGTCAAAGCTTTCGAGTGTTGCTGCATCGTTGTCGATATCGTCAAGTACCGTTGGTGTCAATTTTGAAACCGAGAGTTTGGCAGGGAGCTTGCTCAAATGTGCATATGGATATTCAAAATCTAATCTTTGCTTGATTATTTGTATTTGCTCGTCGCTAAAAGTGATGCTTGTTTGCTCGTGGGAGGTATCAAAATATTCTTCGTTTGAGTCAATCTCAACTCCATCTCGTTCGATGGCGTTAAAGGTGTAACCCTCACCATCTGCAAACGGATAAATAGAAGCCAAAATCATTGAAAGCCAGTTTTTATTTTTTCTCACTTTAAAATCACTTGCAAATTCGCGGGTAGAAAGCGCGCTTTCCTCGAGCTTTTCAAGACGTGAGCGCGTGTGTGCAGTAATGTAAAGACGCTCTCTAGCGCGTGTTAGAGCAACGTAGAGGATTCGCATTTCCTCCTCTAATTGTGCATTTGAAATTTCAAGTGCAACGGCTTCGCGAAGCGGTGTATTAAGTCTAGCCATACCGCCCTCAAGCGCGAGCTTTAAGGCAATTCCTGCTCGTGAATTATAAAGAAGATTTGGCTTTGTGTCATCAAGATTAAATCTGCTTTGAGTATTACAAATAAAGCAAACGGGGAATTCAAGTCCCTTGGATTTGTGGGCAGTTATCATCTGTACCGCATTGCTATCCGCATCCTCGTATGAAAGCGAGGGTACTTTTTCATTTTCAATCAATTCGTTGATGTATGAAATGAAGTTGTTCAGTCCCTTAAACGATCCCGCTTCAAACTTTCTTGCCATTTCGTAAAGACGGGTGAGATTTTGAGGATTTGCGCCATCAAGCGTGGTCATTGAAAGATCGCGATATAGATGATTGAGTAGTTTATCTATTGAAACCGATGATGAAAGGGATCTATAATCAGTTAATTTTTCAATAAAATACTGATTTTTTGCTTTAATATTTGCGTTTTCACCGTTATAGTCGCGCAATGCTTCAAAAAGAGATGCTTTCTGGTCTGCGCTTGTTCTTATTTCAATAAGCTCGTCCATAGTGTAAGCAAATATAGGGGAATAGAGTGTTGCAGCTAGCGGAATATCCCTGTGCGGATTATCAATAGTTGACAAAAGTGAAAGTGTCAAAAGCACATCTGGAGTTTCAAACAAATCATATTTTGAGTTGTCGGAGCAAGGTATGTTGTACATTGCCAAGGCGCGAGAAATGTCTGCGGCAGGAGTTGTGGCTCGCATAAGCACCGCTATATCGCGCGGCTCGATTTTTGTTCCGTCCGCCTTGATTTCATTTGAAATAAGACGGTTAATTTCCTTTGCAATCCACAATGCCTCGGGATTTATGTCTGATTTTTCTTCACTCTCGTTTGGCTCATCATCTTCCTTTGCGGATTCGTCACCGGTAATCACAGTAACATTAACTAAAGGTGAGGGAAGAGTTCTACCATCTTCCTTTTTTGAGAAAATAAGGTCATCGTCGGGTGTGTATTCAATGCTATCTCCACAATTTCCAAACAAAAATGAGAAAACCTTGTTCGTGAATTTAATCACATTTTCATCGCAACGGAAGTTGTTAGACATAAAAATCAATGCGTTATTCGAGCTTTCACTATTCTCATAGGACGCAAAACTCTTTTTATATCCTGCAAAAACGTCGGTGTCTGCACCTCTGAAGCTATAGATGCTCTGCTTGATGTCGCCAACCATAAATCTATTATTTTCCTTCGCGATAAGAGAAAAAATTTCATCCTGCATCGCATCAACGTCCTGATATTCATCGATATAGATTTCTTCAAATTCCTCGCGGTATGCAAGCGCTATATCACTTGGTGTTCCGTCACTATTTGTGAGTAGCTGATAAGCAAAGCGACGAATATCGTCAAAGCCGAACGCCTTGCGCTTGATTTTTTCATTCAGTACCACATCTGCAAATTCGGTGAGTATACTGTGAAGAGAGAGAAGAATTTCCCCCGTGTTAAGCATAATATTTTTGATTTCGTTTTCATCAAAAGAAAAATATTTTTCGGTGATGCCTTGAATAAACTTAACCTCCTCGTCGCGCAGGGATTTGCAAAGCGTGATTTCGTCGGTTTTAAATTCCTTTTTCAAGCTGCCAAGACGTTGCTTGTTAAACGAAAGCATCTTTGAGCGCGCCAATGAATAATTGCTTTCTTCAAGAATATCATAAAGCTCACCCAAAAACTCCTTTTCATAAGAGAATGCGGCAAAATATGCCTTTTGCGCATTTTCCTCGGCTGAAATTACGTCACAGCAACGAATTAGAGCAGTGTGATAAGCTTTTGCACCGTTCAAAATATAATCACGAATGATTTTTCCTTGGCGACTTTTAAAGAAGTCACCTTCCGCCTCGTGCTTTAATTCGTTTGCAAATTGTAAAATAGCGTCCGCCCCCTCGACTCTTGAACATAGCTTATTTTCAAGTGCTAGGAAGATATCCGAAAGCGTGTCACTTTGCTTGGCTGTTGTGAAATTTTCAACGAAATTAAGGAACGCTTCGTCATTTTCTGTGCTTGAGTCATAGTGCTTTTCAATAATTTCGTCCATTGCCTCTTTTCGAAGCAGAGCCATTTCACCCTCATCGGCAAGTCGGAAATTAGAGGGAAGCCCTAAACGTTGGAAATTTCTGCGTACGATATCAAGATAGAATGAGTCAATCGTGCAAATATTAGCGCTTTCAAGCAAAACGAGTTGCTTTGAAAGGTGTTGGTTGGTGGGATTTTTTGCAAGCTCACCCGAAATCGCATTTGATATTTTTCTTTTCAAATCTGCGGCAGAAAGTCGGGTGAACGTAACTATGAGCATTTTATCAATACTTGATGGAGCGTTTTCGTCTATAAGCTTTCTTACTATTCTTTCAGTAAGTGTTGCGGTTTTACCTGAGCCTGCGGCGGCGGAAACGAGTATTGTTTTGTCACGAACGTTAATTGCCTGAAGTTGTTTTTCTGTCCAATTAGTACTCATCTTTCCACCTCCTTATATTTTTGATTTGCAGGCAGATGCTCTGCAAACCGATTTCATTTTACAATAACGGCAGGGCGCATCTTGTCCATTTTTGAGTGGGATAGCATTGGCCTTTCCGTCCTTCATGCTCTCTGCTATGCGAATGATAGTTTCTTGAAGCATACTGTATATTTCGTCGAATCCATTTTCATCCACAATGCCTTTTCCTACCATAATTCCGTCATCGTTTGCCTTGACCTTTGATATAAATTTTGCATCAAGATTGTGGTTCATTGCATAGAGAATTTCGGGGTCACTTGAGAGCAAACCGCTTCTTGAAAATTCATTTTGAATGAGCTTTTCAATTTCATCTCCTTCGCAGAATTTTTCTACTGATACGGTTGGCGCGTTTGAAGAAAGATACTGAATTCCTGCGGGAATAAGCTTACCATCATCGTTACAACCAAGCTCCGATTTGTTTTTCTCATTTTGTGCCTTACAAATAGAGAATAAGTAAATAAGAAGCTGTGTGTTAAGTCCCTCTTTGAGCTCATCAAAGGAGAATTCCTTGCTTCCTGTTTTATAGTCAACTATGCGAATATAAACGTTGCCGTCCTTTTTATAGGTGTCAACGCGGTCCGCAATACCTCGAAGAGTAACAACGCTTCCATCTTTCAAGGTGAATTCAAGCGCGTCGAAGCTACCCTCTCCCATTCCAAATTTAAGTTCGAAATACGAAGGCATAAAATCACTTTCGCGAAATTCGTCAATGAGATTTTTAGCAATCATAAATGAGAGCTTATTAAGTCGGATAAAGAGATGCTTTGTGCGATTTGAAAGCGCATAATCCTCACCAAGTAAATCGAAAAGATATTTGCTAACTGTCTTTTTGAGGATTTCTTCTATTTCCTCGTTTGTGAGCGTTAAATTCATAGTGCCATCGACTGTGATTTCCTTCATAAAGGATTCAAGGATATAGTGAATGAACGTTCCTATATCGTTAAGTTGGAATACAGCTCTCTTGCTTTCACGAAGTCCTAAAACATATGAGCAATAGTAATCAAAACCGCAAAGCACGTATTTTTGAAGACGCGATTGTGTCAGTGAAATTCGCTTACCAAAGAGGTTTTCAACGATGTCGTATAAAACCGTACAATCTCTTTGAGATAGGGGAATGTTAAGTCGATTTTCAAATTGATCGTCATCTATTAATTCTTTTATTTTGGAATTTTTTGTTTGTGAGTATATCTCTTTAACTCCGTTTGTGTTCCAAACCTTTTCAATTGGGGAGATTGTTCCTTCCTTAATTTGAGGATTGAGAGGGAAAAGCTTTTTAACTCTTTCAAGCGCCAATGATTGCCTTTGAGCAGAGCCGTCGGATGAAAGTGCGCTTGAGGTGAGAACGAGCTTTTCTGAAGCTGCCGAGAGCGCGCGATAAACGAAGAAAAGCTCTTCACTCGTTTTTGTGCTCGTGTCCGCTGAAAGATCTATGTCGAGCGCCTCGAGAATTGCCTTGTCGGAGTCGGTGAAAATGCCGTTATCCTTGACTGATGCAGGGAATTCTCCCTCGTTAAGTCCCATAATGAAGGCGGTTTTGATTTTACCTGTACGAAGCATTGAAGCAGAACCTATAACTACCTCGTCCGCAGAGGTGGGGATTGTACCAATATCACTTTCTGCAAACATAAGAGAAAGTGCAGCGGAAAACTCATCGAATGTGAACTCCTTATCACCGAATACGGTTGCAAGGTCATAAAGAATATTTAACGTAAGAGAATAGAGCTTCATATCCTCATCAGCCGCTTTTTTGTTGCCTGCTTCAAGGTGCTTTTTGCACCCGCTACGCACCTTTTTTGTGATGTTGGAGGATTTCAAAAACTCTATTGTTGCTTGACACATTTCTTTAACGTTTTTGGAAGCGTCAATCTTCGCAAAATAAAGAGATAGAGGAGGAATAACAATTTCGTTAACTGCATTGGCAGTAGAGAGTATTCTTTCTCCGCGCTTAGTCATTATTGAGGAATATCCATCAGGGTTCATTGTCCATTTTTCGTTGATAAATTTGCTTCCGTTTATATTCCATGTGTAAACGTAATCCTCAAAAATATCAATGTCGAATGGGTCAACGTCGGAATATCCTGATTTGAGATGTGCAATGACATTAGTGCCGCGCCAATTACTTTCCTTTATCTTTAAGGCGCTAAAGATAAATTTTGCCAGTGGTTTTGTCATAATATCAGTTTTTTCACTCAAAAAATAAGGAATCCCGTGTTTTTCGAGAGCAATGTCAAGAATACCACGATATTTTTCAACGTCGCGCAAAATTATAGCAATTTCATTATATCGTGTACCGTTTTGAACTTCTCGGCAAATTTCGCTTGCAACAATGTCCGCCTCCGAATAGGGAGTTTCACAAAGAATACTATTGAGAGCCCCCGTGTTTTCCTCTTCAAAGAGGGGCGCCTCAAAATTCCATATATTGTTTTGTAAATACTGTAATTCTGCGTTTTCGGTTCTTTTGTTTTCAGTTAAGTATGTTTCATCATAGTTCGATTTATCAAGATTCTTTTTCAATCTTGTTGTCGTTTGACGAAGGGAGTCGAGATGAATAGAATTATCATTCGGAGAGGGGAGCGGTAGTGTGATATAAAGCTCATCGCAAAGCTCTCCCATTTTGAAAATGAGATCAAATTCCTGCTTTGTAAAGCCCGCAAATGAGTCGAGATAAACGTTTGAATTTGCAAAAAAGTTATTATTTTTTAGTATTTCAAGAGTTTTAGAAATATCATCTTGATTATCCGAAAAATATTCTGAAAGTTGACTTGTATATGCGGAATAAATTAGTGAAATGTCGCGAAGCTTTCCGTAAAGAGACGAGTTTTTATCAACTTTTTCAGTGGATTTTTCAAGTTTGTCAGGTGAAACTGAATACGCCTTAAGTTCCTGCGTTGCAGAGAGCATTTTTTGTGTTAGTGAGAAATCATTAACGTCGGTTTCACGATATTCCTCAAGCTGTGCAGAAAGCTCTCTAATGGTGTTCCACATAATGAGCGCTTTTTGTGGCTTTGTTGCAGAATTATAGGAAAGTCCGCCATATGTTCTAAAAATTCTGTTGCATAGACGAGAAAAGTTAAGCACTTCAACGTCAAGCTGAGCAAAGGCGGGGAATGTGGATACGATTTGACGTTCTACCGCAACCGTTTCCTGCTCAGGAACGATGAAAAAAGCTCTTTTGCCATTATTAACATCAGATTCAAGATATTTAAAAAGTGTGTGAGTTTTGCCAAAGCCCGAAGGACCATAAATAAAATGTATCAAGTTAGTGCTCCTTTCCTTCAAGAATTTCAATATTTCTAATTATAGTGTTTTTGCCACGCCAAGAATATGCGCGGCTTTTAAATTCCTCATTTGACATATTTTCAATAAGTTCGGTTGTAAGTATTGGTGTTAAATTCTCGTTAAAAAAATCGATTTTTGAATATATTGTTCCGTTGCTTTTGGCTTTGATTGTGTAGGGGCAGCATTCCTGACATCTGTCGCATCCCCATGCGCAATTATGTAGTTTTATTGCTTCCTTTTCGATGTCGTTAAGCTCACCCTTTTTTTGAGTTAGGGCGGAAAGACAATTCTCAACTTGCATATTTATCGGGCAAGAGAGAAGGCATTTTCCACAATTTATGCACTCCTTGATTTCACCTGCGGATGAGGGAAGAATTGTATCTGTAATTATTTCACCTATGAATATGTAAGAGGAATATTTTTCGGTTATAAGTAAATGATTTTTGCCGATCACTCCAAGACCACAAAGAGCCGCTGCGTGTATTTCATTGATGGGAGAGTGATCGGTGAAGCCTACAAATTTGTTGCCTGGATACTTTTCCTTTAAGATTGGAATAAGCGTATCAAATAAATTTGAGAAGAATAGATGATAGTCGCGACTCACGGAATAAGAGGAAATATTACGATTACCCGCGCTAAATTTCGTTAAATAAGGAACGGCGAAAATCACTGCTGATCCGCTATCAATTTCATATCTTTCAAGAAGATATGGGCGCGTGATCTTGCATTTGTCAAGTGAGATAGAGGACACGAGCTCTATATTAAATTTTTGAAGCTCGTTTTTGATAAATTCAAGCATAATATTCCTCCGATAGTTTGGTATATATAAATTATAGCTTAAAAGTACACTTTTTTCAAGGGATTTCACTAAATTTTTTTAATATTTTTTATTTATAAAAAATATTAAAATTTTATTTATATTTGTTCAAGGTTTGTTCACAGTTTATTAATAGTGTTTTTGTTCAAAAATAGTTCACAATTTAGGTATATAATTAAATTTAATTGTTTTTAGAGCTGGAGATTTTATGAATATTAGTGAAATTTTGGTTTGTCCCGTGTGTAAAAATGCTTTACACAGGGAAGAAAAAAGTTATTTTTGTAATGGAATAAAAAGACATTGCTTTGATATATCTGCTCACGGTCATGCAAATCTTTGCCCCGGTAAATCAACGGGAGGAGACGATAAAGCCGCCGTGCGAGCAAGAACGGAGTTTTTAAATCTTGGTAATTATAAACCCATTTCTGACAAGGTTTGTGAGATTTTATCCGATCTTGACAAGAAGAATTTTGTTGTTGACGCGGGCTGCGGTGAAGGTTATTATACCAATAATATTGCCTCACAAACGGGAGCGCAGACATATGGCTTTGACCTCTCAAAAGAGGCTATTATTTCTGCTTCCAAGTCTGCAAAAAGGAGCGGTTTAACCAATTCTCGCTTCTTCGTTGGTGGCATATATAATTTGCCTGTTTGTGATGGTGGGGCTGATGCTATTACCAATATTTTTGCACCTTGTGCAGAGGACGAATTTGCAAGAATATTAAAACCAGATGGCAGATTGGTTATCGTTGCGGCAGGAAAAAATCATCTTTACGGACTCAAACGCGCCATTTATGATGAAGTACATATAAATGAAGATCGCGCGGATATGCCGAAAAATATGAAATTAGAATCAAAGCATAATCTTTCATATACGATTTCCTTGCAGAACGCTGAGGAGATACGAAGCTTGTTTTCAATGACTCCATACAGCTATCGAACGAGCGAGAAGGATATGCAAAAGCTCTATGCACTTACCTCACTTGAAACCGAGGTTGAGGTTAACATTTTTGTTTACAGAAAGGAAATGACGATATGAAGATTTCACTTTGCGTGCCCATGTATAATGAAAGCTCAATCATTGAGCAAACCGCGCGCACGCTTTACGGATATATGAGTGAAAATTTTGGGGACGATTTTGAAATTATTTTCGCGGACGACGGTAGTCGCGACGGTTCTGCGGATATTGTTAAAAATCTTGATTTGCCAAATGTTTTGGTGGTTGGATATGAAAAAAATCAGGGCAAGGGCTGCGCTGTGCGTCACGGTGTTCTTGCTTCGAACGGAGATATAGTGATTTTCACCGATGCCGATCTTGCTTACGGTGTTGAAGTGATTAGGGAAGCGGTTGAAATAATGGATAGAGGTGAGCATTCGGTGTTGGTTGCCTCACGTGCAAAGCACAAGGAGGGATATGAGGGCTATACCCTTATACGCAAGATTGCTTCTAAGACGTATATCAAGGTTTTGAACTTGTTTGGTGGAATAAAAATATCTGATGCTCAATGTGGCTTCAAAGCATTTATCGGAGAAAAGGGAAGAAGAATATTCTCTTTGTGCAAAACCAATAATTTTGCTTTTGATCTTGAAGTGATTTTGATTGCTCAAAAAATGAAGTTGAAGATTTATGAGCTTCCTGCTAAAATTATAAATCACAGAGAATCTAAGGTGAATGTTATCAAGGATGCCTTCAAAATGATGAAGGAAATTGCCAAAATAAAGAAAAACATCTCAAAAATGGATTTTTGATTAAAAAATCCTAAAAATTTTATTATTTATTAATAATAAATTTGATTTACCACTTGCATTTTTGTTTGCGTTGTGGTAATATTATCTTGGAATTGTATAAATACACTAAATTGGAGGCATTTATGTTACAGTGGATTATTTTGGGATTCTTCGCCGCCACAATGGTTTGGCAGGTGATGAGAGCAATCAAAAAACCAATGATGAATAACGTTTTGACATTGATTGCAATTCCTATCTCATTCGTTATCACTTTTATTTTACACAAAGGTGGTCTTTTTTCAAACGTAATGACTAAGGTGTTAGAAAACAACGAGGAGAAATTGACCGCATTGCTTGGTCAGGCTATCCCGGCTGATATGGCTTCGCAAATACCTGAAATGATTAAGGGTGCGGTGCCTACCGTTGCCGCGTTGCTTGCTCCCGCGCTTTTTGTGCTTGTTTTCAATCTTGTTTTCGTGATTTCAAAGCTCCTTTACGTTAGATGGATTGAAAAGTATTTCAAAAACAAAGCACTTAAGCGTGAAAAGAAAGAGCTTAAAGAGGCGATTCGTGCTGAAAAGCAAAGACTTGCGCAGACTATTCGCGAAAATGAGGCAAGAAATCGTCAGATTATAGATGCTCTTCCTGAGGAACAGCAGGAAGCTGTTATGGAAGAATACGAACCCCTTGATGATGATGAAATCGAGGATATGGTTGAAAAGCGCGTTAAAGCCGAAAAGAAGAGAAGAAAGAGACAGGGCTATTATAGAGAAAGCGGTGAGCATAAGGCGATATCCATTCTCGCGGGTGCTGTGTGTGGTTTTCTTATTTGCGCTATCAACTTCATACCAATGTTTTATTGGATGAATATGATTTCAACCGTTACTGATAGCGTTCTCTATGACGGCGTTAGCTACGAATATTCTGAAGACGCCGAGGTTAAGGGAACTAGAATTTACAATGCAGTAAAATTCATTGATAAATATATCGTTCAGGATTACAAAGAAAGCTTCGTTATTGAAACTTATGAGAACTTGGGCATCATCAACCTTTTCAACAACAGCGTTCAGCAGGGTGCGATAGTTGGCAGATATAATGAAGAGCCCATTTATGCAAACGAGGTTGCAAAGCACTATCTTTCTCACACCTTGAGACTTGCGTGCGCTTTGCTTGACGTTAACTATACTTATGATGATGAGATACACGGCGTTGAGGATGATATGGAGGCTATGCTCAACCATCCTTTATATCTTCAATCCATTGATAAGATAGCCGGATTTATTGCAAATAACGAAACGGTTGATTCTTTCTTGGAGAGCTTGCTTAAGAAGGGTGAGGCGACCGATGAGAATACTCCAACGCTTATTGATACGCTTTTAGCTAATATGATTGGCGTTTATATGAAGGAAGGCGAGCCCAACGAGGATGGAACGGTTAACTATATTGTTGATCCTGAAATTATTGCAAAGGATCTCAATACCGTTTCGGATGTGGTTGTGGTGGTTGTTAAGCACAATAGATTGCTTGCAAGATTAATTCAAAACAATATGCAAGTGTTGCTTGAGGATCAGGCTCTTTTGAATGACCTTATAGTTGTTTTTTCCGGTCTTAGCGGATATAGACCCGCAATGGAGGGACTCTTTACAGCGGGTATCAGTATGATTACTCCTTATCTTGGTTTGCCCGAAAACGATGCGGATGCTTATGATAAATTTGTTTCCCAGTTCGTTACGGCATTGAAGGATTCTGAAGTTCTTTCCGAAACACAGCGCGAGGAAATTCAAAAATTCTTTGTTGCTGCTTCGGAATATGAGATAAACGAAGGTAAAATTGCTTACGTTACAGGTAGAATCGAAAACGTTGAAGCGCAGATAGCGGAAAGAAAAGCTGCTCTTGTTGCTAACAACGAAAAACTTGCAAAGCTTGAGAAAATTGCCAATATTGACAGAATTGATGAAATAAATACTCTTTTGACTAATCCCGAATTGACCGATGAAAAAGCAAATGAGCTTGAAGCGGAAAAGACAAGCTTGTTGGCTAAATTCACAGACGAAGAAAAATTGGATTTGACAGCTGTTAAGACAAGCTTGTTAGCTGACTTTACGGATGAAGAAAAGGCAGATTTGGATGCCGTTAAGAGTGAATTGACCTACTCTAATGAAACTCACAGATTTATGATTCAATACTTCACCGAAGAATTGGAAGGTGATGGTGAGTTCTTTGAGGGTGAAGAATATGATGGCTTATATGATTTGCTTAGCATTCTTGAAGCAGAAAGAACTGCAGGAACTAAAACCGTTAGTATCTTGGAGTACATCATTGATTCTCTTCGCGTAGTTGAAATTATCAAGGATGAGGGCTTACACCTTAAGGATGAGGCGGAAGAACTCAAGGCGCAGGGTGAAAGCTTTGAAAATCAAGGTAATGCACTCAAAAACGATATTGAAAGTGTAAAGAATCAAATCGAGGCTGTTATTACTGAGATTGCAGAACTTGAGGTTGAGTATCAGTTAGGTAACAAGACACCTGAAGAATATAACTCTGAATTGGAAAGATTGACTGCAAAGAGAAATGGTCTTAATGATCAGATTGATTCTCTTACCCAAAGAAGCCAGAAGCTTATCCAGGATGGTAAAAATCTCTTTGCACAGGGTGAAGTGATGGCTCAAAAGGCTATTGATTTGGCAGATCATGCTACTGAATGCTTAGAAGAAACCGAAACAAGATTTTCGGAATTTACTCCATTCATGACATACTTTATGAGTTGGAACAGTGTTCAAAAGCCTCTTTTGACTGCAGGTGAGGATAAGACGAGCGCTTGCTTGAGTATTCGTATCAACGGTAAGCTCTACGTTTGCAACACTGACGCAATCACCATTGATGATATTATTGATTTGATTTCCAATGGCTTCGGTGATATGAACTTTGACGACATCACTAACGTTGGTGATCTTGAGGATGATGAAATTCCCGATCTTAATATTGATGATGCTCTTGATAAGATACCCTTCAGAGCTCTCTTTGATGCTATTACCATAGTGGAAATTGATGAAACAAACAAAGCGGATTATGAGGGAAGAGTATCTCCTTATACGAACTTTGTTAACTATTTAATTGCAGCTGCTTCTGCTCACAAGGAAACTGATGGAGCAACCGAGATTGACAATGCATGGTTCTTTAATGCTCTTTCAAATTACAATATGATTCTTTCTGAATCGGAAAGTTATATTGACGATAATTCCGTTGAATTAATCAATGCTATTCTCGCGGCATCCGAAACCAAGGAATACGACTACAAGGGTCTTACTCTTGAGGATGTTAATGCCTCACTTAATTTCGGTGCTTGGGATGACGATAACGTTAAGGCACAAGATACTCAGAAGCTTGCGGGTATTGTGATGAAGCTTATTGATTTCATTGGAAATATTGGAGATCAGACGGGAGCAATTGAGCTCAGTGATACAACTGATAATACAGGTGACGCTTTGAGTGGACTTTTGGGTGGTAGTGATTTGAGCGCGGTGCTTGACATACTCTCCGAGCTTGGCGCGTTGCTTGACAATATGGCTGAAATCGAATGCTTTAAAAATCTTCCTGATACATTAATCAGAGCGCTTTTGGGTAATGAAAAGCTTAGTTTGATTATGACAAGCACAATGCTTTACGGTGAGGACGGTCTTTTGACAAAGCTTGATTTAATCAAGAGTGGCGAAAGCTATACTTATGAAGTGACTGACGAAGAGGGCAATGTTACCGAGGTGACTGTCGATTCTTACGAAGGCTTTATGAACGACTTCCTTACAAAGATTCAGGGCTTGCTTGATAAGTTGAATGATAAAAATGATGATAGCACACCTGATGACAGCACACCCGACGATACTATACCGGATGATAGTACACCGGATGATACTAATCCCGATGATGCTACGCCCGATGATAGTACACCTGACGATAGTACACCTGATGACACCACACCGGATGATACTACACCCGATGACGAAATGAACGAAGGAGGTAATGGAGATGCGTAAAATATTTATTTCACTTGTTGCTATTATCCTTTGGATTGCTTGCGTTGGCGGTGGCGGATATCTTGCTTTTCAGGAGTTTGCAAAAGATCAAGAAACGATTATCGCTGATTTGAAAACAGTAATCGGTGCAGATGTTCCTTTCTTCTATTGGGGTGAGGAAGAAACTACCACACCCGATGGTGAACAGACACCCGATGGTGAACAAACACCTGATGGTGAACAGACACCTGATGGTGAAGTAACTGAATAAAATTTTAGAACCGAGAGAAATCTCGGTTCTTTTTTTGTCACTATAATTAATATGTAGTTCATTTTTTATTGTCTTTTTGCACAAAAATGGATTTTTTTGTGAACTTTGGATATTTTTTCTTAAAAACTATTGTATTATTATAATAATAGTGATATAATGAAAATCGGTACACTATATGTGCTAATAAAAATCTATAGAAAGGACTTAATTTTTATGAGAAAGTTAAGTAAAATCTTAGTTCTCGTGCTTGTTTTGATGACGATGATAACCGCAATCTCGTCTTTGGGCTTCAATGCAAGTGCGGCGCAACCCAAAACACTTTACTTAGATCCAAATAGCAACTGGACTTCCAATGGAGCTGGATTTGCTGCTTATTTCTTTGGTAATGGTGAAACATGGGTTAGAATGACAGACTCTAACGGAGATGGTATTTATGAGGTTGCTGTTCCAACCAATAAAACCTATCCTAGTGTTATTTTCTGTCGAATGAGTTCTAGTACGGCAGGTCTTGCTTGGGGAAATGTTTGGAATCAAACAAATGACCTTACTATCCCTACTGATGGCAAGGATTGTTATACAGTTGCAGATGGGGCTTGGAGTAACGGTGCAGGTTCTTGGGCTACCCTGACGTACTATTTGAAGGGTGATTTTAATAGTTGGGGAGATGCCAATCTAATGGTGTTTTCTGGTACTACACTCACCACAACAATTAATCTACAAAAAGGTGAATACAAATTTAAAATTAATAGTAGTAGCGGAAGTTGGTGGGGAAGTTCTACATCCATAACTGATACAAAAGCAAATTTGTCATTTACACAAACTGGTGGTGACTGTAAGTTGACTGTTACTAAATGTGGAGCATACACATTTAGTTTTGTTTCGGGTAAACTTACCATTACAAGAGCTGATGCTGATGGCGCTCACACTTGGAATGCAGGCGCAGAAACAACTGCTCCTGGTTGTGAAACCACTGGTGTTAAAACTTACACTTGTACAGTAACAGGATGCGGAACAACTAAAACAGAAACAATTGCGGCTCTTGGTCACAATATGGTTACAGATGCTGCAGTAGCTCCTGGTTGCGAAAGCACAGGTCTTACTGAAGGTTCACATTGCACAAGATGTGACCACAAGGTAGCTCAAGAAGTAGTTCCTGCTAAAGGACATACAGAAGTAACTGTAGCAGGCAAGGATGCAACATGTACTGCGACAGGTCTTACGGATGGTAAGAAGTGCTCAGTATGTGGTGAAGTAACACTTGCACAACAAACAATCGCTCTCAAGGAGCACACAGCAGGTGCTGCGGTTAAGGAAAACGAAGTTGCGGCTACATGTAAGGCTGCAGGATCTTATGATAGCGTAGTTAAGTGTTCAGTATGTAGCGCAGAGCTCAGTCGTGAAACAAAGACTGTTGCTAAACTCGCTCACACAGAAGTAGCTATTGCTGGTAAGGCTGCTACTTGTACTGAAAAAGGTCTTACAGAAGGTAAGAAGTGTTCAGTATGTGGTGAAGTAACACTTGCGCAGACAGAAGTTGTTGCAAAAGGACATAGCTTCAGTGAAGGCACTTGTGGCACTTGCGGAGCAGTGGATCCTGATTATGTGGCGCCTCTCGACGTGCTTTTCTCCGTTCCTGATGGAGTTGAACCTGTTGAAATGGGTGCAGGAAACGTTCTTCCAACAGCAGGCGCACCAGATGGATTCACGTTCGCAGGTTGGTCTGAAACAACAATTGATGATACTAAAACAATTCCTGTTCTTTTAAACGCAGGCAGTAAATATACTGGGGATGCTCAGGTGCTTTATGCGGTTTATACGCATATCGTAAAAGAACAGGGCGAATCTAAATACCAGCTTACTGATATTTCTAACATAAAGTCTACTGATATTGTAGTTATTACTATGAAGAATAGTAGTGGTGTATATTATGCTATTTCTAATAATAACGGAACTAGCAGTGCACCTACAGCTGTAAAGATTACTGTATCAAATGGTGTGATTACAAGCAGCGTTGCCACCACTATTCAGTGGAATATTGGCGGTTCTAAGGATGCATATATAATTTATCCTAATGGAAAAACGGACAAGTGGCTTTATGCAACCAATACAAATAATGGTCTTCGTGTTGGAACAAATGCCAGCAAAACATTTAAAATAACTCAGACAACATCAGCTAATGGTAGTGGTTACTATTTGACTCACATCGGACAAAATAGATATATAGGTGTGTACAACTCTCAAGACTGGAGATGCTATACTACAGTAAATGATAACATAAAGAATCAGAATCTTGCTTTCTTTGTATTGAAGAGTACCACTGTTGAAAAAACATACTACTGCACATTGAGTGAAGTAGCTTGTGAACACAACTATGAATCAGTTGTAACTGCTCCTAAATGTACAACAAAGGGTTATACAACACATACTTGTACAGAATGTGGTGATACTTATATTGATAGCGAAGTTAACGCAACAGGTCACTCTTATGTAGAAAAAATTACAACCGCTGCAACTTGTACAACAGCAGGTGTTAAGACATCTACTTGTGAGACTTGTGGTGATGTTAAAACTGCAAGCATCGCAGCTCTTGGACATAATTATGCAGATGGTAAGTGTTCAGTTTGTGCTGAGAAAGAACCTATTGAAGTAACTATTTCGTTTAATAATACTTCATATCGTACTGAATTAACTACAAGTAAACAGGTTTGGAAAAAAGACGGAATTATCGTTACAAACAATAAGGGAAGTTCTACTTCTAATGTTGCAGATACTAGTAATCCTGTTCGTTTCTATGCGAGTTCCAATCTTGTTATTGAATACCCCAGTATGACAAAGATAGAATTTCATTGTAATTCAACAGATTATGCTAATGCACTGAAGAATTCTATAGGTGCCACAGCTACAGTTAGTGGTAAGGTGGTTACTGTTGTTTTTGCAGAGTCAGTTGATACATATACTATTGCTAAACTTACTGCTCAGGTTCGTATGGATAGCATTAAGGTGTATGCTGAAGCTAAATGTGAACACACATACGACAATGCTTGTGATACAACATGTAATGAATGTGGTGAAGAAAGAACTACAACTCATACTCCTGGCGCAGAAGCTACATGTACAACTGCACAGGTATGTACAGTATGTAATGCAGAGCTTGTAGCGACACTTGGCCACGATCTCAAGGATGTAGCAGGCAAGGATGCAGATTGCGAAAATGCAGGTTATACCGCATATAAGGATTGTTCAAGATGTGATTACATCGAGGGCAAGAAAGTGATTGACGCTCTCGGTCACAATATGGTAACTGATAAGGCAGTAGCTCCCACTTGTACAGCTACAGGTTTGAAAGAGGGTTCACACTGCTCAAGATGTGACCACAAGGTAGCTCAAACAGTGGTTGATGCTCTCGGTCACAAGTGGGTTGACGCTACATTTGATGCTCCTAAGACATGTTCTGCTTGTGGAACAACAGAGGGAAGTGCTCTTGTGGCAGCTGCTAAAATAGGTGACGTTAAGTACGAAACACTTCAGGAAGCGCTTGATGCGGCAGTTGATGGTGATACAATTACACTTCTTGCGGATGTTAAGGCATCTAAGTATCTTGATGTTAAGACGGCAAACGCAGGTGAAGTAGCAAGAGCTATTACACTTAATCTTAACGGTCACACAATTACTCCTGCAGATGGATATAATTATAACTCTGGTTATCCTCTTGTATTCGTTGGTATCAACCAAACTCTTACAATTAAGGGTGAAGGAACTATCAGCGCAGTTAAGAAGGTAACAATAGGCGTTTACGGTGTTCTTCACCTTGAAGGTGGTACAATCGTAAATGAAGGCAAAAACGAAGATGATGCTGCCATTGATATTTACTACTGGAACCATGATCTTCCTAGCTACGAAGGTATCGTAGGTGGTACAGGTTATATTACAGGTGGTAATATTCAGGGTATCGTATGGGTTGATGAACCCGATGAAGACGGTTCTGCATCTCTTGAAATTAGTGGTGGTACATTCACAACTGATGTTTCTAAATGGGTAGCAGATGGTTACGAGCTCGACGAAAACGGAACGATTATCGTTCACGTTCATAGCTTCGTTGATGGTAAGTGTACAGCTTGTGGTGATTTTGATCCTGATTACACAGTGGTTGAATCACTTGATGAGCTTAAGGCGGCTCTTTTGAACGGCGGAAACATCCTTCTTAATGCCGATATTACATCTTCTGAAATTATCGTAATTGGTAAGCCCACGGTTCTTGTAGGCGGTGGACATACAATTACATCAAAAGCAACTCGTGCAATTAACATTAGTGGTGCTAATGGTGTAACAATTAAGAATCTTACAGTTGTTGCAAGCGGTGAGCGTGCATTCAACGTAATTCAAAATGCAACTAACGTAGTTATTGAAAATGTAACTGCAACAGCTGCTAACTACACATTTAATATTGCAAGCTCTGCACCTAATGCAGTTGTAGCAATTAATAACTCAACACTTACAGGTCTTTGCACTGTAAACGTATCAGCTGCAGGCGCTAAGGTAACAATTGATAAGTCTATAATCAATTGCAACGACAACAATACCACTGCAGGTGAAGCTTACGCGGCTCTTAGCCTTAATAAAGATGCAATCGGTGGTTCAATCGTTGCTACAAATACTACAATTAACGTAGCCGAAGGCTCTGACTCCGTTAAGGGTAGAAACGGTGCGGAAAACGGTACTGTAACAATTGATGGTACAACAGATGGAGTTGTGGTTATCGTAGCAGTTATAACCTATGAAGGCTCTAACTACTATTACGGATTTACATCTCTTGAGAATGCGATTGAATTTGCTAAAAATGGCGATACAATCAAACTTATGTCTGATGTTACAGTTGAAAAGCTTGAACATTCTTGTCAGATCAAGATCGACCTTAACGGTCATACATTGACAGCCGGAGAAAAGGTACTTGTTCATAACTACGTTGCAGGTGAAGTAGTAGCTCCTACATTTGATGCAAAGGGTTATACAGTATACAAATGTTCTTGCGGTAAAGTAGAATATCGCGACGAAGTTCCTGCTCTTGTTGCAGTAGCAACTGTAAACGGAGAAAAATATACAACACTTCAGGAAGCAGTAAATGCTGCAAATGGAGAAAAAGTAGTAGTTCTTGTTGATATTAATCTCACAAGTTCT
This sequence comes from Eubacteriales bacterium, assembly GCA_045631445.1. Lineage (GTDB taxonomy): Bacteria > Bacillota > Clostridia > Oscillospirales > CAG-272 > RGIG4608. The sequence continues at coordinate 50,146 of JAZQUS010000139.1, forward strand.
ATTGTGGTTGACGGACTTGAACTTATTCTTGACCTTAACGGCAAAACAATCAATGCTTCTTATGAAGCAAAGATTGTAGAAGTTCTTTTGGCAAAGAATGATGCAAAGGTAACAATTACAGGTAATGGTACAATGCTTGCTACAGGCGAAGGTGAATTTGTAGAAGTAATTTCTGCAATCGACGGAGCAGTAGTAACTATTGAAAACGGTACATTCGTATCAGATGGATGTACAACAATTTATGCAACACGCGGCGCAATCGTTAACATTAACGCCGGTCGTTACGAGGCAAAAGAATTGTACAACTCAATGAGATTCCTTCTCGACGTTAACGAAGCAGAGAGTGTTCTCGGTGTAATTAATGTTTACGGTGGTGAGTTTGTAGCATTCAACCCTGCAAATCATAACAATGATGGTGCATATTCAAACAAACTCGTGGGTAAACTTCACGCAATTGCTACTAATGGTGTTTACGTAGTTGGCGCACACGAATATGAATCAAAGGTAACAGATCCTACATGTACGGCAGCAGGTTACACAACATATACATGCGTTTGTGGTGATACATACAAAAGCAATGAGGTTGCGGCTCTCGGACACGATTATGATGCAGTAGTAACTGCTCCTGATTGTGTAAACGATGGTTATACAACATACACATGTAAGGTTTGTGCTTATACTTACACAGATGATGAGGTTGCGGCTCTCGGTCACGATTATGATGCTGAGGTAACTGCTCCTGATTGCTTGAACGGTGGTTACACAACATACACATGTAAGGTTTGTGGCTACACATATGTTGCAGATGAAGTTGCAGCACTTGGTCATACTGTAGTGGTTGATGTAGCTGTAGCTCCTACATTTACATCTACAGGTCTCACTGAAGGTAAGCATTGCTCAGTATGTAACGAAGTTCTCGTTGCACAGGAAGTAATTCCTGCAAAGGTTGCAGTAGCGCAGATTGGTGAAGTTAAATATGAAACACTTCAGGAAGCATTTGATGCAGCTGTAAGCGGAGACGTAATCAAGCTCGTTGCTGACGTTAAGGTATCAAAGTATCTTGATATTAAAGCACAAGAATATGCAAAAACAAGAGCAGTAGTAAACATGGGCGAAGTTGCTCGTGATATTACACTCGATCTCAATGGTTATAGCATTTCTCCTGCGGAGGATTATAACTATAATACAGGTTATCCTCTTGTATTCGTTGGTGTTAACCAGACTCTTACAATTAAGGGTGAGGGAACAATCAGCGCAGACAAGAAGGTTACGGTTGGTGTTTACGGTACTCTTAATATTGAGGGTGGAACAATCGTAAATACAGGCGCAACTGAAGATGACGGTGCACTTCAAATTTACTATTGGAACAATGATCTTCCAAGCTATGAAGGTATCGTAGGTGGTACAGGTTATATCACAGGTGGTAACATTCAGGGTGACGTTTACGTAGACGAAGCTGATGAGGATGGAGAAGCAACTCTTGAAATTAGCGGTGGTAAGTTTACAGTTGACGTTTCTGAGTGGGCTACTGATGGATTCAAGGTTCTCGGCGGTACAGATGAAAACGGTAACGTAATCTTTGGCGTAATGGAAGAAGCAACTATCCCTTATATTCAGGATGGTTATTGGTGGATTGACGGCATCAATACAGGCGTTAAGGCAGAAGGTACTGATGGCGAAGACGGCAAGACACCTAAATTGAAGCTCGAAAACGGACATCTCTTCGTTTCTTATGATGATGGCGCAACATGGGAAGATCTTGGTATCGTTGGTGGTACTGATGGTTCTGGTACTGTTGTAGTAATTAAGCCTATGTTCAAACTCGAAGGCGATAATCTCTTCGTTTCACTCGATAATGGTGCTACATGGGAAGACCTTGGCACAGTTAAGGGTGAAGATGGAGAAGATGGCAAGCCCGGTACGGATGGTGAAAACGGTAACGATGGTCAGCCCGGTACTGATGGAGAAGATGGTAAGACACCTTCTTTCAAGCTCGAAGATGGACACCTTTGGGTATCTTTCGATAACGGAGCAACATGGACAGACCTTGGCAATGTTACTGGTGAAGATGGCAAGCCCGGTACTGATGGTGAAAACGGTAACGATGGTCAGCCCGGTACTGACGGCGAAGACGGAAAGACACCTTCATTTAAGGTTGAAAATGGTAATCTCTTTGTATCTTTCGATAATGGCGTGACTTGGGAAGACCTTGGACCTGTTAAGGGTGAAGATGGTAAGCCCGGTCAGGATGGCGAAGACGGTGAAGATGGAAAAGATGGTAATACACCTCTTTTGAAGCTTGAAGACGGAGTTCTTTATGTATCTTACGATAACGGAGCTACTTGGACATCTCTTGGTAACATTAACGGTGTTGACGGTAAACCCGGTGAAGATGGAAAGCCCGGTCAGGATGGTGAGGACGGAGAAGACGGAAAAGACGGAATCACACCTCAGTTGAAGGTTGAAAACGGCGTTCTTTACGTATCTTACGATAATGGAGCAACTTGGGAAGAGCTTGCTAATATCAAGGGTGAAGACGGTGAAGACGGTAAGCCCGGTCAGGATGGCGAAGACGGTGAAGACGGCAAACCCGGTCAGGACGGAGAAGATGGTGAAGACGGAAAAGATGGCGTTACACCTCTCTTCAAGATTGAAAACGGACATCTCCATGTTTCCTATAACAATGGCGAAACTTGGACCGATCTTGGCAACATTCAAGGTGCTAACGGATCGAACGGTAATGATGGCTCCAACGGTTCTGACGGTAACGACGGAAACGATGGTGAAGACGGAAAAGACGGTATCACACCTCAACTTAGAATTAATCCTGAAACTAATGAGTGGGAAGTTTCCTATGACAATGGTGAAACTTGGACATCTCTTGGCGTAAAAGCTACAGGTGATAAGGGTGAACAGGGTGATAAGGGTGAAGACGGTCAGGATGGCTCAACTTTCACAGTTGAAATGTTCCTTCAGTCTATTGCTCATGCGATTGTAACACTCCTCAAGAAATTGATGGAATTTATTGCAACACTCTTGCTCGGTTTTCTTAAATAATCATTAATTCAATATGATTACAAGGCGGATGCTTAGGCATCCGCCTTGCTTGTTTGTATGGTATATGAACACAGGAAAAAATTGTTTAATTTGTTTAAAATTTTACATTGGATTTTGTTTATAATAATGAAAATATATATATAAGCAAAATTATTATTGATTTAATGATATAAAGGTGGTATAATTCATATTGGGTACATTTAGTACTTAATAAATTTTTTAGAAAGGACTTAATTTTTATGAGAAAGTTAAGCAAAATTTTAGTTCTCGTACTTGCTTTGGCAATGCTTACAGCAGTTTTTGCTATGACAGCAAGTGCAGTATCTTCAACTCAATCTTGGGTTGTAGCTGGCTCATCCGCT
>JAZQUS010000140.1:0-4847 GCA_045631445.1 Eubacteriales bacterium
AGGTAGAATGGATCCTGAGGTTGGTGCTAAGGCAGTTGAAGAAGGAAGAATCGACGGCGTTGGTATTGCGCGTCAATTCCTTGTTGACCCCGAATGGATCACAAAGCTTATTGAAGATAGACTTGAGGAAATTAAGCCCTGTATCTGCTGCCATAGTGGATGCTTCAACTTCTCTTCCTCAAAGGGTCACGCAAATACTCAGGACCTTACTGACACAATGGGTCTTGCTCGTTGCGCTCTTAACCCTGAAACAATGCAGTCAAAGAAATATAAACTCAAGCCCGCTAAAAAGGCAAAGAAGGTTGCCGTAATCGGTGGTGGTATCGGTGGTATGGAAGCCGCTATCGTTCTTGCTAAGCGCGGACACGAGGTTACTCTCTATGAAAAAACCGATAAGCTCGGCGGCGTATTTATCGCAGCAGCTGCTCCCTCCTTCAAGGAAAAGGACCGTGACCTTATTGCTTGGTATAATAGAGAAATCAGAAGATATCCGAACATTGAAATTCATCTCAACACAGAGATTAAGGACGTTAAGTCACTCAAGGCGGACGAAATTATTGTTGCTACAGGTGCTAAAGCAAGAAGACTTAGCAATATCAACGGTCACCACGTTGCTATTGACGCAGTTGATTACCTCCTTGGCAAGAAGCCCGTTGGTGAAAAGGTTGTTATCATCGGCGGCGGTCTTACCGGTTGTGAAATTGCTTATGACCTCTACCTTAAGGGTAAGAAGCCCGTTATCGTTGAAATGCTCGACGACCTCATCGTTACAAAGGGTATCTGCCTTGCTAACACAAGCTACCTTCGTGACTTCTTCAAGACAAACAAGGTTCCCGTTCATCTTGAAACAGGCGTTTATCAAATTGCCGAGCACGGCGTTATCGTTAAGCACAAGAACGGTGAATATGAAACTATCCCCTATGATAGCGTAATCTTCTCCGTTGGTTATACTCCCGCACCCATTGCTACAAAGAAGGTTCACGTTATCGGTGATGCTAAGGCAGTTGGTAACCTCAGAACTGTTATTTGGGGCGCGTGGGATGTTGCAATGAAAATCTAAGGATTTTCATTGCAGTGATATTTGCTTCGCAAGTGAAATTTGCTTTGCAAGTGATATTCGCTTTGGCGAGTGTCTACTATTTATTAATTGAAAGGAATTTTCAAATATGGTTTTAACTAAAGAACAACAGGCCATACTCAACGGTGAAAAGGGTGAAACTCTTGCCAAGGTTATGGAAACAGTAGTTCGTTACGGTGAACTTTTTGGCGCAGAAAAGCTCGTTCCCGTAACAAGTAAATATAATCACCTCGTTACAAGCTTCGGTCTTAAGATGATGACTCCTGTTTTCGATCTTATGCAGCAGCTTATTGATGCTAAGGTTGTGTCCGAGCAGAAATTCTCTGCCGACCCCCGTCCTCTTGATCCAAACGTTCCCCAAAACCTCTTGCAGAAGATAGTTTTCAACGTTGCTATGTACTCAAAGCAGGATTTCTATGAGGGTCAGCTTCAAACTCTTGGTCTTATGGATAAAAACGCGTTCACTTGCGCTTGCTATCTTGATCAGGTTGGCAACAAGCCACAAAAGGGTGAGATTCTCTCTTGGGCAGAATCAAGTGCGGTTGTTTATGCAAACTCCGTTCTCGGCGCGAGATGTAATAGAAACTCCGGTATCATTGATATCATGGGTTCAATCGTTGGCTATGTTCCCTATTTCGGTCTTTTGACTGACGAGGGCAGAAAGGCAACTTGGGTTGTTGAAATCAAAACAACAAAGAAGCCCGAGGCTCAGCTTCTCGGTTCTGCAATCGGTATGAAGGTTATGGAAGACGTTCCCTACATCAAGGGACTTGACAAGTGGCTCGGTGATGACCTTAACGATGCGGCTTGCTCCTTCCTTAAGGACTTCGGTGCAGCTACAGCTTCTAACGGTGCAGTTGGTCTTTACCACGTTGATAACCTCACTCCCGAAGCAAAGGAACTCGGTGAGTCCCTTATCGCAGAGGGTGCAAAAACATACGTTATCGACGACGCAGAGCTTCAAAGAATTTATGATTCCTATCCTGTAATTTGGAAGAACAAGGATGCTAAACCCAAGCTTTGCTTTATGGGTTGTCCTCATATGAGCTTGGAACAGCTCAAGTCTTGGACAGTTCGTCTTGAAGATGCACTTGAAGCGGCAGGAAACAAGAAGGTTATTATTCCTACAGTATTCACATCTGCTCCCGCAGTTATCGAGGAGTTCAATAAGACAGAATATGCGGCTCGTCTTAAGGCAACAGGCGTTGTTCTCTCATACATTTGTCCTCTTATGTATATGAACAATCCTCTTTCCAAATCCATGCCCGTAATCACATCTTCTAACAAGCTTCGTACATATACAACAGCTCGTTACTATACTGACGAAGAAATTCTTCAGCAAATCACAAAGGGGGTACAGTAAGATGAAGGTTTTCAAAGGTAGAATTGTTGCTCCCGGCAACGTAACTGCAGAAGCAGTTGTTTCTCACGCAGGTCTTAACACTCTTGCTTCATTCCAGGGCGCGCTTCAGTTTGGCGATAAAAAGGCAACCTGTGGTGACCAGAATAACCCCGACCTCTATAATAAGCAGATGGCAGGCAAGGCACTTTGCCTTCCACAGACAATCGGCTCAACAACGGGTGGTCTTGTTCTCTATTGCGCATGCGCAATGGGACGTCAGCCCGCGGCTATGCTCTTTTCACAGCCCATCGACTCACTTGCAGGCGCAGGCGTTGTAATTGCAGACGTTTGGCTCAACGATGAAAAGGCAAAAATGGCAGTTGTTGACTCTCTCGGTGAGGAATTCCTCAACTACGTTAAGGACGGTATGTCCATCACCGTTAAGGAAGACGGAACTGTTGAGGTTGCTTAATTTTTGAATATTACATATACATCCCACACTTACCGTGTGGGATGTTTTGCTTTAGAGATAATTTGAATTTGATGTGAAATTGGGATTTATCTATGCCTTCCCCAGCGGGGAAGGGGGACCATTTATGGTGGATGAGGAGAACACCATTTAGTTAGACTAACGGCTTTCTCGAAAAACTAAAACCTTGATTTTTCAAGTAATTTCTTTATGTTAACAAACGATGTTAAGCGGAGAAAGACGATTATTTGTTAAAACTTTGCTCTCCTCATCCACCACGCAAAGCGCGGTCCCCCCGCTGCAAGCACCCCTTCCACCATAAATGGTCCCCCTTCTCCGCTGGAGAAGGCTAACGGAGCGATAAATCAAAATTTGAAGATACAAATACAAAATAAATTAAGAATACAACTACTACTTCGAAACGGAGGAAAAAATAAATGAAAATAATGCATTTGGCGGACTTTCATCTCGACAGTGCCTTTTCAGGATTTGACAAGGTGGAGGCGGATTTGCGTCGCGCAGAACTCAGAGAATGTTTTGTTCGTGCAATGAAAATTGCTAAGGAAAATAGAGTTGAACTCGTTTTAATTTCGGGTGACTTATTCGACACCCCATTCTGCACGTCCGCAACAAGAAGGGTGGTTTTTGGCGCTATTAAGGACGCGGCTTGTCCTGTTGTTATTGCTCCCGGAAATCACGATTACTACAACAAAAACGGAACTTATGCGGACAAGGATTTGCCCGAAAACGCTTTTGTTTTCACATCAAGTGAGCTTGGCAGATTTGATTTTGATGATTTGGGTATTAGCGTTCTTGGTTACGCGTTCTCTTCGGACAGATACGAGGAAAATCCATTAATAAACGAAGTTCCACTTTCAAGTGAAAATATAAATCTTCTCTGCGCTCACACAGAGATTGGCGTTAACTTTTCCAAATACGCGCCAATGAGTGCGCAGGCAATCTCCAAGCACGGCTTCGTTTATGCCGCGCTTGGTCACGTTCACATCAAGGGTGAGCCACTCTCAATCGGTGGCTCGGTTATCGCATACAGCGGTTTCCCACAAGGTCGAAGCTTTGATGAGCTTGGTGAGGGTGGCGCTTACATAGTTGAGATTGATCGCGAAACGAAGGCGGTAAAGCTTGAACGTGTTAATCTTTCCTCAATGACTTATGAAATTGAGCGCGTAGACATCACTTCCCTTTCAAATGACGAGGACGTTATTAGAGAAATTAGCAAGGTGGTTGAAGCTAAGTGGTACGGAGAAAATACCGCGCTTCGAGTTTATCTTATTGGCTCAATTCCGTCAGATTACACCCCCAACATTAACAGAATTTTAGATGATTCTGCGTTTAGTAAGCTTTTATTATTACAAATCAAAAACGAGTGTGTTCAAAGCTTTGATCTTGAGCATCTCGAAAAGGATTTGACAATACGCGGTGAGGTTTATCGTCAGCTTTTGCCTCTGCTTAATTCAGACGATGAAAACGAGCGACAAAAGGCGTCCCTTGCTCTTAAATTTGCCTTGGCGGCGCTTGATAAAAGAGAAATTTCGTTGGATTGAGGTTGAATTTTGATTTGTGGGGTAGTTAGTTGAAGCAAAACCGCTCACGCCGCTTGGGCGCGCGCTTTTGAAAAAGCGCGGCAAAACAATCGATTGGTGTGTGGGGGACGGCGTAAATTATCGATAATTTGTTTTTGAACAAATTATCGGTTTTGAAACTTCGTCACACACTTACACGCAAGCGCGACGTGTGAGCCGAACCTTCAAAACTACGAAAACCACTATTTACATAGTGTTTTTCTAAAATTTACTTTGATAAATTATAGCCGTATGATAGCAAAATGGCTACGCACAATCTTCGTAGGGGGGCACTCCGTGCACCCGCACTTATATGTTTGTTTATCAACGGGAGGGAAAACCCCTCCCCTACAGACACAAACTATTTTGATAGCAAAG
>JAZQUS010000141.1:0-33083 GCA_045631445.1 Eubacteriales bacterium
CCCTAAATCTTTACTAAACTATCTTCTCCCTATAAATTCAACCAATCAAAAAAGGGAACCCTCTCGAGTTCCCTTTAAATTTTATTTAATTATCTCTGGATACGACCTGAGCCGTCGCCGCCTGCGAGCTTTTCAACTTCAGCAAGAGTAACCATGTTGTAGTCGCCCTCGATGGAGTGCTTAAGAGCGGAGGCTGCAACTGCGAATTCAACAGACGCCTGAGTGTCCTTGCCTGCAAGGAGAGAGTAGATAAGACCGCCACCGAAGGAGTCACCGCCACCAACACGGTCGATGATGTGAAGGTTGTATTTCTTAGAGAAGCAGTATTCGTCATTTGCTACGTTGTAGAGCATTGCAGACCAACCGTTGTCGAACGCGGAATGGCTCTCACGAAGAGTGATAGCAACGTATTCGAAGTTAAACTTGTCAGCAAGCTGCTTTGCAACGGACTTGTAGCCCTCGTGATTGAGCTTGCCACCGTAAATGTCGGTAGCTTCAGCTTCAATTCCAAATACGTCCTTTGCGTCCTCTTCGTTGGAGATGCAAACGTCAACGTACTGGCAAAGTTCTGTCATTGCAGCTCTTGCCTGATCTCTTGTCCAAAGCTTACCGCGATAGTTGAGGTCGCAAGAAATCTTGATGCCGCGAGCCTTAGCCGCCTTGCAAGCGTCCTTGCAGATTTCAACAACATTCTCACCAAGAGCGGGAGTAATGCCTGTGAAGTGGAACCAATCAACGCCCTCAAAGATAGCATCCCAATCGAAATCGGATCTTGCCGCCTTTGAAATAGCGGAGTTAGCGCGGTCATAAATACATACTGAACCTCTCTGAGAAGCACCCTTCTCGTTGAAGTAGATACCAACTCTGTCGCCACCGCGAACGATCATAGATGTGTCAACGCCATATCTTCTAAGACTGTTTACAGCCGCCTGACCAATTGAATGTGCAGGGAGCTTAGTAACGTATGCTGCGTCGATACCGTAGTTAGCAAGAGAAACGGCAACGTTAGCCTCGCCACCGCCGAATGTGAATTCAACGTGGTCGCACTGAACGAATCTCTCATAGTTATAGGGTTGAAGTCTGAGCATAAGCTCACCGAATGTAACAACTCTTTTCATTTTAATAATTCCTTTCAATCTATAATTTCAACAAAATTAATGACAAATGTGGAACGCGAAACCGCCGATTTCGTCTGCAAGATAGATGAAAGTCATCTTGCCTGCCTTGTCAAAACGAGCAGTAGAGTGATCAAACTTAACACCGCGACGCTCAAGGTGATAAACAGCGCGCTCAACGTTGTTTGTCTGAATGCCAACGTGACCGTGTGTGCCCTTGCCGGGAGCGTGCATAATTTCAATGAATTCAGAAGCAAATGTGGAAGCACTTGCACCTCTTGTGCCAAGACCGAAAATGCCGTCAATAGCATTAGCATCAGAATCAGCCGCATCCTTGCTTACATCGTTGATAGCCATGTGCTTAAACTTAAAGCCGAGCATTGTGTCAACCGCCTGACGAACGAGCTTTGTGATGCCGTCGAAGTCACCTGCCGCAATCATGTCGGCCTTAACCATCCAGCTACCGCCACAGCAAACGATTTTGTTGAAGGAGAGGTAGTCGTTTACGTTGTTAGGACCGATACCGCCTGTGGGCATGAATGTAACCGCACCGTAGGGCGCGCTCATTGCCTTAATCATATTGATGCCACCGCTCTGCTCTGCGGGGAAGAATTTAACTGTTGTAAGACCCAAGGAAAGAGCCTGCTCAATGCCTGTGGGGTTGTTGATGCCGGGAATAATGGGGCAACCCTTTTCCTGACAATATTTAACGATTTCAGGGTTAAAGCCGGGGCTAACGATGAATTTTGAACCTGCCTCGATGGCATCGTCAACCTGCTCCTTTGTAAGAACCGTACCTGCACCAACGATCATGTCGGGATATTCAGCAGTAATTGCCGCAATAGCATCCTTTGCAGCTGCGGTTCTGAAAGTGATTTCCGCGCAGGGAAGACCACCGTCAATAAGTGCCTTTGCAAGAGGAAGAGCATCCTCAACTCTGTCAATTTTAATTACGGGGACAATACCAATGAGAGATAATTCTTTTAAAACGTTCATAATATTTCTCCATTTCTTGCCAATTTTTAGGCAATTAGATTGAATAGCAAACATTTTGCCATCCTATTTCATTTTATATTGTATCAACAAATCAAAAAAAAGTCAATACTTTTTTCTTAATTAATATTAACTATGATTTCCAAGCCATATGTTGATAAATTGGTATTTATCGGGGAGAAGATAGTTTAGAAAAAATTTAGGGGGATTTTGAAAAATCCCCCTATAACCCCAAAACTTTTTAATCGTGAGTGTTAATTTAATCCGCGCAAATTGTATTGTTTGATTGAAATCAAACAATACATAACGATTTTCTCACTGTTGGCAGGCAGTTCGAAAATCTATGATTTGCTAATGCCCAACGTAGCCATTTTGCTATCAAAGCGGCTATGTGCAAAGTAGCAATGCGCAGTTTCTTTGTTTTCTTGAAAACAAAGAAACATTTGTGACGAGCGCGTGTGATTGCGAGTCACGCGCATTGCGCGAAATTTGTTTATCATAACACGATTAAAAGTTTTTTGCGAGCTTTTTTTCAAAAAAGCGAAAATTTTTATCTTTGTAACTATCCCTACAAATCAAAATTTGAAATATAGAAATATATCAGTTATTTTGCACTTTTTGACAAAATAAGGTATTAAATTTTGTATTTTTATTCATTTATTTATTTTTCTTTCTGGTGTATAATTAATACATCAAGAAAGGAAAGGTGAAAAAATAGTGACACTTATAATCTGTACCATAGGTTTTGTAATCGTTGTTCTTGGAACATTGTTTTCCGTTGGCGTTGCAAGTGTTTTGGAACAGTTATAACGACGTTTTTACGTCAAACAATAAACAAATAAGAAAGGAAAAACTAAGACTATGATGACACTCATTATGGCGGCAATCCTTGGTGCTTTATGTCTTCTTTGCATCGTACTTGCCGTTAAAAAACACAGTTCAACAGGTAAAACACCTGTATTCACAATCGCACTTGCGCTTATTTTTGCGCTTGTTTTGGTAGTTGTACCGTTCAGTATTCACATCGTTAACACCGGTGAAGTTGCCGTTGTTAAGCAGATGGGAGAAGCAAAAGAGGTGAAGGGCGCAGGTATGCACTTTGACCTTTGGCTCATTACTCAGTATGATTACTATGATGCAAAGGTGCAGAACGTTGAAATAAAGACATCTGCATATTCTTCTGACGCGCAGACGATGGAAATCGCAATGACACTTCAGTATCAGATTGCTAGTGAAAATGCTATTGATATCGCAAAGCAATATGGTTCGCTTGAAGCGCTTCAAAATCGAATTGAAGCGATTGCGGTTGAAAAAACAAAGTCCGTTTTGTCTTCTTATAAGGCAATGGATATCATCTCCGACCGTGCTTCAATGTCACCCAAGGTTGAGGACGTAATAATTAGTGCAATTACCGATGAATATTTCGTTAACGTTTCAACCGTAGTTCTTACAAACATTGATTTCTCAACTGCATTTGAAAAGGCAGTTGAAGAAAAGATGATTGCAGAGCAGAAAAAGCTTCAGGCAGAATATGAAAACGAAATGAAGGTTGCGGCAGCAGAAGCGGAAGCTAAGGCGGCTATTCAAAAGGCGGAGGGTGAAGCTAAGGCAAAGCTCATCGCGGCAGAGGCAGAGCGTGATGCACAGGTTGAGCTTTCTCGTGCAGATGCGCTTTCAATTCAACTTAAATCCGTTGAAATAGCGCGTGCGCTTGGTTTTAAGGTTACTGAAGAAAAAGGTGTTGACGATGATGGCGTTGAGGTTGTTGAATATGTAATCGACTTCACAGATAAATCTGCGGAGGAAATTGCGCTCATTACTGACTATCTCAAATACATAGAATATCTCGCTAAATGGGATGGTAAGCTTCCTACCGTTATGTCAGGTGATGGAGCAAGTATTATTCTTCCTGTTCAGCCTTAAGTAAAAAAATCCCACTCTGATGAGTGGGATTTTTTACCAAATTTTTATATCTAATCCTGCAATGAAGTCCTTTAAGAAGAAGACGTAGAAAAGAATTAATGAAATTGAGAGAATCGTGAAGCCAACAAGCTCTAAAATAAGTCGTTTGGTTGATGGCTTTTCAAGGTAGCATAGGTTTTTGTCCACAAGCTTTAAACGTGTTAAAACGGGAAGGGCAAACGTGAAAACGGTTACGATGAGTATTGCTTCAAGAGGAAACAACACGAGGTTTTTAACTATTCTTGCTCCGTTGATTATATTATACGCCTGCGCTTTTTCGAGTCCATAATAAAGAAAGTACATCCACTTATTGAAAATTGAGGTTAAAACGATATTGGATATCAAATTTACGGTGAATTTAGCGGTCATTGTGCTTCTAACGTTAATTTTTCTTCTCCAAAAGAAGAGCGCAAAAATAAACGAGCTGGACATTTCAACAAGAGCGAAAGGCGGAAAATATTCACCCATTCTGCCTGTTACAAGGCATCCGAGCGTGTCACTTATAGCACCCACAACAAGACCAACAACAGGACCGTAGATTACCGATCCCAAGGAGTTAACATATCCGTCAAGCGAAATATTAAGTCCGGGTGCAAGTTGTATTTTTATGAATTTGACTGCTATTCGAAGCGCGACAATTAGAGCCGCAATTGTAATCATTTTTACATCCTTTAATTGACGAGTCGCCTCGCCCCAATATGAGGTAGATAATATATTTGTTTGTTTTTCTTTTTGCATAAAAATAAGCCTCCTTTCCCACAAAGAGAAAAAAGGAGGGCAAAGCTATCCTATTTTCACAGCGGGATGCGAACCTTGCACCGCAGACATTCTTTCGTCCGTTGGGCAACTCCCCGTCCCCACGGCACTTCACGCGCAAAGCCCTACTCTGTTTTTTTTTATTTTACCATATTTTAATAAAAATTTCAATAGTTTTGGTGAAATATTGTGTGCTTCAAATTTTGATTTATAGGGGAGATAGTTAAAGCAAAACCGCTTACGCCGCTTGGGCGCGCGCTTTTGAAAAAGCGCGGCAAAACAATCGATTGGTGTGTGGGTGGCGGCGTAAATTTTCGATAATTTGTTTTTGAACAAATTATCGGTTTTGAAACTCCAATCCCAACCTTATGTATAAATACAACGGTCAGGATTGTACTTTCAAAACTACGAAAACCACTATTTACATAGTGTTTTCTAAAATTTACTTTGTTAAACCATAGCCGTTTTGATAACAAAATGGCTACACGCAAATTCGTAGGGGGGCACTCCGTGCGCCCGCACCTATATGTTTGTTATATCAACGGGAGGGAAAACCCCTCCCCTACAGACACAAACTGTTTTGATAACAAAATGGCTACGTTGAGCATTAGCAAATCACAGATTTTCCTTTCGATTTTGCGTTAGCAAATGACTGACGTGAGTCAGGCAAGAAAGAGGGTGCCTGTTAAGATGCCTTAAAAATCGTTATGTGTTGTTTGCACCAAACAACACGATTTGCGCGAAATCTTGTGCGATAGCTCTATAAAAAGTTTTGCGTGTGGGGTTCCCCGAAGCGACATTTATGAGCTTTGGGGGTTCGCGCGATGCTTTTTCAAAAGCGACCTTTTTTATCTTTGTAACTACTCGATAAATCCCAATTTATACTTGACTTTTCTGAAAAGATATTATATAATGATTCTCGGTGAGTTCGAGATCCTCCTCACCTAAAAACAAAACTAAGGAAAGGGCATTTAAATATTGATTTAAGTGCAAAGTGAACAAAATGAAAAGAAAAAATCAACAAAGGGTGCGTTTTATCACCCTAGCGGCTATAATTGCCGCACTCTACGTGGTTCTAACACTCGTTTCTGCGGCATTGGGGCTTTCCTCGGGTGTTATTCAGGTCAGAATTTCAGAATCTCTCTGTATTCTGGCATTTTTTACGCCTGCTGCAATTCCGGGTATGACCATTGGATGCCTCGTATCAAATTTGATAACGGGAGCAAATGTTTTGGACGTGGTGTTTGGAACACTCGCAACGTTTCTTGGCGTATACGGTGGTTATCTTTTTCGTAAGAGAAAATGGCTTGTTACATTGCCAACTATTCTTGCTAACACGATTATTATTCCGCTTGTAATAGTTTACGGGTTTGGTGTTACTGACATTGCATTACCCCTTGTTGCGCTCAGTGTTTGTGTTGGCGAGGTAATATCTGCGGGCGTTTTTGGAATGGGACTGCTTGCGATTCTTGAAAAGAGAAATTTAAAATTTTAATGCAAAAAACACTCGGTTTAGCCGAGTGTTTTTTTGTATATATTATAAAGTTCGTTAATATAATCTTGTTTTGCCTCGGGAGTATCCTTGAGAGGAAATTCAATTCCCATTTCGTCATATTTTTCAAGGCAAAGCTTTCGAAAGGGAAGAAGTTCAATCTTTTCTATGCAGGAATATTGTTTTTGGAGTTCAAAGAGCTTGGCAACACTTTCCTTGCTATCGTTCAACTCCGGAATCACAACGTAACGAAGCCAAGTTCTTTTGTTCTTTTCTTCAAGATATGCAAGAAATTCTTCTGCTTTGCCCATTTCCATTCCGGTATATTTCAAATAATCATTTGCATTTGTATATTTGAAATCGAGAAGCACCATATCGGTGTATTCGAGCAAGGTTTTAACGTTTTCGTTGAGAACACATCCGCTTGTGTCAAGTGCGGTATGAATTCCATGTTTCTTAAACTCTTTAAAAAGTTCAATCAAAAATTCGGTCTGCATAAGCGGTTCACCGCCCGAAACGGTAACTCCACCATCGTTTCCGTAATAGGATTTAAATCGAAGCACCTTTTGTAGCATTTCATCAACGCTATATTCCGTACCACCGACAAAGCTCCATGTGTCAGGGTTATGACAACATACGCAACGCAGTGGACAACCCTGCATAAAAATTACAGAGCGAACGGACGGACCGTCCACCGTTCCAAGACTTTGGAACGAATGGACTTGTCCTGTTATTTTTTTACATTGATTCATGGAATGTTCTTGAAATAACCTCTCTCTGCTGTTCCTTGGAAAGACGTGTAAAGTTAACAGCATATCCGGAAACACGGATTGTGAGGTTGGGGTATTTATCGGGATTTTCGTAAGCGTCCATAAGTGTTTCGCGATTAAGAACGTTTACGTTGAGGTGATGGGCATTGCGTCCGAAGTATCCGTCGAGAATACGAGCAAGATTATCGATTCTGGATTGCTCGTCCTTGCCAAGTGCATCGGGAACGATGGAGAAGGTATTGGAAATACCGTCCATAGCATCGTTATAAGGCATCTTGGAAACGGAGTTAAGGGATGCAAGTGCACCGTTCTGCTCTCTATTGTGCATTGGGTTGGCACCGGGAGCGAAAGCTTCGCCCTTCTTTCTACCGTCGGGAGTTGCACCTGTTTTCTTACCGTAAACAACGTTTGATGTAATTGTAAGAACGGAAAGAGTGTGAATTGCATTTCTATATGTGGGAGTCTTGCGAAGCTCTCTCATCATTCTGCGGATTATTCTCTGACCGATTTCGTCAACGCGGTCATCGTCATTACCATATTTGGGGAAGTCGCCTTCAACTTCGAAATCAACGATAAGTCCTTCTTCGTTCTTAATTGGCTTAACCTTTGCATATCTAATAGCAGAGAGTGAGTCAACTATTACGGAGAAGCCTGCAATACCAAACGCCATAAGACGTTCAACCTCTGTATCGTGAAGAGCAAGCTGAAGCTTTTCATAAGAATATCTATCGTGGCTATAGTGAATGATGTTCATAGTCTTTACATACGCTTCACAGAGCCAAGCAAGATAAAGCTTGAAACGGTCATAAACCTTATCGTAGTTAAGATAATAATCATCCATTACTTCCATCTGAGGACCAACGCGAGTGCCGAACATGTTGTCAACACCACCGTTGATTGCAAGAAGCAAGAGCTTTGCAAGGTTAGTTCTTGCGCCGAAGAACTGCATCTGCTTACCAACCTGCATTGCAGAAACGCAACAAGCAATTGCGTAGTCGTCACCAAAGATGGGACGCATAAGGTCATCGTTTTCATACTGAATAGATGCAGTATCAATAGAAACCTTTGCGCAGAATTTCTTGAATGGTGTGGGGAGCGCCTCACTCCAAAGGACTGTAAGGTTGGGCTCGGGAGCAGGGCCAAGGTTATATAGTGTGTTAAGAATTCTGTAAGAAGTCTTTGTTACAAGTGTTTTGTGTGTTTCACCCGTGCCGCCAACGCATTCTGTAATCCACATGGGGTCACCGCCGAAAAGCTCGTTATATTCGGGAGTTCTCAAGTGACGAGCCATTCTGAGCTTGATTACAAGGTCGTCAATCATTTCCTGAGCTTCTTCTTCAGTGATAATTCCTGCCTTGATATCCTTTTCAAGATAAATATCAAAGAATGTTGAGCAACGGCCAAAGCTCATTGCGGCACCATTCTGCTCCTTGTTTGCACCAAGATAACCAAAATATGTCCACTGAATTGCTTCGCGAGCATTAGAAGCGGGCTTTGAAATATCAAAGCCATAAGAAGCAGCCATTTTCTTGAGATCCTCAAGCGCCTTAATCTGATCGTTAAGCTCTTCAAGAGTTCTCATGTTGTCAACGTCCATAGCCTTTTTGCCATAGAATTTTTTGTCTGCCTTTTTGTTTTCGATGAGAACATCAACACCGTAAAGAGCAATTCTTCTATAGTCACCGATAATTCTTCCGCGACCGTAAGCATCGGGAAGACCTGTGAGAAGTGCACAGTGACGAAGTGCCTTTATTTCATCTGTGTAGATGCTGAAAACACCGTCGTTGTGTGTCTTTGTATACTTGAATTGGTTTTCAATTTCGTCAGAAACCTTATATCCGTATGCTTCGCAAGCACTTCTTGCCATTCTCATACCGCCAAAGGGGTTAACAGCACGCTTTAAGGGAGCATCTGTTTGAAGACCCACAATAACGTCGGTTTCTTTGTTAAGATAACCGGGTGCATGAGAAACGAGTGTTGTTGTTTTAGATACATCTATATCAAGAACACCGCCGTTATCCATCTCTTGCTTGAGAAGGGCGTTGAGCTTTGCCATAGAGTTATTTGTTCTTTCAGTAGGGCCGCAAAGGAATGTGGGCTCGTCGAGGAAAGGTGAGTAATTTTTTTTGATAAAGTTGCGAACGTTAATTTCGCGCTTCCATGTTTCGCCAAGGAAGCCATCCCATTGTTTAAAATCCATTTTGTACCTCCAAATTTTATTTTTTGTGTTCAAATGTGAACATGGTTCATATTTTTCTATATCTATATTATAGTATATAATAGACTTTTTGTCAACAAATTTTGATAAATTTATTAAAAATCCAAATTAATCATTGACAAATGATTAACAAATGGTTATAATTAATGTGAACAGGTTCACAACAAAAATAAAGGAGTGATATTTATGCCAAAAATCATTGAAAACGTGCGCGGACTTTTGATTGATGAAACCAAAAAGCAAATACAAGAGAATGGATACGAATCAGTCACTATTCGAAGTATTGCAAGAGGTTGTCAAATAGGTCTTGGCACATTCTATAATTACTTTAAATCCAAGGACATTTTAATTGCTACATATCTTCTTGAGGAATGGGATGAAAGATTAGCAAGAATAAACAATCAAAGTAAAGATGAAAGCGATCCTATGGAGCTTGTTAAAACTATTAATTTTGAGCTTGGAGAGTTTTTGAAAAACAACGCTTCTGTTTTTTATGCAGAAGGTGCTGCCAAAGCATTTCAAACTTCATCAAGAACTTACCATAAGCTATTGATTCAACAAATCTCTGAGCCATTGTGTAAGATTTGTGCACGAGAGGGATATGAAAACCCCGAATTCCTTTCACAATTTGTTTCCGAGGCTATTTTAACTTGGACGGTTGCTAAAAAGGATTTTAACGAGGTGGCACCCGTAATGAGTAAATTGTTTATTAAATAATCGAAATAAAAAAAGGAGAAATCAATATGAGCAGCTTTGAAAATCTTCGCATAGTGGATAACTTTTATCAAACATCCTTGTTTTTCCCTATGCCCACTGTAATCATTTCTACTCTTTGTGAGGATGGAACAACAACTCTTGGTCCTTACTCACTCGTTCAACCCTATTATGTAGCAGGCAAGGGATATTATGCAATGCTTCTTTCTTGCCGTAACTCATCGAATACTGCGCAGAACATTCTTCGCAATGGAAAATGTGCGCTCAACTTCATCGATGATAACCCAAAAACCTTCAAGGAAGCAGTGAAGCTTTCTTGGCCCGGTGACAAGCCCGAGGAAAAGATGGCAAAATGCAACTTCAAGCTCGAAAAGAGCTTGGTTGAGGAGCTTGACCCCTCTGACAAGCGTCCAATGGTGCTTACCGATGCAATTCAGGTAATTGAATGTACTTGGGTGCGTGAGCTTGATGGAGCAGACAAGGACCTTCCGGGTGAGCTTAACGGTTACGAAGGACCTTACCATGATTTCAATGGTATCACAAGTAAATTCGGCGCTCACTTTATCTTGAAGATTGATAAAATCCTTATGAAGAAGAAGTATAGTGACGCAATTATTCGTGGTGTTAAGGCAAAGGATTTCCCAGGTCTTCCCGTTGACTACGGATACCGTGATTCCAAGAACTTCTGGTTCCATAAGAAGACAAGAATGAGAGCAGAGCTTCTTCAGGTTAGAAAGGCATCGCTTGAATCTGTTCGTTATGCGGCAGACCGTGCAGACGATACGGTTAAATTTACAGACGATGCTCTTGAAACAATTCTTGGTGTTCCTCGTGTATTCCTTTCAGTTGTTCTTAAGGGATGCGTTGACTGGGCTAAGGAAAATAACGTTACTCTAATTACCGCCAAGGAAATGCAGATTATTAACGATAAACGCTCGAAAGAGAAGAACAAGAAGAAATAAAGTTACAAGGTAAAAACCGCTCAAGCCGCTTGGGCTCCACCTTTGAAAAGGTGGACGAAACAATCGCTTTGATTGAGCGTTGCCGCTTTGATAACGATATGGCTATGCTTGGCAGTAGCAAATTAAATTTTTCGACGTCGGAGAAAAATTATTAGTGTCAACTTGTTGACACAATTTGCGCGAAATTTGTTTATAAAAGCGCTTAAAAGCTTTTTGGTTCTTTTTCTCGAAAAAGAACATATCTTAACAAAACTAATTTTATAACGGGTCGTCGGGGACGTCGACCCCTACCAAAAGGAGAAAAAATATGAAAGTTGTACTTGCAGGCGCATTTGGAAATCTTGGTACTGACATACTTAAATGTCTTGTTGCAGACGGTCATGAAATCGTTGCTGCAGACTTGAAAGAAGGCAAAATTGAAGGAACTGAAGGCAAATATACCTTCGCCCAAATTGATGCCACAAATCCCGAAACACTTAAGGGTCTTTGCGAGGGCGCAGACGTTGTTATCACAACAATGGGACTCACAGGTGCTTCAACTCGATTCACATCTTACGATATCGACTATAAGGGTAATATGAACCTTTATGAAGAATGTGTAAGAGCGGGTGTTAAGAAATTTAACTACATTTCCGTTATTTCTTGCGACGAGCCCGGTGCTGAAGAAGTGCCCATGCTTCACGCAAAATATCTTGTTGAAGAAGAAATCAAGAAGCAGCCCATGGAATACGTTATTTACCGTCCTACAGGTTACTTCTATGATATCGCAAAAGTATTTAAACCCTACGTTGACAAGGGTGAGATGCAGCTTCTTAAGGGCTACGGACACGTTAAGGCAAACGTTGTTGACTGCCCCGATTTTGCTCGCTTCATCGTTGACCATATGAACGATACTAACGCTACATATAACGTTGGCGGTAAGGAAACATATTCTTATGAAGAAATGGCTGCTATGTGCTTTGACGCAGCGGGTAAGCCCCTCAAGATTAAATGGGCTCCCAAGTGGCTCTTTGGCGTTCTTGCAAACCTTCCTAAAATTAAGAAGGCAGGCAAGCACGACATTATCCTCTTCTCAAAGTGGACTCTCTCTCACGACCTTGTTGGTGATACCAAAACAGGTGACAAGAGCTTTAAGGAATATATTTACAACCACTTTGGTGGTAAGTAATTAATAAAATAAAAAATAAGGAGAAAATATTATGCATTGGGATTTACTTTTAACCCTTTATGTTGTATGTACAATTCTTTGCGCAGTAGGTTTTTACAAATTCGTTTACTTTCTTTCCATTGGTTACGGCTTTGCGGTAGCAGGCGGTGGTATTGCTATTCTTGCAATGGCACTCGGTTGTTCAACAGCAACACCAATTTGGATTTGTGTTGTTCAGGCGTTGCTCTTTATTGTTTACGGTGCGCGTCTTTCCGGATTTCTTCTTATTCGTGAGCTTGAAAACACAACATTTAAGAAGACTGACGTTGCTAAGGATACGCTCGCTAAAAATGATAGCAAGAAGATGCCCATCTTTGTTCTTGTAACAATTTGGCTTGTTGTTTCTGCTCTTTATGTAACTCAGGTTTCCCCCATGCTTTACCGTTATGTAAACGGTGCTAAGGACGTTGTTGTTCCTGTTATCGGCTTCATTATTTCCATCGGCGGTCTTGTTCTTGAATCAATTGCTGACAAGCAGAAATCCGAGCAGAAGAAGGAAAACCCCAACTTCGTTGCAACAAAGAAGCTTTATTCCATCGTTCGTTGCCCCAACTACCTTGGTGAAATTACATTCTGGACAGGTGTGTTCATCAGTGGTGTAACTGCATACAGAACTGTTGGTCAGTGGATTATCGCAATTGTTGCTTACGTGGCTATTGTTTACATTATGTTTAACGGCGCTCAGCGTCTTGAAAAGAGACAGATGGAAAGATACGGTAACGATCCTGCTTACAACGAGTACGCAGACAAGACGCCCATCATTCTTCCTCTCGTTCCTCTTTACCATCTCAACAAGAAATAATAAATTAGGAGAAAAATATGAACGATTTTTCAGTTGGAATGGCTCTTTTTGATTACATTCCTGTAATATTTTTTGCGCTTGGTGCAGTAATTCTTCTTCGTGATCTCTATAACAAAATGAGCAAGGGTGCATTTGCACTTTTTGCTGCAGGTGTTATTGACGTTACGATGGCGGGTTTCCTCAAAGCAACTTGGAAACTCCTTTATGCAGGTGCAAAAATTGACATTTCTGCACTTAATGCAATGTTTTTCCCCGTGCAGTCCATTGGTTTCCTTCTTGCAGGTATAGGCATTATTGCAATGCTTACATATAACCAAAAGGAAAAGGGAACAAAGCTTCATTCTGCGGCTCCCGTAGTTCCCGTTGTGTCAATCACATTCCCATATCTTGTGCTTGTGATGGTAGCAGGTCTTGGACTTATGGATGCAGGTCTTTGCATTCTTGCAAAGAAGCTTAAAAAGCCTGCAGTTGTTGTTATATTCATTCTTTCTTTCGTTTGCTGTCTTGGAATGGGATATCTTTCCACAAAGGATTTTGAAAAGGCATCTATGAACTGGATTGCAGAGGGCGTAAACTTCTGTGGACAGGGACTCTTCCTTCTTGGTGCTTGGATGCTTCACAAGGCAGGTCTTTCAGAGCTTGAACTCAAAAAGGATTAATTATGACAAGTAAAATTTTAACATTACTTAAAAGAAACCACGCTCTTGTTATCAAGAGCGTGGGGGAATTCGAAACCTTTAAGGCAAAGGGAATGACATTTAATTGTCGCGCCTACGAGGTTTGCGGACTTGGACACGTTTCAGTTATGCAGGCAAAGGGATTTTTTGGTCTTATGAAGATGGATACGCTTGTTATCGCACCCGAAGATAAAGATTTGCCATTGCTTTCATATGATAGAATTTATGCGATGGGTAATGATACACTCATTATTGAACTTTATGATACCATGGGTGAAAATAAGGTTGATCTCTCATCTATAGTTGCAGTTAAGGCAAAATATACTCATCTTCCGGAACGTTTTGCAGATGGTGAAGAGCCAAAGCATTGGTATGATGATATTCGTCTTCCTGAAACAACCTCAAAAAAGGGTAAAAAGCAGGACAGTGCCAACTTTGATGACTATACGCTCGATTATATTCGCGCCTATTTGAAGCTTGAAGCGGAGAAATGTGATAGAACAGAAAAAATTGCTCGTACTGAAGTTTACGCGACAGGACTTATCACAAATGGTGGTCCTGCAACCGATGTCTTTAAAAAGGAATTCGGTGAAGTAAAGACAGGCAATATAATTCGCAAGGTTCTTTTTGGAACAAAATAACATAAAAATTGAAAAAACAAAGGAAGACTTTAATGTAAGTCTTCCTTTGTTTTTTACCATATTTCGATTTCACCATTTTCAGCATAGTGCCAGCAATTAGGTGATGGAGATTCGCTATAAAAATAGAAGTCTGCATTGTCTAGTTCTGGATTTTCACCTATCAGGATTCGTGGCAGTTCCTCTTGAGCATATTCAAAAAATATGCTTTTAAGGGAAACACACCCCTCAACCGCTCCAGCACTTATGCTTGATAGTGATTTGTGAACCACAACGCTTTGAAGTGATGAGCAACCAAGGAATGCACCTCTACCGACGGAGGTGGTTTCTTTCCCGAGAGCAATGTGCTTGAGGGCGCTACAACCTTCAAATGTAAGTGCTTCAAGAGCGCGAATGCCGTTTCCTATTTTAACAGATTCGAGCCCAGTGCAAAGCCCGAACGCATCTGTTGATAGACTTGAAACGGAGTCGGGAACAATGATTTTCTTTAGAGATGGGCAGTTATAAAATGCCATTTTTTCTATTGTTGTGAGGGAATTGGGAAGTTCAAGGGACGATAGGTTAAGGCAATTCATGAAAGTATACGCTCCTATGCTTGAAACTCCCTCTTCAATTTTCAAGGTGCTAATTTCAGTACAATTTGCAAATGCAGCACTGCGTATGTTCGCAATTTTACCATTTATCGTGAGATCGCGAACAATCTTTCCATTAACGGATATCGCCTTTTTATAAGGGGTGGAATCTCTTTTTGCTACACTAAAATCAACGGAGCACCAATTTTCAATGCTTGATATATCAACTTCGCGCAAATCAGTGCAACCGAAAAATAAATCATATCCGCAAACACGTATAGTGGAGGGTAATTTAACGTATTTGAGCTTTGTACAATTTTTAAACGCCTCTGAGCCTATATCGTGAAGACCTTCAAAAAGTTCAACACTTTTAAGAGAACTGCAACCATAAAACCCTTGTATTCCAATGCTATTAACATTTGCGGGGACGGATACCGATTCAAGTGAGGTGCATTCACCAAATGCCATTAAGCCAATACTTGTTAATTTTTCACCAAACGCGATATTTTTTAAAGATGTGCATCCAAAAAATGCTTCCTCATTGATAGTGTTCAATTTGTTTGGAAATACTACCTCTTGAAGAGAGGTGCAATTCATAAATGAGCGTCCACTTATGGTAATTAGATTATCTCCAAAGGTTATTGATTCGAGTGAGGTGCAGCCGGAGAAGGACTCAAATCCAAGTGATACGAGTGTGTTTGGTAATTTTACGGTTTTGAGTGAAGTACAGTTTGTAAATGCGCCTTTACCTATGGTTTCAACACCCTCAGGAATAATAATATGCTCAAGTGTGGAACAATTTTCAAAGGTGCGATCGGCAATCGAAGTGATAGAGCTTGAAAAAGTTATCTTTTTTAATGAGGAGCACCCGGAAAATGCTTTAAATCCGATTTGCGTCACGGAACTGCTGACAAAAACTTCCTCAAGTCTATTGCAGTTCACAAAGGAAAAATCATTTATTGCAGTTATTCCGTTGTCAATAATAACTTTTTTTAAACTCAAGGCACCGTCAAACGCACCGCGTGCTATGGACGTTACTCCACCTGGGATACTGATGACCTCTCTGTTGCCATGATATTTTATAAGGGTATTGTTTTTTATCTCATACATTGTGTTTTCATCCGCATCACCGATATTACATCCGCAATAGATACAAAGTGGTGCAAGATTTGAGATTCTGTTTCCACAATAGGGACATTCAATAAGTGCCATTAATTTACCTCGTTTAAATTTCTGTGATAAGTGTTACTACAACAAAAAGAACGTAGCACGCGATGGCGGGAATGGAAAGCATTAATTCCACAAGATGCCAAAATGTACGTTCGCGCGGGGTAGATCTAACGAAATTTTCTCCGAATTTATCGTGCGAATATCTGCGATAAAGACGAGAAAGATGTGACAAAAGCATTATTGCAATGATAATAGTAATAATTGCCAATACAAATGTAAAAAGCTCAAAATTTGAGCTAACGTTTTTTAAAGAAACCAAGGTGGGCTCAATAAATACTGCAAAAATATTATAGGCAATATGCATGCTAATAGTAATAATGATGGAGTCTGTTGCATAAAGCACTATGCAAAGAAGAGCACTAAGGAAAAACCTTGGCAAAAGCTCTTGTGCGCTAAAGCCAAGAAGCGCGAAAAGAAGTGAAGAGAAAAGGGTTGCTGTAAGACGCCCTCTGCGATCGTGTTCCTTTATTATTATTCCTCTAAAAATCAAGCCCTCCAAAATGGGAGGAACGATACAGAACGAGATAAGGAAGTAAATATCTCTCAAAATATTGCCGTTTCGATTCGCGAAAAACATATTATAAAGCGGAAATGCGGTGTATTTTCCACTAAAAATCAAAAGCTTTAGAAGAGTACTGCCTAAAATAACGAGCAAGGTTGAAAATATTATTGTTGGTACGTGTATTTTACGTGGAAGAGATACGTGTATGGTAGGAAGATATTTCTTTGCGCCACGCGATGCTCTGAAAATAAAAAACGGTACTAAAAATGATATTAGTAAAACAGGGAGCATCCAAGCATTGCTTGATGTTAGAAGTGTTGTGTTGATTAAATTAAAAATTGAGAGCAGAAGCATCACTAAAAACACCATCAATGCCGTACCTGACGAATCGCGAAGTAATCCGGATAAGAAATCTCCTATTTTTTTAATCAAAATAAAGCACCTCGCTTTCAGTTATCAGCATTTTGAGGGGAATGTCGTGAGTTTCGTGCGGAAGCTCTTCAAAAATGAACTCCGAATAAGAAAAACCCGCACTTATCCCTTTAAAGTTGACTAAAAATTTGTCATAAAATCCCTTTCCGTAGCCGAGTCTATGACCGTCTTTTGAAAAAGCGATAGCGGGAACAAGAGCCAAACTATGCTCGGTCAAAATCGGTTGTTTATTTGTTGTTGGAGGCTCGCAAATTCCAAAATGAGAGGGAATTACCTCGTCAAGAGAATCAATCAAGTGGAACGAGAGTGTATTGTTTTCTATATCACACACGGGCAGGGCAATTTCCTTGCCCATTTTTTGCGCCACATCAAAAATCGGAAGGGGAGATATTTCGTTGTGGGTTGGATAATATATCAAAATTATGTCTGCATTCAAAAATTCGGGAGTTTGTGCCAAAATTTTGCAGGAAAGCTCACTTCTTTTATCTATATGCATTTCGCCAAAACTGTCGCGAATAATACGGCATTTTTGGCGAAGCAATTGTTTATCATTTTTTATGTTCATCATTTAATAAATGCGGAGTTTGCAACCTCGTTAGCTTTTTCTTTGCCCGAAAGATATTCAACGATTGCGAGAGAAAATTCGGAGGCACAGCCCATTGCTTTGGAGGTGATTATGTTTCCTTCAACCACAACTCGTTCATCAAGAACTGTTGCTCCATCAAGATATTGTTCAAAACCAGGAAAGCAGGTTGCATTTTTATGCTTGAGGTAGCCCATAATTCCAAGAATTGAGGGCGCAGCACAGATAGCTCCTACAAGAGCTCCGTTAATCATTGCTAGATTAATTGCATTTATCACCGTTTCACTTTCCTCAAGGTTGGTTGTGCCGGGCATACCACCGGGGAGTATAATTGCTTCGGGATTTTGATCGTTATATTCGCTTTCGTGCACGTCCGCAACAACGGATATTCCGTGCGCTCCTGTAACGGTATTGCTTGTGCCAACCGCTACGGTTTTAACATCAAATCCTGCGCGCAAAAGCACGTCAACAGGAGTTAACGCTTCAATTTCTTCAAACCCGTTTGCTAAAAATACGTATATCATATATTTTCTCCTGTGGGAAAATTAGAAAGTAAAGAATTGTTCTTTTTGAAAAAAGTCCCGTGAACCCCCAAAGCTCATAAACGTCGCTTCGGGGAACCCCTGGCACCAAAAACTTTTTAATCGTGGGTGTTAATTTAATTCGCGCAAATCGTGTTGTTTTGTAAAGCAAAACAACACATAACGATTTTCTCATATATTCGAAAATCTGTGATTTGCTACTACCAAGTATAGCCATATTGCTATCTAAATGGCTATATTCAGTCAAAGTAAATTTTAGAAAATCACTCTATTAAGAGGGATTTTCGTAGTACGAATAATAAAATAACCGTTGAAAATTTATTTTCATAAGGATATTTTATTGTTTGTACCGATAAAACACCCGTGTTTTATCGAAAATTTACGAAGAGTTTGCTTATACTTAAGCGATTGTTTTGACCCACTTTTACAAAAGTGGGAGCCTAAGCGGCTTGAGCGGTTTTGTTTCAACTAACTTCTAAAAATAATTTGCAAGATCGTTTCTTGAAACTTCAGTTTCTTCTTTTGTGAGAAGGTTTTTAACCTTAACAACTCCGTTTTCAAGTTCGCTACCGCCCAGAATTACGATGTGAGTGTAATTTTCCTTGAATGCGTAGTCAATTTGCTTGCCGAATTTCTTTGTTCCAAGATATAGTGAGCAAGTTGTACCTGCTTCACGGATTGAAGCGGCAAGATTGATGTATTCCTTGTAGGGAACGTCGTTAAATCTTGCAACAAGAACCTTTGTTTCACCCTCGGAAAAGTCGGGAACGAGGTTGTGAGTTACAAGGAAGTTTTCAAGAGTTACGTCACCCATACCATAGCCAACGCCACTAACCTTTGCGTTCTTAACGAAAAGACCAACAAGGTTATCGTATCTACCACCACCATACATAGCGCGGTTGTTTTCGGGTGCTTCGTCGAACACTTCGAAGACAGTACCTGTGTAATAGTCAAGACCGCGAATGATACCGAAGTCGAATACGCAATATTTGTCAAGTCCTGTTTCCTTAAGGAGAGCAAAAAGATCAGCAAGCTCTTTTGCACCAACGGAGTCGGGGCAGAGAGAGGTTGCTTCTTCAACGCTCATTGTGTAAAGAGAGTCAATCTTTGCGATTTGTTCGTCGCTAAGACCAAGCTCGCGCATTTCTTTTTCATAAACCTCGCGCGGAATTTTGTTCTTTTTATCAACGATTTTAGAAACTCTTTTGGCACCGTCCACATCTGCACCACTGATCGCGCAGATAACATCGTTAAAGAAGCGGCGGTTGTTGATGTGTACCTTGAACATTGTTTCGTCTGCACCGAAAACGCGCAAGATGTTGATTGCGCTTTCAATTACGTCCATATCTGCTTCAAAGCCATCGCAACCGAAAATATCAACGTTGAGCTGCCAGAACTCACGAAGGCGACCTCTCTGCGGTGCTTCACAACGATACATGTTTGGAATTGCGAACCATTTAAGGGGCATGTTGAGGTCATACATTTTAGCGGCTACCATACGGGCAACGCTGGGAGTCATTTCAGGTCTGATTGCCAAATGGCGATCGCCTCTGTCCATAAAGTTATATGTTTGTGTGCTCGCAAGCTCCTCGCCACTTTTTGCGGCATAAATATCAAAGGATTCAAGCATTGGAGCGTTGTATTCTTCATAAGCGGACTTTAAAAGAACCTCACGGATCTTACCAAAGAACCAGTTGCGGAAGCGCATCTCCGCAGGATAGAAATCGCGCGTGCCCTTGTAGGGCTGTGTTGATAATAAATTGTTACTCAAAATATTTGTCCTCTTTTCTTGTGAAAGATAATAGTAAAATAAAATTCATTTTAGTATAACATATTTTTTCTTATTTGTCTATGGGATTGCAAAAAAATATTGTTTGTGATATAATGAAAATAACAAAAAATAATGGAGCAAATATGGATAATAGGGTATTGAATATAACAAACGGGGATGTTTTTAATGAATATTTCATATCAAGATTTGGTGAAGATGCTATTCCGTTTTGTGAGGCAATGATGGATGGTAAATCGGTTATGGATATTTTTTCAGAAGAATTTGTTGAGTTGCGTTCTGCTGAGATTGATGTGGGTGTTGATTTATATAAATCAAAAATGCATGTATGTAAAGAGTTAAAAACCGGCTATACTAAACTCAATTTGTGGTTTGGTAAGGATACTTTTTGTCAAATGAATTTACTTACATTGCTTGCATATTTAGAGCAGATTGAATTTTCTGGAGAGGTAACACTTAATTATATTGATGATGAAACATTCGATGTGATTGAAAGTAATATACAAGTTGATCTTGGAAAATATTTAAAACTATATGAGAGTATTTTGATTTCGAAATCAGCACCTATAGAAGTTGGGGTGCTTTGTGCAAATTCGGTTAAACTGTATTTTGATTATCATTCGAAAAATGGAAAGCTTGCTGAAATGGTTCGCAATAATTCGAAAATGGAACGAATGGATTTGATTTGCCTTTTGCTCAATAATTCAAAGGAATATGGATTATCAGATATTCAAGCTAAAAAATTAATAGAAAAATATAGAAAATAGGAGAATAAAGTTATGAAATTTATATGCTATCCAAAATGTACAACCTGTCAAAAAGCGAAAAAGTGGCTTGATGATAATAACGTTGAATATGAACTTCGAGATATTAAACTTGATAATCCATCACTTGAAGAATTGAAGGAATGGCACAAAAAAAGCGGATTGCCACTTAAGAAATTTTTTAATACGAGTGGACTTTTGTATAAGTCTTTGGAGCTTAAAAATCAGTTGCCTCAAATGACGGATGATGAAATGTTAAATCTCCTTTCAACTGACGGAATGCTTGTGAAAAGACCGTTACTTGTTAATGAGAATTTTGTTCTTGTTGGCTTTAAAGAGAGTGAGTGGAGAGAAAAAATCAAATAAATCCCAAAAAGCATCCACTCGCGTGGATGCTTTTTTATTTTGCGGAGGATGGGGGATGTCGTTCTTGATTTTTGCAAAGCAAGAAGTAAGATTTTATAGTTAATGCTTTGCAAAAATCTTCGGTCACCGTTCAAAAACAACGCACTGTGTTGTTTTTTTCACTGCGTTCGAATCCCCCAATATCGTTTTATGCAAAACAAAAAACTCACCCTGTTGGGTGAGTTCTCTGTTTTGGCGGAGGATGGGGGATTCGAACCCTCGTGCCCGTAAAGGCAAACGGTTTTCAAGACCGCCTCGTTATGACCACTTCGATAATCCTCCAAGTCTTACGACCTTATTATAATATCATATTTATCGTGTGTTGTCAAGTGATTTTTTAAATTTGTTTGAAATTTGTTTGAATATTGACAAATTAAAATTCCAAAATAAATTCAACTAACCTCTTGAAAACTCTAAATGTTTTTGATATAATCGTTTTCATAAAGACATTTTTATGCGAAAGGTGGCAAAATTATGAAAAAATTCTCACAAATGAAATTCAAAAAGCCTGATTTAAAAAGAATCGAGCGTGATTTTGATATTATTATTAACGAATTTAATTCGGCAGAATGCTTTGAAGATCAAAACAAGGCATTAAAGAAGATGTTCAAATATAGTGATCATCTTTACACAAATTTTAGCATAGGTTATGTAAAATACACCTGTGACACACAAGACCCCAAAAACGTTGCAAATCAAGAGCTTATGGATGAGATTTCTCCTATTATATCCGTTTTCTCAAACAAATTTAACAAGGCACTTGTGAATGCAAAATTCAGACCTGAGCTCGAAGCAAAATGGGGCAAGCATCTTTTCAATATGGTGCAAAACCAACTTGAAGTGTTTGATGAAAAGATTGTTCCCGAGCTTCAGGAAATAAATAAGCTCTCAAGTGAATATACTAAACTCATTTCTTCCGCTAAAATTGAGTTTAGAGGAGGGGTTTACAATCTTCCTCAAATGGGCAAGTTTACAACTTCAAATGACAGAAAAACAAGAAAAGAGGCAACTATAGCTTACTGCAAGTTCTTTGAAGAAAACTTTGATGCTCTTGGTGAAATCTATGATAAGCTTGTTAAAACAAGACACGCAATGGCGCTCAAACTCGGTTACGAGAATTTTATCGAGCTTGGCTACAAATCTCTTGGCAGAACCGACTACAACGCTGCAGATGTAAAGGGATATAGAGAGCAGATTTATACTGACCTTGTTCCTCTTACCAACAAGCTTTTTAAGGAACAAGCCAAGCGCTTGAAAATTAGAAATCCTCAGTCCTACGACTATAATATTGATTTCCTTAGTGGAAATGCTATGCCCAAGGGTGACAAGGAATATCTTGTAAATGCGGCAACAAAAATGTATTCAGAGCTTTCAAAGGAAACTGATGAATTTTTCGAGTTTATGAAGGAATACGAGCTTCTTGACCTTGAAGCAAGACAGGGAAAAGCAGGTGGCGGTTATATGACATATTTCCCTGACTACAAAGCCCCCTTTATCTTCTCTAATTTTAACGGAACAAGCGGTGACGTTGACGTTCTTACACATGAATTTGGACATGCGTTCCAAGGCTATATGTCAAGAAATATCGGTTGTCCAGATTATCGCAGTCCAACACTTGAGGCATGTGAAATGCACTCTATGAGCATGGAATTTATTACTTATCCTTGGATGGAATACTTCTTTAATGAGGATGCGGATAAGTATAGATATTCACACGTTTGTGATGGACTTACATTTATTCCTTACGGTGTTGCTGTTGACGAATTCCAACATTTTGTTTATGAAAATCCCGAGGTTTCGCACGAGGAAAGATGTGCAAAGTGGAGAGAAATTGAGAAAAAATATCTTCCTCATATCAAGTATGACAATACTCCCGTGTTGGAAAAGGGTGGCTATTGGTTGAGACAGAGTCATATTTTCGGCTCTCCCTTCTATTATATTGATTATACATTAGCGCAGGTTGTTGCTTTCCAATTCTTTAATGAGGCAAGACGCGACCACGCAAAAGCATGGAAAAAGTACGTTAAGCTTTGCAAAATGGGTGGTAAATATCCCTTTACAGAGCTTGTAAAACGCGCATCTCTCAAAAATCCTTTTGTTGACGGAACTGTTAAAAACACAGTTAAGCCCTTAAAGAAATATCTTAAAGGATTTGATACATCAAAATTCTAATAATTCACTTATAAAATGAGCATAATAACTATAAAAACGAAAGGAGCTTTTATATGAAATATGTTTGTGATGTTTGTGGTTGGGAATTTGATGAAAAAATCGGTGACCCGGAGCATGGAATAGAGGTAGATGTGAAATTTGAAGACCTTCCCGACGATTTTCAATGTCCGCTTTGCGGAGTTGGAAAGGATCAGTTTTCGTCCGTAGAGTAAATATGTACCCACCCGAAAAATTCGGGTGGGTTTTGTTTATGCTAATTGAACTATTGTGAGATGTGCGGTAACGGGGTCTATTCCACCTGAATTGGGGGTTAAAGTAACGTCGGTTGTGTTAGCTGCCGGGTTGCGAACGGTGATTGTTGTCGGTGCGGTTGTGTTCAAAATTGTAAATCCTGTCAACTCACCAAATCCGTCACCCTTTCCAACAACGGTGTAGGGAAGCTCCGTTCCGTTAGTGGTAAGCACAAGTTGAGCCGCCTCCGTGATACTTGCATTCCACATAACGAGATAGGTTCCCGTTGCATTAAGCAAAAATTCGGTGTCGTTAGTTCTACCGATATTTGTATTGGCAATAGTGCCATTTCGAGGGAAAGCAACATCTGTGCCAGGAGTGATAGCGGTTGCGTTATCCGTGGGCATCAAAGCATAGAAATCTGCATATGAAAGTACACCACCGGGCAAGCCGCGAGGTCCTTGAGGACCGGCTTCGCCTTGAGGACCTTGCGCACCCTGAGGACCGGTTGCTCCCGTAGGACCTACAGGACCTTGAGGACCAATTTCTCCCTGAGGACCTTGTGCGCCTGTCGCACCGGTAGCACCGGTAGCACCCGTAGGACCTGCAGGGCCTTGAGGACCTACAGGACCGGGGAGACCCATAGGTCCTTGTGGTCCTGTTTCACCTATAGGTCCCTGTGCGCCCATAGGACCCTGTGGACCTGTAGGACCTATAACGCCCTGAACGCCTTGAGGACCTCTTGGTCCTTGCTCACCTGCAGGGCCTTGTGGACCAACGGGACCTTGTGGTCCTTGAAGTCCCTGAGGGCAAATGATGAGATCTTCGTCATTGCTGCAAGGACGATTGCAAGCACATCTATTGTTTCTATTGTAATACTGATTGTTGTTCATAAATACTCCTAAAATTGTATTGGTGGATATCCACCAATGACAGTATATGATAAATACAAAAAAGTGCGAAGTTGAAACTTCGCACTTTTAATATATTTAACCTCTTTGAGAACCTGTTGGGTTGTTGATACTGTAACCAACGTTTACAAGGTGGTCACCGATACGTTCAAGACCAACTACCACTGATGAGAAGTAGGGGCTTACGTCAACGTGACAGTTGCCTTCAGCAAGTCTTGCGAAGTGACTTGAAATGAGTTCTTTTTTCTGCTTGTCCGCAGTTTCTTCAAGAGCTGCAAGGTTAGGCAAGCATCCTTTGTTGATGTTTTCAAAAGCATCTTTAGAAACAGTAAACATTTTCATAATGTTTTCAAACATTTCGGTAATTTCTTCGCGCGCTTTTTCAGAGAAAGCAATCTTTCTATCTGCCATTTCAATGCCTATTTCGTGAAGGTTTTCCGCGTGGTCACCGATACGTTCAAGGTCATTCAAAACGTGGAAATATGAACCGATTATTTTTTCATTTGCGCGATCTATATTGGTTGCAGATAATTCAATCAAAAACTTTGTTAAAGAATTGTTGGTAAAGTTAATGATTTTTTCGTTGCTTCTGATTTTATCGTTATGTTCTGCAGATCCTGTGTTGATAGCCACAAGGGAAAGGGCTGTGTTTTCTTCAACCAAGTCAAACATATACTCAATTTCCTTCTTAACCTGAGTAAGAGCAACGTGAGGAGTTGACAAAAGTCTTTTATCGACGTATTTAAAGGACAATTTATTTTCGTTTTCCTTTTTGTCTTTAATGACAACACAAGAATATTGAACAAGCTGTTTTATAAAGGGAAGGAGCAACAATGTTGTTGTTACGTTGAATATAACGTGGAAGGCAGACACTCTCATTTGCAATGACATTGGGTCGTCGCCTGGAAACATTGAAACAAGAAGGTTTATAGCGGGATCTTTGAATATCCAAATGAGTGCTGTGAAAAATGCAGTACCTATGGTGTTGAAGGTGAAGTGTATCAAGGCAACTCTCTTTGAGTTTGCATTTGCACCGATTGAAGCAAGGAGAGCGGTTACGCAAGTACCGATGTTTGCACCAAGGATGATGAACAATGCAAGATCAAGGGGAAGGACGCCTGTACCAACCATAGTAATAACAACACCGGTTGCAGCGGACGAGCTTTGAATAAGGGCTGTGAAAATAACACCCACAAAAATCAAGAGAAGAGGAAAGTTAATTTTTTCAAAAATATTTGTGAACATATCCATTATGAGAGGGTTTTTAAATGCATCCTCACTACCCATAATGTTAAGTCCGACAAATATTAAACCAAGACCTGAACAGAGCAATCCTGTAAGTTTGATTTTTTCACTCTTGAAGAATCCCATCATAACCCCTGCAAAAGCGCAGAGATACATAAGCATATTGAAGTAGTCATTTTTAAGAGCGACAAGCACACCTGTGATGGTTGTACCGATGTTAGCACCCATAATAATTGGTGTTGCTTGCATAAGCGTCATAACGCCTGCATTAACCAAACCGATTACCATTACTGATGTGGCAGATGAGCTTTGAATGATTGCGGTTACACCTGCACCGATACCAATGCCCGAAAAACGGTTGTTGCTTATTTTTTCAAGCAAGGTTTTCATACCTGAACCGGCAGACTTTTCCAAAGCTTCGCTCAAAAAGTTCATGCCGACGATGAATATACCTACGCCTGCGAGCAACCAAATCAAACTCTGAATAAGAGCCATAATAATCTCCTTTCGAATATAGGAAAAAGTATACGAATTTATTTGTATGTGTAAAAATCTACATACAAATCCATTTTATCACTTTTTTTACAAATAGTCAAGGAAAATTTTTCAAAAAGAAAAAGAACTCAACTGCTGGTTGAGTTCCTGAGCTTAAATCTTGTGTTTTTCAAGCAAGGCAAGTGCGGAGAGCATTCCGTCGTATGCGCTTGTAACGATGCCACCCGCATATCCTGCGCCTTCACCCGAGGGGTAGACGTGTGGGTGTGCAAGTGCTTCGCGTGTTTGCTCGTTGCGGAGCATTCGAATTGGGGCGGTAGTTCGTGTTTCGGGACCCGTCAATACCGCGTCGGGAAGATAAAAACCGTTCATCCAATCGTCAAAATCCTTGAATGACTCTGAAAGTGAATCTGTGATATATTCGGGTAGATATTCACTTGGTGAGCAGGGGATGGTTCCCATTGGATATGACGGCTTTGTATTGTCAAAATTATCGTTTGGAATTCTATTTTCAAGAATATCTTCCATTTTTGCCATTGGAGCGCGATAGCTTTTTGAAATATTGAAGGCTTTTTGCTCAATTTTTCTTTGAAAATCAAGACCTGCGAGTACGTGATCTGAACCAAAATCCTCGGGAGTGACTGAAACGAGAAGCGCACAGTTTGAATTATCTGCATCGCGATTAAATACACTCATTCCGTTTGTTACTATTCTCCCCGATTCGTTTGTTGCAGGAACAACCGTGCCACCCGGACACATACAAAAGCTGTAAACACTTCGTCCGTTTTTAAGGTGTGTTACGAGGTGATATGTGGCAGTTTCAAGTGATTTATCATGGTTTTTACCGTAAACCAATTCATTAATATATTCTCTTGGATGCTCAATTCTCATACCAATGCCGAATCCTTTGGGAATCATTTGAAAACCGCGTTCATAAAGGGATGTTATGGTGTCCCGCGCACTGTGACCGATTGCCAAAATGACGTCGGTGCAGGAAAGAATATTTTCATTTCCGTCTTTAATATACTTAATTGCTTCGAGCTTATCGTTCTTGTAAACAAATTCCGTGAATTTCACGCCAAACATGAAGCTTCCGCCAAGATTTATTATCTTTTTTCTAAGATTTTTAACAATTTCACCGAGCTTGTCTGTACCGAGATGTGCGGTGGCAGAATAAGTTATGTCGTCTGTTGCGCCCGCCTCGATAAATTCATTAAGAATTTTTAATTTGTATTTATTGAGTGCACCTGCCTTCAATTTTCCGTCCGAATAAGTACCTGCACCACCCTCACCAAATTGAACGTTGCATTCGGGATTGAGTATACCAAGTGTAATAAATTTACTAACCTCAATTTCGCGTTCATCTATTGGCAGACCGCGTTCTATAACTATTGGACGCGCCCCGGTCTCTGCAAGTGTGAGAGCCGCGAAAAGACCGCATGGTCCTGCTCCTATAACCACGGGACGAAGATTTTGCAAATTGTAAGATTTATGCGTAAAGTTTAAATCCTCTACCTCAGAGCAAACCTTTTTGCGTAACTTGAATTTTTCTTCAAGCTCATTGTCAAGAGAAATTCCGATTGCTGCCTTATGACAAATTTTACTTTTGTCAGTAAGGTCGAGTGATAATTTTAATATTTGAAGACCTTTTATTTGAAATTGTTCAATCGGAAGGATGGAACAAATTTTGATTTTTATATCATTTTCAGTAAAATTCAGGGGTAATTTGACGTCTATTCTAATCATATGGCCACTTCCTTCGTATGAATGTAACAATATTATACCACAAAAATTGTATAAATGGAACAAAAAATTAAATAATTGTAAAAACTTTTTTAAAAGCCCTTGATTTTTAAAATTAATAGTGTTAAAATAATTAAAAAGATTTAAAAAACCTTTTATTTATTTGAAATTTTCATGATATAAGGAGGAAAAACTATGAATTTCAAATTAAGACTTTTAGCATTACTTTTACTTGTTATGATGGTTTTCACATCGTGCTCGATTGATACCATTATGCAATATCTGCCCGGTCGTACTACTACTACTGAGGCAACAACAAAAGCACCTATAAAGACAAAACCCACAACTACCACAACAACCCAGGTTGTAAAACCTGATGAACCCAAATGGTCTGTGGAAGATCATTCGTTAACAAGAAAGGATCTTGTTGCAAAATATACTCTTACAACTGAAGAGGTTGAAGCGGCTAAGGCGTTGCTCGACCAAATGGTTACCGGTGCTATGCCCGATCCTGAAGGCGATCCCAACGTTGCCGTTATGACGATGGAGGAATGGGATGTTCTTTATGAGCAGTTTGAAGATGCATTCTATCACATTGCCGAACAGATGACGATTGCTACAATTATCTACTATTGCAATACAGCAGATGAGACGGCAAACGAGCGTTATCTTGGTACAAGGGAAATGTTCTATGACCTTCAGGATAAATATAATGAATCTTTGAGAGAGCTTTATCTTAGTTCTCCTATGAAGGATGAGCTTTTTGAAGGTTGGACAGAGCAAGAAATCAACGATATGCTTGAATATGACCCCACAATTATGGAGGTTAAGAAGGAAATTGATGCTCTTGAGGTTGAATTTGATAACCTTGATGACCAGGATTATAACTACAACGATAAAGCAGTTGAGCTTTATAAGCAGTTAACAGCAAAGCGCAAAGAAATTGCAGCTTTCAATAAATACGACAATTATTATGAATATGCAGCTAAAAACGTTTACGGCAGAGATTATTCTTCTGAGGATCTTGCAACCTTCCGTGAATACATAATCGAATATGTAGTTCCTGAATTTGAAGGCGTATATGATAAGTTGAATGAGTGGAGAAACCTCTCTACCAAACGTCAGGAAACGTTCATTAACTTTGTAAATAATGCATTTGATACAACAAGCAAGAACTATCTTCTTTTGTATCTTAACTCACTCGAGGGAACAATGGGTGAGAATATGCGCCATATGTTTGATAATAAGAACTGTGTATTCTCATACAACAGTAACTCTCACCCCACAGCATTCTGTACGTATCTTTACGAAGCAGAGCAGCCCTTCTGCTTGTTCGGCTCAAGCGGTCAAAGCGCTAACACGATCGTTCACGAAATCGGACACTACTACGCTTCAGTTACAAACAACGACCTTGATAACTATGACCTTTGCGAAACACATTCACAGGGTAACGAGTTCTTGTTCGTTAAGTTCTGTGAAAGTCAGATGAATGCTGCAATTTATGATTGCGTTAGAGCATATAACCTTATTAATGCTTGCTATGTTATGATTCTTGCAACCATTGTTGACGAATTTGAACAGAAGGTTTATGCTATCGATGATGAGACACTTGCAAAAATGACAAGTGAAGACTTTGACGCTATTATGACTGAAGTTTGTGAAGCGTATGGTGGAGCAGATTGGGTAACTAACAATATTTCTGACCCCTATAGTTACTGGCGTAGAGTTGCGATCAGCAACCCCGTTTACTACATCAGCTATGCGGTTTCTGCAGCTGCAGCGGTTGAAATCTTTGCTTTGGCAGAAGAAGACACAACCAAGGCTTATACTGCATACACAACACTCGTTGAGGGTGTAACAGAAGAGGATGGATTCCTTCTTGCTCTTGGTAAGGCAGGACTTTATACTCCTTTTGAAGAAGATGCGTTCAAGATGATTGGAGTTACTTTGAGAAAATAATAAATAATGTTATTACATATCCCCTCTTTGAATAAAAAGGGGATATGTTTATTTGGGAGAAAATTATGAAAAAAACACTTATATTAATAACGACAATAATTCTCGCCTTGAGTATGGTGAGCTGTAATATACAAGAATTCGTGAGTGGTTGGGGAACTACGAGCACCACGAGTAGTGAAATGACGACAAGCAGTACGACGAGTACGACAATAACCAAAAAGGAAGAACCAACATACGTGCTTTTAAAAGATATATTGCCACCAAAGGATCAAATTGCTTATGTTAAAGTTCGTATTCAGCAAAATTTAAGTAGCAATTTTCCCCATGACAATCTAATAGATGCGGATAAGTTTTATGATTTGGTGGTAGCAGTGGATATGATATTTATATCAGACGAAAAAAATAATATAGAGATATACGACCAATTTATGTATGAAGCGTGGCTGGAGGTAAGAAAATGTAATGAATATCTCAATTTCAGTATTTACGGTTGTGATGGTTATATAGGTAATTTTATTGTATACCCAAATACAACGATCCATTATTATGCTGAGGAATTAGAATTTAGATACTGTAGTGTTGATAAATTAGGAATAGAGATTTTAGAATTGATTGAACAGGAAGGATGGATTAGATGAAAAGAATAATTTTGGTTTGTTTGATAATCCTGATTATACTAAATATAAATACCACTGCAATTATGTGTAATGCAGACGATGAAGGCAACTATTTAACAGCTTATGATTTATGTATAAATTAGAGAGGAGAAACTATGAAAAAAATATTTATATTAATAACGACAATAATTCTCGCCTTGAGTATGGTGAGTTGCAATATACAAGAATTCGTGAGTGGTTGGGGAGCTACGAGCACCACAAGTGGTGAAATGACGACAACCACAACCGCGCCGGAACTTGAGTATATCACTTTAGAGGAGTTGGTTGAAAGTATAGATTATGAATTTGTGACACTTGGATTTTACACCAACAATGGACTTTATAGGTATCCAGGTGAAGAAATTGAGGATCTTGATTATTTTCTTAACACTTTTATAAAAAACAAAAATCAAATGATGACAGATGACAATGAATATGTAAATCAAAAAAGCAATGAAGTGCATAAGCACATATCTAACAGTAGGGTTCTTGCGGAATGGTTTATATGTAATATTAATTTTTGGGGTTATAGTGAGTATTGGGGAGATGTGGTTCCTTTCGCTGGTGTGCGCATTTTTTATGATGGTACTGTAGAATTCTGGATTGATGATGAAAATACATATAGGCGCTATATATCTGTTGAATCGGGAGCTATTGATTGGGACATGATCTTGGATGAATATTTCTATTATTTTGATGTTAGGGGTCTTGAAATATGAAAAGAACAGTGTTGTTGTTTGTTATAATTAAAGTTGAAGATGTTGAAGTCAAATAAATATTGGGATTTTTAATATATTAAAAAACGGCAAAAGGAGAAAAACTATGAAAAAAGTATTTATATTAATAACGACAATAATCCTCGCCTTGAGTATGGTGAGCTGTAATATACAAGAATTCGTTAGTGGTTGGGGAACTACAAGCACAACGAGTGGTGAAGTGACGACAAGCAGTACGATGAGTACGACAACAACCAAAAAGGAAGAACCAACATATGTGCTTTTGAAAGATATACTTCCGCCAAAGGATCAAATTGGTTCTGTTACATTTCAGATTATAAGACACAGACACGATAGCACATTTTCAAAGTATATTGATGTGGGAAGATACTACGAATTAATAGCAAAAGAAAATGTGGCATTTGTATCGAATGAAACAAATAATTTTGAAATATATGATAAAATTTTAGCTGATGCTTGGTTTAGTATGAAAACATTAGATGAGTACATTTTGTTTGATATGTGTAATTTAAATGGGGAATATCTGGGATATTTGATATTGTATCCTAATTCTACCGTAGATTATTATAATTACAAATCGGGTATCTCTTATACAAATGTTGAAAAAATCCAATTGGATGTTAATGAAATAATTGAAATTATGAATAGAGAAGGGTTTAAAAAATGAAGAAGATAAGTTTATTATGTTTGATAATTTTGTTTGTGATTAATGTGAGTATTTCCGTAACCTCATATAATGTTGAGGATAAAGTCGAATATCTAACAGCTTATGATTTTTTAGACGCTGATTTTATACAAAATTTGATTGATGAATTACATAGCAATGAAATAAACTCAAGAACTATGGGTGAATATAAATCTATGCCTGTAGGGAGCCCATACAGAACTGTTAATGAGGATTATATTGTTCATTTGTCTATAATAGTTAGATGTGTATATGATGAGTACTATACTCCCAACGGAACAGATATAAGCGGTTCTGATAACAATGGATATTCACTTAGATATGTGGGAATGTGTAATTCTCAAAATGTATACACGGTTGTAAATCAATTAAATAGTGGTGAAATATCGGTCATGGATCCTTTTATGGATCCGATTGTAGTAAATGATTTGAGAATAGTTTATGATTGTGACTATTTTGGAGGAACACTTGAAGAATGGAACAATGGTGGACGCGATGACTCTGAATATTATTTAAGACCCGCAACCGGTGCATATAACTGTCATTCTTATGCGTGGTATTCACAGAGCGAACAAAATAATATCTGGCTTCATTCACCGGAAATGTATTTTTCTGAAAATGACAAAAGTTATAGATCACTTA
This sequence comes from Eubacteriales bacterium, assembly GCA_045631445.1. Taxonomy (GTDB): domain Bacteria; phylum Bacillota; class Clostridia; order Oscillospirales; family CAG-272; genus RGIG4608. The sequence continues at coordinate 32,602 of JAZQUS010000141.1, forward strand.
ATGAAACCGATAGTCCAAGAGAGGGCGATATTATGGTATACATTAAAGATGGTTCTATAACGCATTCGGCCATTATTGTTGGATATACCGGAGATACATCATCTGATGGAAGAGGAAATGCCAACAAATATATAGTAGTTTCTAAATGGTCACACGCAGGTTTATATAGACACAATGGCAATCAAGGACCTTACTATAAACCCAATAACGGCAGCTTTCGTGTAGAATACTACCGCCTCAACACAAATGATCAAGCGGTGATAAGTGATAGCAATGATTTCAATCGCAATAATATAATTATTCAGGCAAAAAGCTCCACTGTTTCGCGCGATCAAACAGTTTATGCCTGTGAGCTTAATTTTACATATAGTGGGAATCACAATATAACTATTACCTCTGACGTGGCGCTTGATACTGCCTTGTGGAACGTGTGGAGGGAGAATTACGGTTTAATCTGTAATGAAGAAATTAATGAAGAAGGC
>JAZQUS010000142.1:0-22376 GCA_045631445.1 Eubacteriales bacterium
CCTGCATAAGCAGAGTCAACAATTTCTCTCTCCTGCGCCATCATCTGCTGTGGCTGTGAAAGCTTTGCAACCTTGTTGCCCTGAACGTGAAGATATTCCTTGTTTCTTTCGAACTTACCCGAACAAATTCTCATAAAGGCAATTCTATCGCGATGCGCCTTGTTCATATTTGCCTGGATTTTGAAAACGAATGCAGAAAACTTTTCATCAAATGGGTCGATTACACTATCACCTGTGCGACGAGGAAGGGGAGAGGTTGTCATTTCAAGGAAGCTCTTTAAGAATGGCTCAACACCAAAGTTATTAAGAGCAGAGCCGAAGAATACGGGAGAGAGCTTGCCGTGACGAACTCTTTCAAGGTCGAATTCATAGCTTGCAACGTCAAGGAGTTCAATTTGGTCAACGAGCGCGCGTCTATCGTATTCACCAATAAGCTCGTCCATTTTTTCAATATCAGTAATGTCGCAAGAGATACCTTCTATTCTATTTCTACCGCTATGGAACTCGTCAAAAGCAAGAATTGAACGTCTTTCGCGGTCAAATACGCCCTTGAAATTCACACCGCAACCGATTGGCCAGTTCATAGGATATGTGCCAATACCGAACTCTCTTTCAAGCTCGTCAAGAAGGTCAAAGGGATCCTGTGCCTCGCGGTCGAGCTTGTTGATGAATGTGAAAATCGGGATATCACGCATCGCGCAAACCTTGAAAAGCTTTCTTGTCTGTGGCTCAATACCCTTTGCCGCGTCAATAACCATTACTGCGCTATCGGCAGCCATAAGGGTTCTATAAGTGTCCTCTGAAAAGTCTTGGTGACCGGGAGTATCAAGAATATTAATGCAATAGTCATCGTATTCAAACTGCATAACGGACGAGGTTATTGAAATACCTCTTTGCTTTTCAAGGTCCATCCAGTCACTCGTTGCGTGACGGTCACTTGATTTGCCTTTAACAGTACCCGCGGACTGAATTGCACCGCCGTAAAGTAAGAATTTCTCAGTGAGAGTTGTTTTACCTGCGTCGGGGTGGGAAATAATCGCAAAAGTTCTTCTTCTTTTTATTTCGTGATTAAAATCTGCCATTTTTAAACCTCGTAATTACAAATTATCTAAACATAACTTATTTATTTTACTATATTTTTGTCAATAAATCAATAGATTTGACAAATTTTTTTATTAGGTATTAAAAATTTCTTTTCGACGAAATTTTCAAAACCCCTTGATTTTATGCTTGGTATACATTATAATATACTATGTATAGATATGTTTAGGAGTAAGAATATGGATAGAATTTCAAAAGAAAACTATTATCTTGATATAGCGCAAACGGTTGCAGAGCGTTCCACTTGTATGAGAAAGAAATACGGCGCGATCATTGTTAAAAATGACGTTATTATTTCAACAGGATATAATGGTTCACCACGTGGCAGAAAGAATTGTAACGAGCTTCAGTTTTGTATGAGAGAAAAGCTTCAAATTCCGAGTGGTGAAAGATATGAGCTTTGCCGTTCCGTTCACGCGGAAGCAAACGCAATTATTGCCGCCCCTCGCGATCAAATGCTTGGCGCAACACTCTATATGTCCTGTGTTGATCCCTCAAATCATTCTCTTGTAATGGGTACAAATAGCTGTATGATGTGCAAGCGTCAAGTAATTAATGCTGGAATTGCTTATGTTGTTGTTCGTGATGACAAGGAAAATTTCCGCGTTATCGACGTTAACGAATGGATTGAAAATGACGATTCACTTGTCGGTGAGTTCAGCTTTTTGAAATGAGAGAAGTAATTCTTGCTCAAAAAGAGCATCTTTCTGCTATCGCAGAGCTTGAAAAAGCAACGTTTTTCGAGCCTTGGAGTGAAAAAGCGTTGGAGCTTTTTTTAGAAAAAGACAATTTTTGTGTAGCTTTGTTTTTGGATAACAATTTGGCATCGTATTGTACGGTGACAACAGTGCTTGACGAAGCGCAAATAATAAATGTTGCAACCGATATTTGTTATAAGCGAATGGGTTGTGCAAAATCGGTTATTGATGCCGTGATTTTGGAATGCCAAAAGAGGAATATCATTTCAATTTCTCTTGAGGTTAGAGAGAGCAATTTGCCCGCCATCACTCTTTATGAGGGACTCGGCTTTGCCGTTGCAGGCAAGCGTAAGAATTTTTACTCAAATCCTTGCGAAAATGCTCTTGTAATGATAAAAAATTTGGATTAGGAAGTAATTTATGTATATTTTAGGAATGGAAAGCTCTTGTGACGAAACATCTGCTTCCGTAGTAGAAATAATTGATGAAAAGCCATATATTCGCTCGAATATTGTGGCTTCGCAAATAGATATTCACCGACTTTATGGTGGAGTTGTGCCCGAAATTGCAAGTAGAGCGCATATTGAGGCGGTTTCGCGAATAACACATCAGGCGCTTGACGAAGCGGGAATTACACTTAAAGATTTGGGTGCTATTGCAGTTACGTCTTCACCAGGACTTATCGGAGCGCTTCTTGTGGGTGTTAATTTTGCCAAATCTCTTGCGTTTGCAAATAATATTCCGCTTGTGCCCGTTGACCATATAAAAGGTCACGTTGCTGCGGCATATTTCGGTAAAGAGGACTTAAAGCCACCTTTCTTAGCGCTTGTTGTGTCAGGTGGTCACACTTCAATTTATCATATTCGTGACTATGCAGATTTTGACGAGCTTGGAACTACGCGTGACGACGCGGCAGGTGAAGCGTTTGATAAAATTGCAAGAGTAATGGGAATGCCATATCCTGGTGGCGCGGCGCTTGATAAGCTCGCATACGAAGGTGATCCCAAGGCAATAAAATTCCCATCTCCCGCGCTTCTTGGTGATAACCTTGATTTTTCGTTTAGCGGACTCAAAACCTCTGCCCTTAATTATATCAACTCAAGCACTCAAAAGGGCATAGAGATAAGCTACGCGGACGTTGCGGCATCATATACAGATTGTGTTGTTAAAGGCATCACTTCTAAGGTGGATTCTGCGCTTACTAAGAGTGGGGCTAGAACCTTTGCGATTTCCGGAGGTGTGGCGGCAAACTCCCATATTCGAGCAAGTCTTGCGCGCCTTTGTGAGAAACGTGGTGTTGACTTTGCATGTCCCGATAAATCCCTTTGCGGAGATAACGGTGCAATGATTGCTCTTGCAGGTTACTATGAATATAAAAAGGGTAATTTTGCAGACACCTCACTTAATGCAAGTGCATATTCACCACTTGATTAAATAGTTAAAATTCGACAAAGTTTTCCACATAAACCCTGTGGAAAACCTTGTGGAAAGTGTGGAAAACTTGATTTTTCAAGGCGTTTCAAGGAAAATGCCTGTGGAAAAGTAAAAACTTAATGATGTTAATATTAGAGGGGTAGAAAATGAAGGAAAAAGAAAATGTAAATCATAACGAGGATTATTCAATTAAAGACCATATTTCACCTGCGGTAATCAAAAGATTGCCAAGATATTTTAGATATTTGAGAATACTTATCAGAGAAGGAAAAACGAGAATTAGTTCTGCAGAGCTTTCAAAAAGAATGAATATTACTGCAAGCCAAATTCGTCAAGACCTCAACTGCTTTGGTGGATTTGGTCAGCAGGGCTACGGATATAACGTAAACTATCTTTACGCAAGAATTTGTGAGCTTTTGGGAGTTGGAGCAGGACTTCAAGCGGTAATTGTGGGTGCAGGTAACCTTGGTCGCGCCCTTGCAAAGAATGAGATGTTTGAAAAGCGCGGTGTTGACGTGGTTGCTATTTTTGATAACAACCCCGAGCTTGTTGGACAAAAGGTAAATGAAATTCCCATTATCCATATCGACGAATTTGAAAGATATGCTGCTACTCATACGATTGATATGGCAGTCCTCACGCTTCCCAAGGAATACGCACTTGAAATGGCGCGAAGAATTGCAGATACAGATATTAGCGGTATTTGGAATTTCACAAGTCAAGAGCTTGACTCCCTTGAAGGTGATGTTGTAATTGAAAATGTTCATCTTGGTGACTCTCTTATGACACTTAACTATCTTATTGCAAATAAGGATAAAGAATAATGAAAAAGAGTGAAAAAAAGCAAATAAATATAAATTACGGTACATCGGTTACAGTTGTTCCAACAGGTATTGTTGGCTTTATCGAAAAGGCAAAGAAATTTGATTTAAAGGTGCTTCTGTTGCTCTCCTCATCCGAAAAGTATAGAGAAGGTAATTTTGCAGAAAAGATTGCAAAGGAGCTTGAATGTGAAGTAACCGACGTTGAAAATTCTATATCGTTTTGGAATGGTACAGGAATTATCAATATTGAAGGTATTGAGGAAGCTTGTGCAAAACCTCAAAAAGAGAAGAACGATGAGCCAATCAGTGTAGTAAAGCGAGCAAAGGTTAGTGAACTTCCTGAGTATTCAAGCTCTGAGCTTAATTCACTTCTTGAAAAGCACCGCAATGTCGTTGAGCTTATCGACGAGTGCCAGAACATATTAGGAAAGATGTTCACGGCAAGTGATATCAAGGTTATTGTTGCGCTTATAGATTATCTTGGACTTGATAACGATTATATCTTGGTTTTGATGCACTATGCTGCGCGAAATGAATATAAATCAATTCGTTACATAGAAAAAATTGCAATTTCTTGCGTTGACGATGGATTTGTAGACGCCAAGACATTACAGGTTGAGCTTCTTGCAAGAGAGGAACGAGCGCAGATTGAAAGCAAAATCAAGAATGTCTTTGGTATTGGATCAAGAAAATTTACTACAAAGGAACAAAAGCAGGTTAATCTTTGGTTTAATGAATATAAATTTGCGCTTGATGTTATAGAGAGAGCATACGATATAACAGTTAGTGCAACGAATAAGCCATCAATCCACTATGCGCATGCAATTCTTGAAAAATGGTATGCAGAGGGAATAAGAACCGCAACAGATGTTGATGAGCTTCTTCAAAAGCGCGAGAATGAAAAGGCGCAGGAAGGCTCAAGCTTCAACGTTAACGAGTTCTTTAACGCGGCTCTTAGCCGTTCATACTCTGATGAAGAATAGGAGTAATTATGAGCTATAATAATTCAGTTTATAAAAAAATATACGATGAGTATTCACAAAAATATCTCATTGCAAGAGAAAAAGCCGACGAGAGAGCAAGGGAAGTAAGAGCAAAAATTCCTGAAATTGCAAAAATTGATAAAGAGCTTTCTCTTGTTGGCCTTGAAATATTTTCTGCCTCAATTTCGGGTGGTGACTATAAATCAAAGCTTGAAGAAATTAAGCAAAAAAATAGCGCACTTCAAGAAAAGCGCGCAAAATTGCTCATTGAAAATGGATATCCTGCAGATTATTCCAATGTGAAATATGATTGTGAAAAATGTAATGATAGCGGATTTATTGAAAATACAATGTGTTCTTGTATGAGAGAGGCACTAACACTCGCAGGCATTGAAAATAGTGGATTTTCTTCTTTGATTAAGGAACAGAGCTTTGATAATTTTTCACTTGAATACTATGCAAAAAATCCTCAACACAATGAGATTATGAAGAGAAATAGAGATTTTCTTCTTCGCTATGCAGAGAATTTTGATGCTAAGAATTCACAAAGCATATTGTTGATGGGCGGAACCGGACTTGGTAAAACGCATCTTTCAAGTGCACTTGCAAGAAAGGTTATCGAAAAGGGAAATGATGTTTTCTACACAGGAGCTATTGACCTTTTCTCGCAGTTTGAAATTCAGCGTTTTAAATCATACTCAAATGAGCCAAACGAGTTTATTGAAAGATATTTTGAATGTGATCTTTTGATAATTGATGACCTTGGAACTGAAATGGTCAATCAATTTTCCGTTTCAACCCTCTATAATCTTTTAAATGATAGACTTAGTAGAAGAAAGCCAACGCTCATTAGCACCAATCTTTCAACTGATGAAATTCAAAAGAAATATACCGATAGAATTACTAGCCGAATGCTTGGTGAATATCAAGTGCTTTTCTTTGTGGGAACTGACGTCAGAGCACAAAAATTAATGAAAAAATAAAAAAATAAGGACCCTTTTTTAATAAAGGGTCTTTATTTGGAATCAATTATTCAGCATCACATTGAAGGCATTCGCAATCGAAGTTGTCGTCTTCTTCGAGAAGCAAATCGTCACATTCGTCATCGGAGTAGCATTTTTCAAGATTCTTTACGAACAATCTGTAAACGATGTAAGCAATTGCCGCAAAAGCCGCAATAACAGCAAGAGTGATGAAAATAATTTTGCCGTAGTTTGTTTTCTTTTCCATAAGATAAACCTCCAAATCTATATTTCCACTTACAGTATATCACAAAAAAATAAAAAGTGCAATAACAATATTAAAAAAATTTATGAATTTTTTGCAGAAAAGAGAAAATTATGACATATAATGAGCTTATTAGTCGACTTAATTTAATTTCGGGTGAAGATGGTGAATATGAGGCGCGCGTGTTGATTGAAAATTTCACAAAATTTTCTTATTCATATGTGCTTTGCAATCGAGATGTTGACCTTTCTTCAAGTGAACTTTTATTGGCACTTGAAAAGAGAGAGAAGCATATTCCTCTTCAGTATATTGTTGGCAGATGGGATTTTTATAGACAGACATACAAGGTTAATGAAAACTGTCTTATTCCGCGTGCGGATACCGAGATTTTGGTTGAAAAAGCAATCGAGCTTTTGCCCGGTGGAGCGCATTTTGTAGATCTTTGCACGGGTAGTGGCTGCATAGCAATTTCAACCCTTTGCGAGAGAGAGGATACGAGTGCTCTTATGGTTGATAAATTTCCGCAAACCATTGAAATTGCTAAAGAAAATGCAATTTTGAACCAGGTTGCAGGTCGAGTTAAACCAATGGTTTTTGATATTTTAACCGACGAAAATATACTTGAAGGGCAAACATTTGACGCGATTTTGTCAAATCCACCATATATTCGCCCCGAGGTTATCGAAACGCTTTCGGACGAGGTGAAAAAAGAACCGTATGCCGCGCTTTACGGTGGAGATGACGGTCTTATATTTTATAACAAAATTGTTTCCTCTTATTCAAGATTTTTAAAAAAAGATGGATTTTTCCTGTTTGAAATTGGATATGATCAAGCAAACGATTTGCGAAGAATTGCAAAAGAAAACGGGTTTGAATGTCAAATCTTTAAGGATTATGGCGGAAATGATAGAGTAGCTTTTTTAACAAAGCAATAAAAAGCAGTCGCAAAAATTGCGACTGCTTTTTATTATTTCTTTAACATTCTAATCTCATCTTTAGTGAGGTATCTCCACTTACCGCCCTCAAGATTACCAAGAGTAATACCGCCAATAGCAATTCTGGTAAGTTTAGCAACCTTTAAGCCGACCTGCTCGCACATTTTACGAATTTGACGATTTCTGCCTTCATAAAGAGTCATACGAAGAGTTGTAAATTTATCATTTTTAGAGATAAATTCCGTTTTAACAGGGAGGAGAATATATCCATCAACCGTCATTGAGGAGTTGAGAGTTGTCAACTGCTCAGTCGTAACCTTTCCGACAACGTCAACCTCATAAATTTTAGGTATTTCGTGGCGAGGATGAGTCAGTTTGTTTGTCAATTCACCGTCATTTGTCATAAGAATTAATCCTTGAGAATTGAGGTCAAGACGACCTACGGGATAAACTCGCGTACCGCATTTCACAATATCAGTAACGCAAATTCTGCCTTTTTCGTCCTTTGCGCTTGTAACAACGCCACATGGCTTGTTAAGAAGAATATAAACAAATTTATCTCCCTTTGGGGCTTCAATTTTTCTGCCCTTGTATTCAACTATATCATTTTGTGGGTCAATTTTATCTCCAAGTTGGGCAACGGATCCGTTAACTCGAACCTTGCCCGCCTTGATTTCTTCCTCAGCTGCACGACGAGAGAGGATGCCACAATCTGTAAAATATTTTTGAAGTCTTATTTTTTCCATTGTTTAAAAATTCCTTTAATTAATTCTTTAATCCAAGATAAAATATTAAATTTGTAATTTACCTTTTCCACTTTTTCGCAAGATATTAGTGGAACTTTGGCAATTATTTTGCCATTTTGCTTGTAAATAACCTCACCTAAATTTTCGCCACTTTCAATCGGAGCAAAAACGAATTGCGGTGCATTAATTTGAATATTAATTTCTCCTGCGTTTTGGGGCAAAAATAGTGAAAAATCACTCGTTTTTGCATAAAAATAGCTCATTTTTCCTGAAATTATAGGTATTTTGAGAGAAATTTCATCAAAATGAACTCTTTCGTAATTCGCAAATCCAAAGTCAAAAAGGGAGGTGTGGTCCTGCCAATCGTTTGGCGCGTTAAGAGTTACCGCAATAAGTTTAAGTCCTTTGCGCTCAGCACAGGTCACAAGACACCTGCCACTCATTTTTGTGAATCCTGTTTTACCAGCAATAATACCATCATATGAGTTAAGCAAGCGGTTGTGATTTATCATAACACGAGTCAAATCCTTATCCGATTGAACTACCTTTTTATAGCAACCCGAAATATTCACGAACAAATCGTTTTTAATACAATAAGCCATAAGCTTGGCTAAGTCGATAGCGGTAGTGTAATGCCCCTCGTTATAAAGCCCGTGTGGATTTGTGAAATGAGTATTTGTAAGTCCAAGATTTTGCGCTTTTTGGTTCATCAAAGCAACAAAATTTTCAACACTTCCCGAAACCGCAATCGCAATAGCAACTGCAGAATCGTTTGCAGAGGAGAGAAGCAACCCGTAAATCAAGTTTTCAAAGGTAATCTCCTCGCCATTTTGCAGATATATCGACGAGCCCTCAACTCCAACCGCTTCCTTGGGTGTTTTTATAGCTTTGTCAAGTGAAATACCGCTTTCAAGTGCCAAAATGGCAGTCATAATCTTCGTGGTTGATGCCATCGGCAATTGTTTTGTTGCATTTTTAGAATATAAAATACACCCGTTTTCTGCCTCGATTAAGCAGGCTGAGGTTGCGGAAATTTCACCAATTCTAACGTTCTCGGCATTTGCGTTAAAATTAATAAAAGCACAAAAAAGAAGTGCCAAAGCAATACATTTGATAAATACACGCATAAAAACTCACCTCGGAATATTTTATATAAATATATAATCCAAGGTGGTTTTTTATTACTTATTTAACTATTTCTTCTACCTTAACGTCACTATTTGGCTCTGTTTTTCCATCAAAGATATTTTTAATTTTCTGAATTATCTCAGGTGAACGATCAAGAAGGTCGCAAGCCTGCTCTACGGGGTCAAGAAGAGTCTTTGCTTCAACGCTAACGAACTCAGTTTTACCGTTTTTGTCGATAACGAGGAATCCAACGGGTGAGATACTCATACCGCTACCGCCACCGCCTCCAAACTTGGTTGCCTTTTTGGGCTGCGCGCCTGTGTCAAGACCGCCTGTAGCAAAGCCAACACTGAGCTTAGAGATTGGAATGATAGTAGTTCCGTTAGAAAGTGAGATTGGATTTCCAACTACTGTGTTGGAGTCAAGCATTCCCTTGATATTTTCAAAGGAGGTTTTGAACATTGAGTCAAATCTGTTTTCGTTTGCCATTGTTAGTTCCTTTCGGTGTATTAATTACACTAAATTTATTTGAATATTTTAATATCATTTTGATAATGGTCGCAATAGCACCAAATATGCTTATTGAAAGGGAAATATTGATTTTTGCGATAGTTTTATCTGAGAGAAAATCAGGCTCGATTATAACCGATTTCCTTTTCAAACTATGGAGCTTTGTAAACTCATCTATATTATCAATAAGACAAGCCGCAGCAGTCGATACCGCACCGTAGAGTATAGCGGTTTTGGCGGCGTCCCCCGACCCAACACTGATATGAAGCTTTGCCACCTTCACGTGCATATGGGGAGCGCACAAGTGTAGGAATGATGATACTAAATTTGAAATAAGCTTGATGTTTTCGAGAATGGAATTCTTTTTCGTTTCCTCGCCAAGCTCTTTAATAATTGCAGTTGGTGATTCTTTTTCACCCTTTAGCATCTTTTCATATTTCTTTGGGTCAAATTTAACTCTTCCTTCGGGGAAAAGCCAAAATTTGAAGAAAAGAATTTTGAAATATACCTTCAAATTATCTTCATAAACGATATGAATACTGCCGCGAATTGAAAGCACGATGCATATAAGCATAGCTAAACCGAGAAGTATATATAGCGCAATGATGGGCAATTCCTCCTTTCAGGATGGTATTTTAAATAAATTATTCTTCCTCGATTATTTCTTCACTCGGAGCCATAATTTCCATCTGCTCCTCACTAGCGCGAAGAAGCTCGATTTCAGGAAGCTCGTTAACGGACGTAAGACCGAAAACTCGAAGGAACTTGTCCGTCGTACCATAGAGCATTGGGCGTCCTGGAGCATCAAGTCGACCACAGGCTTCGATAAGTCCCTTGTCGATAAGTGAGTTCATAGCATAGTTTGAGTCAACACCGCGCACAAGGTCCACAAAGCTTCGGGTAACTGGCTGATTATAAGCAACGATAGCAAGAACCTCCATGGATGAATTTGAAAGATTTCCACCGCGTTTAATGCCAAGTGCTTCTTTTATAAGGGGCAAATGCGCCTCTTTGGTGCAGAATTGACAGGTTTCGGGGAACATCAAAATCATAATTCCGAAATCATCACTATTGTATTTTTCGGAAAGCTCACTAACGTAACGTTTAATCTCACTTGGAGTTAAACCAAGCACCTCTGCAAGCTTTTCATATTTCATAGGGTATCCTGCTGCGAACAAAATTGCTTCAATAACAGCTTGGGGATTTTTAATTTCTTTAGTCTCTATATCTTTGATTTCATCCATTATTGTTTTCCTCGTTCTTTTCGTTTTCTTCTTCAGGAACGTAATTTTCGTTTAGTGTAAATACAGTTGATAAGCCGTAATTATCACCAATCTCCTCATCGTTTTCAACAAGGAGAATTCTTTTTGTTTTAACAAGCTCAAGAACACCGATGAATATTGCAATCATATCGGGGAGGGAAATGCTATCACTAACAAAATCCTCAAGTGTTTGATATCGATTTGAGGTCAAACGCGTCATGATTTGCAAAATCTTGTGTTCAACGGGAACGATTGGTTTTGCAATCATTGGTGTGAAGGCATTTTTCTGCGCGTGTTCAAGTGCGTCATTAAAATCAACGATACGTTTCATTGCAATATATAGCTTTTCGGCATCCTGATCTGCAACAAAGGTGCGGTCAACGGAAATTTCGTCCGTATCTTTGATTTGACGTCCTGAAAACAGTGCATAAAGGGGATGCATCTTAGAAGCGGCTTCTTTAGCTTGTTGATAACGCAAAAGGGCATCGGCAAGTTGCTTTCTTGGGTCTTCTTCATCCTCTTTTTCACGCGGAAGTAGGAGCTTACTTTTGATAAGCATAAGATCACTTGCCATAACTATAAATTCGGAGGCAACCTCTAAATCCATTTGTTGTGCTTCAGTAATATATTGCATATACTGATCGCATATAAGAGCAATGGGGATATCTTCAATATTAACTTTGTTTTTGTGAATAAGGGTCAAAAGAAGGTCAAGCGGGCCTTCAAATTGATCAAGACGGTAAGTAATGCTTTCCATTAAGAAAACTCCTAAAATAGTAAATTATAATGTGAATTCAGGCAATTTGTTGAGAAACTCGTTGAAAACAACGCCAAGAAGATCCTCGGGCATTCCCGTAAGTGAATAAAGAATATCGGTCATTCCTTCATTCAAGAATAAAAGGGGCTTGTCAAGCATTCCCGTAGCAAAAATCACGATGAATCCGATCATAATATATCTTTCGTATTGCATTATTTTGAAATATGTTTCTGTGGGCAAAAAGATATAAGCAATTCTTGAGCCGTCGAGTGGCGGCAGGGGAATGAGATTGAAGAACATAAGGTTGATGTTAAGTGATATTCCAAGGAATAACATCATTGCTAAGAGTGATAAAACCAAGAAAAGCGTGTTTTCTTGAAGTGATTCGTCAATCCAATAATAATTGCCAATGATGGTGAGCGCGCCCTCTGAGATGGAATTTATGGCAATAAGCGTAATTCTCAAAAGAATTGTAAAGATAATTGCAAGGCAGAGGTTTGAAATTGGACCTGCTGCAGCACTTATAGCCATGTCACGTCTTGGATTTTTGAAATTTCTTGTGTTGATAGGAACAGGATTTGCCCAACCCACTCTGAAAAAGAGCATTGAAATAAATCCAAAGGGATTGATATGCTTAAGTGGATTTAGAGTTAATCTGCCAAGATTTCTTGCCGTTGGGTCCCCAAGTCTGTTTGCAACATATCCGTGTGCCGCTTCGTGAATGGAGAGTGAAAATAATACTGCAGGTAGAGATAGTAGCATTATTGGCAAGTTGTTAAAGAAGTCTAACATAGCAACCTCCTTATAAATTTGTGTATTTAAAAATTTCCTTGAGTAGCTCGTTTTTGCCCTCTTTAGTATGTGAGGAAAAAGGAATAACGAGAGTGCCTTCGGCTAAAACCTCGTCGTTGGCGATTTTTTCAAGTTGAGCCAATCTATCGGTTTTGTTAAGCTTATCAACCTTAGTGGCAACAACTATATATGGAATACCTACCTGATTCAAGAAATCAATCATCATAGCATCATCGTTTGTTATACCCACCTTACAGTCAACGAGCTGAACAACGAGTGAGAGAAGGTCAATATTTTTGTTTTGAGTAAAGTAACCATCGGTAAGACCCGACCAAACCTGCTTGTTTTCAAGGTTGCGCTTCGCATAGCCATATCCTGGAAGGTCAACCAAAAAGAGCTTTTTGTCAACGTCGTAGAAGTTTATTGTGATGGTTTTACCCGGCATAGAAGAAACACGCGCGAGTGATTTTCTTCCAAGAATTGTGTTTATGAGTGAGCTTTTTCCAACGTTTGAACGTCCTGAAAAAGCGACCTGCTTCATAGGATCAGTTGGAAACTGCTTTGCAAGTCCCGCGCTGATGCGGAGGGTTGTGTTTTGAATATTAACTGCCATAAAAATCCTACTTTCTGTAAATAGACGTGCTTGTTATATTTTGTTCTGCATTAGCAAAGTGTGGAAGAGTCTCGTCAAAAACCGTTATTGTATTATGTGAAACGAGAGCATTGTCGAGAACATCACGAAGTGTTTTGCAAGGAATGAACTCAAGATTTTCTCTTGCCAATGGGTCGATATCATTTAAATCCTTGAGATTATCGTGGGGAATGAGCACGGTTTTAACTCCAGCACTATATGCCGCCATCGTTTTTTCCTTGAGTCCGCCAATAGCAAGAACCTTTCCACGAAGGGTGATTTCACCCGTCATTGCGACGTCGCGACGAACAGGGATTTTTGCAAGCTCACTAACAAGAGCCGTTACCATTGTAACACCTGCGCTTGGACCATCCTTGGGGACAGCACCCTCGGGGGCGTGGATATGTATATCTTTTGTTTTATAGAAATCGGTAGGAATACCATATTCTCTTGCGATAGAGCGCACGTAGCTTATTGCAATATGTGCACTTTCCTTCATTACGTCACCAAGAGAGCCTGTAAGCTCAACTTTGCCGGTTCCTTCAAGAGAGGCAACCTCAATTTTTAGCATATCCCCACCAAGCTCTGTGTATGCAAGACCGTTAACAGTACCTATTTCATCAAACTCTTCAATTCTTTCGGGAAGAAGCTTTCTCTCACCGAGATATTTTGAAATGTTAGAAGCATCAATTTTAACGGATTTTGCGCCAAGAACGATTTCGTGAGCTGCTTTTCTGCAAAGGGAAGCGATAGTTCTTTCAAGGTTACGCACACCCGCTTCGCGAGTATAGAAATCAATAATTTCTTCAATAGCGGAGTCGGAAATTTTAAGTACCTTTTTGCTTAAACCGTGGCGTTTAAGTTGCTTTGTGATAAGATGATTTTTTGCGATACTCATCTTTTCGCGTTTTGTATAAGTTTTAATCTCAATGATTTCCATTCTGTCAATAAGAGGACGGGGAATGGTGTCAAGAGTATTTGCAGTTGCAATAAAGAAGCAATTTGAAAGGTCGAAGGGAAGCTCAACAAAATGATCGCGGAATGCCTTGTTCTGTTCACTGTCAAGCACTTCAAGGAGCGCGGATGTTGGGTCACCGTGTGCATCCCTTGTCAATTTGTCTATTTCATCAAGTAGCACGAGAGGGTTGTTAACCTTTGCCTGAATAAGCGCGTTGATAACGCGACCGGGCATAGCACCAACATAAGTTTTTCTGTGACCGCGTATATCTGCCTCATCTCTAACACCGCCAAGCGAAACGCGAACGTAATTGCGTTTCATAGCGTTAGCAATGGATAAAGCGATAGATGTTTTACCAACACCGGGAGGGCCAACAAGACAAATTATCTGATTTTTAAGATCGGGATTTAATTCCTTAACCGCAAGAAATTCAAGAATTCTTTTCTTAACGTCATCAAGACCGTCGTGGTCACGTTCAAGAATTTTAGAAGCGGCAGAAATATCAGTTCTGTCCTTTGTAGACTTGTTCCAAGGGATGTCGAGAACGGTGTCGAAATAGGTTCTCATTACAGAAAGCTCTGCAGAGCCAAAGGGAAGACGAGCCATTCTATCGCAATCCTTTAAGAGCTTTTCTTCAATTTCTTTTGAAAATTTCATATCCAAAATTTTCTCGAAATACTCGTCGCTCTCACCTGTGTCACCAAGCTCCTCTTTGATAACTCGAAGCTGCTCGCGAAGATAGAATTCCTTTTGATTTCTATTTAATCTTGCGCGAACCTCCTTGTGAATTGCGCTTTCGCATTCAAGAAGTGTCGTTTCTTCTTCAAGAAGAAAAATCAATTTTTGAAGTCTTGCGATTGGGTCGAAGGCGGCAAGTATCTCTTGCTTGTCAGTGTGACGAACAAGTATATTTGAAGCAATAAAATCAGCAAGAGCACCTGGATTTTTGATTGTTTTAATGGTTGAAATTACCTCTTTTGATGAAGCGGGCAAAAATCCTGCCATTTTTTCAACTGCGGAAAGCACCTCGCGTGAAAGCGCCTCAACCTTAATTGTATCAATATCCTCTAAGGTTAGTGTTTTACTGATTACGCTTGCAATTCTGTAATTGGCAAAATCCTTGAATTCTTCAACAACGCCGCGTGCAATACCCTCTGCAATAACTCGAAGCTTGCCCTCAGGCGTTTTAATTGATTGCTTAATTTTAGCAACCGTACCGATACTGAATATATTTTCATAATCAATTGGATCATTTGAAATTTGTTTTTTTGAAACAATAAAAATAAATGAGTTCACGCTATTTGCCGCATCAATAGCAGCAATGTTCGCCTTGTCTGAAAGCTCGAAGTTGACAGTTATAGCAGGGAATGCCACAGTGCCGTTCAAGACGATTAAAGGAAGCGTTGATTTTTCAATTTTTTCTATATAATGAGCCATAAAGCCCTCCTGTTGTCTATAAATGGGTATAATTAACCTAATTATAGTCATTATATCACAAAACGCAAAAAAATGCCATAGTTTTTTGCAAATTTATTTGTCAATTTTATTTGATATAATATATTTGTATAATATAAACAAAAATATAATAAATTCATAAAAACCCTTGATTTATTCTACAAAATATGGTATCTTTAATATGAAGAAATTTTTGTATTTAAAAAGGAGATTTATTATGGAAGTTAGAGATGCTGCTAATGCTAAGGATGTCAAGTATTATACTACTGATAGACTTAGAGAAGAGTTTCACATTTCAGGCCTTTTTACAAAGGATAACGTAAAGATGGTTTATAGCCATATCGATAGAATTATCGTTCTCGGAATTTATCCCGTTGATAATGAATTGTCACTTGAAGCAGGCAAGGAGCTTGCGGCTGAATATTTCCTTCAGCGCAGAGAGCTTGGTTGCATTAATATCGGCGGCAAGGGTGAAATTGTCATTGACGGTGAAACTTACGAAATGAATCCTCGTGATGGTATTTACGTTGGACGCGGTCATAAGGACATCGTTTTCCGTTCAGTTGACCCATCTTGTCCTGCAAAATTCTATGCAACGAGTTGTCCTGCACACACTGAATACCCTATAAGAAAAATTGACATCACCAAGGCAAGAAAAGTGCCTTGCGGTTCACTTGAGGATTGCAACAAGCGTGTAATCAATCAATATATTCACCCCGAGGTAATGCAGTCCTGTCAGCTTTCAATGGGACTTACACAGCTTGAGGTTGGTTCAAACTGGAATACAATGCCATCTCATACTCACGCAAGAAGAATGGAGGTTTATTTCTATCTCGATATGGATGAAAATGACGCAGTATTCCATATGATGGGTGAGCCAAGCGAAACAAGACACATCATTATGCATAACGAAGAGGCAGTAATTTCTCCTTCATGGTCAATTCATAGTGGTGTTGGAACAAAGAACTATTCATTCATTTGGGCTATGTGCGGTGAAAATCAAGAATTTACCGATATGGACCATATTTTGACAAAGGATCTTAGATAAAAAGGAGAAAATAAAATGAGTATTCAGAATTTTTCACTTGAAGGCAAGGTTGCCCTTATTACAGGTGCGTCCTACGGTATCGGATATGCAATCGCAAAAGGACTTCACGCAGCGGGTGCTAAGATAGTATTTAACGATATCAAACAGGAATTTGTTGATCGTGGTCTTGCTGCTTATGCTGCAGACGGCATTGACGCAAAAGGTTATGTATGTGACGTAACTGATGAAGATGCAGTTAATGCAATGGTAGCAAAAATAGAAGAAGAGGTTGGCGTTATCGACATCCTTGTAAATAACGCAGGTATCATTAAGAGAATTCCTATGATTGAAATGAAGGCAAGTGAATTCCGTCAGGTAATTGACGTTGACCTCAACGCTCCCTTTATCGTTTCAAAGGCAGTTCTTCCTTCAATGATTAAGCAGAGAAGTGGTAAGATTATTAATATTTGCTCTATGATGAGTGAATTTGGACGTGAAACAGTTTCTGCTTATGCATCTGCAAAGGGCGGTCTTAAAATGCTTACAAGAAATATCGCATCCGAATATGGTCAGTATAATATTCAGTGTAACGGTATCGGCCCTGGATATATTGCAACTCCTCAAACTGCTCCTCTTCGTGAGCCACAGGCAGATGGAAGCAAGCATCCTTTCGATAGCTTTATTACCGATACAAAAACTCCTGCAGGACGTTGGGGCGACCCCGAAGACCTTGCAGGACCTGCAGTATTCCTCGCTTCAAGTGCTTCCGACTTCGTAAATGGACAAATCCTCTACGTTGACGGTGGTATTCAGGCATACTTCGGTAAGCAACCCTCTTGATAAAATAAAAACTTTGGACACCTCGTTTTGTGAGGTGTCCTTTTTTTGTAAAAAAACATCCCCCGAAAAAATCGGGGGATGAAGTATTTTAAGTTATCTCAAACCGAAAATTGATTTAAAGAAATTGATGATTGCGTTAATAATCATCTGGAAGAAACCAAGAATTCCGCCCTGTTGAACGGGTTCAGTTGTTCCGGGATTTGTGTTTCCGTTATTTCCTGCGTTACCACCGCCAAGAGCAGGGATTTCTTGCTTGGGCATCTTGAAGCCACAAACGGAGCATTCTTCGTGCTTCTGACCTGCTTCTGTCTGTGTGGGAACCTTATCAATAACAGTTTCAAAGGTATGAGGAGCAACCTCACCTCTGAATCCGCAATCACATTCGTGCCAGTGAACCTGATAATCGTCACTCGTCCACTTTTCGAGCTTGTGTTCCATATCGGGCACAAGAGTAAGTGTATTAAACTGAGTATAAGCACCCGTTGTGCCAACACCTGAAGGTGCGTTATCCTTAAGCTCAAGGAAGCCGTGAAGGTCGATAGAACCGTCCGCGTTTCTTGTCCAACCTGTGAATTCAAGAGAAACGAACATATCAGCAGTAAACTGCTTGTTAACGTCGTTAGATGAGCTTACTGTATTCCAGTAATAAGATGAGCTGTTGATATACTTTGAATAATCCTGATTACCGATACCCTTCAAGTTGTCACCAACATTAGGATCTTCAAGTGTGGGATGAGTAGCAGATACGTTACCGTCCTTAAAGGAGATAATGCCAATACCTGTGAAATCGGTTGCAGGAGCAGTATTTGTATAGAATGCCACGTTATAAGAGCCGTTGTTAAAGCTAATGCAGTTTTCAACGTAAATATCGGGGCAGGAGTTAGAGTCGATACCCTTTTGTTTGTTGTTGAACGCGATGCAGTTTATGAGCTCATGGTGACCTGTAATAGACTCACCACCAAGCTTAAATCCGTTACCGTTACCTGCGATAGTTCCATCCTCAAGATAACCATTGCCGTATGCAATGGAGTTCTTGATAACAACCTTTCCGATAGGACCTGTTGCAACCTTAGCGTAAAGGTCCCAACCGTCGTCGGCATTGTTATAAGCGATACAACCGTCGAAAACGTTACCCTCACCGATAGTGAGCTTAGCAGCAAAGCCGTCTGCGTCCTCATAACCCTTGTCTGCATTTCCATAGGATACGCAATTCAAGATAAGGTTGTTAGCAGGCCATTGCTCTTTATAAAGGTCTGCAGTATGATAACGGCTAATTTGAAGACCGGTATTACCGTTGCGATATGTGTGAACGTTTTCAACTATATTATTGCTACCTGAAACCTGGAAGCCCTTGTAGGAGTCGAGAGTGTTGGTTACGTCAAAGCCGTAGAAATGCCACCAGTTACCACCGTGAGTGATACCTGTACCCTCATGTGCAAAGTCAAGAACAGGTCTTGTTGTTGCCTCAGGGTCAGCAATCATACGAATAGGTGCTTCTTCAGTACCGTTCATACCTCTTTGAATTCTAAGACCGGTTTTAAGAGTATATGTACCCTCCATAAGAACGATGGTCTGACCGGGAATTACACGGTTAACCGCAGTATAAATATCATAGGGATTTTCTCTTGTACCATTGCCGTTATAAACACCGGTGGGGGATACGTAAATAGTCTTTGTATGGTAAGAGCCCTTGAAGAAGGTAAGAATATCCTCGTGATATACCGCACTTGTACCGGGGTTAATCTCAGTGTATGGCTCAAGCTCCTGATTCATATCGGGAGTAAACTTAACCTGAAGTTTATTTTCACCGAGATTAACATATTCAGTAAGATCATAAACCTGAGTGAGACGTTCGTATTTCTTTATGGGAAGATTATCAACCAAAACCTTGTTGCCAACCTTAATTTGAATCCAACCGTCAAGGTTAGTATCAGCAACGAATTCATAGGTTGTTGAAGAGATTGCATTGGTAGAGGTTACTGTAAGAATAGGATTAATATATTCGATGGGTCTTTCCTCTGCGGGCTTATCATCCGCTTCATCGATAAGTGTGAGAGAATAGTTAGAGAAGGTAACGTTAGTGGAACGTGCCGCAAACATACCAACGTAAACATATTCACTGTCGAACTTTTCAAGAGCATCGTGCTCATAGTTCTTAATCTGTCTTACAACGTTTCCATTTTGATCGTAATATGTGATAAAGTAACCTGTGTTGTTCTTTTGAATTTCAAGAATAAGATCTGTTACAACGAATCTATCATCAAGTGTACCCTCGGGCTCGTTGCCAACGTAGTTACCGATGATGTTATACTGACCGGGTTCCTTATTAGCAAAGCCTGCGTTTCTTTCAAGGGACTGAATAACGCTCTTAAGCTGACCGTTAGGACCAACGATAAGACCTGTTTCACCGAGCGCAGTTCTGTCGATAATGGATTGATCGATACCAATTTTGGAAATTGTACCAATACCGAGCTTCATCGTATATTTTGTACCAATACCTGAAGCGTTGGTGTTTATAGAATATTCACCCTCATCGTCCACTTCATAGCGATATTCGATTTTTGTAGAAACCGCTTGATATTGGTTTGTCCAGAAGTCACCTGAGTAAAAATCAGCAGAGGGAACATGGTCGGTAACCATAATACCGAAGCCCTCCTGACCGTTTGTAAGTACCCAAGAATTAACGTGGATATTAACGCGGAAGGTAAAGTTTTGATTTGTGGGGATAGCAGTATAATAGAATCCAAGACCGTCAACACCTGTGGGCTGAAGCTTACCGCCGGGGCTAACGCTATCCAAATCGGAGTAATCACCTGCAGAGATTGTTACAGATCCATCCTCATTAACAACGTAGGTATTAAGCGTTTCACTTGTTGAAGGACCGTAAACAACGTAATTCCAACCTGTTTCTGCATTAGCAGTAACCTTGAATGTAACGGGTTCTGCAGCAATCTGTCTGTCACCTGAAACTGCGGTAATCTGAATTGTATTTTCACCGATTGGGAGATTTTCAAGAGTAATCTCACGTGCTGTTTGGCTAATTGCCTCACCACCGTTTACGGAGATAAGATAGCTTTCTGCTTCTCTAACTGCGTTCCAAACAACGAGAGTATTGCCACCACCAAGATTTGTAACGTTTGTTACGTAAGGAGCAACGAGAGGAATCTTATAATTGCAGGTATAAACCTCTGATTTTTTGTCTTCTTCATTTTTACGTGTCAAAATTGCTTCAACCGTATATTCACCTGATGTAACAGGAGAGAAGAGAATTGAGTGTTCTGTATTAGCAGATGTAGTTTTGTTAGTAGAAATAACCTTTCCGTCCTTCATAAGATTAACGGTAAGATAGTCTGCGCCGTTGTGATCAACGTAGCCCGAAACGTTAACAGAAAGATTTCCAATATCATTAGTTGTAACAGATGTGATAACGGGGTTAGCAACCGTTGACCAATCAGCTCTTGGACCTTTGTCAAGGGGCTTCGTTATAACGTCAACTCTATAGATGTAGTTGCTTCCTTCAAGACAACCAAGAATATACTTTCCGGGTTCGGTTGTGATGAATGTGGAAACACACAAAGCATTCTTGTTAGGAGATGCAAGAGGAGATGAAAATTGCTTATCATCGGAAGCGTAGCTTACAACATTAGAAGCATAAATAGGATTAGATTGGCTATCAAAGAGAGTCATATTACGGCCCACGTCACCGCAAACCCACCAAACCTTAACTTCAGCAGAAGCTTCTGTTTTAAATGATATAGCAGCACTTGGAGTTTCTCCCAAGGCTGTTTTTTGCTGCATATTAATTCGTTTAGTAGCGCTAACACCGTCGTGGAACGTTTTACTATTCGATTCAATACGTGTTTTTGCGCCATAGTGAATAGTAAAGAAGTTATCGGTACCACCAGTATCGGTGTCACCATCTTTTTTTGAGCCTGCAGCAACGTCAGCGAGCATACTTGCGTTCAAAACGTAAGTGGTTTGCTCATCCTCTGCAAAGGCAACCATAAGGGGCATCATTATTGGAAGCATTATAAGGGCAACCAGCAATAATGATACGAGCCTTTTTGTGAACTTAATTTTCATAAAAAAATCCTCCATTTTTTAGCACAATAAGTGTAATTTTTGAAACATTATGCCATTGTGTACATTCTATCATATTTGAATAAAAAAATCAACCGAATTTGTATTAAATTAATAATAAACAGCCTAAAATCAAGCATTTTCTAACATTTAGACAAAAAGAGCAATCTCTTTTTGGATATAATGACAATGCATGTTCATAAAAAAACACACGAAAGCCCCCAAAACAAAGCATTCGTGTGTAATTTATAAAATTCAGAATATTCCAAGCACCTTCAAAACAAAGGAAGCTATGAAAATACTGAATGCAGAGAACACGGTTGACCAAACTACGAGCTGTCCCATAAGATCTGCATCAGCACCCATTTCCTGCGACATAGGAACGCTTGAAACCGCTATTGGCGTGCAGAAGCATGCAACGAGGCTCGCGAATTGCGCCCCACTAAATCGATTGAGGAGAACTGCTATTGAAATGCCAATGATGGGAACGATTACAACTCTATTTATAGTGCCAATGATGATATGCTTTTTGAGATGAGGAATTGCCGATATCTCAAATCTTGCACCAAGAACCAAAAGGGAAAGCGGAGTTGCAACGCTTGATAAATTTTGCAGAGTTTTGTAAATTGGAGTTACATTTGAAAGACGGAAATCAATTCCCGCTTTAACAAATATTGCACGCAAGCCAAGTGCTATAAGACCACAAAAAATACCTTGAATGAGAGGATTTTTTACGATGCCCTTAATTACTCCAATAAAGCTTGGCTTTTTATCTCCCGCAGAGTAAATTGTAAGACAAATTACCGCTAAAATATTGAAAACCGGAACTATGAAGGCAGAGAGCAACGAAGCCATAATACTGCCCTCCGCGCCGAAAAGTGACTCCGCAAGCGGAATTCCAACAAGCGCATAGTTGGCTCTAAAAATTCCTTGAAGCATAACGCTTCGCTGCTTGTTATCCTTGAATAAAACGTGCATTATAGGAATG
>JAZQUS010000143.1:0-1530 GCA_045631445.1 Eubacteriales bacterium
GTTCTCCTCATCCACCATAAATGGTCCCCCTTCCCCGCTGGGGAAGGCATAGATAAATCAAAATTTGAAAATTATTAACTTATACAAAGGAGATAAATATGACACAAGTTAAAAGATTACAAAAAATAATGAAGGAAAGAGGCATTGAAGGCATTCTTCTCTCCTCAACACTCAATCAACGTTATATAACCAATTTCAATTACGATGACGGTTACGTTGTTGTTTTTCAGGACAAGGCGTTCCTTCAAACCGATTTTAGATACATTGAGGCGGCAAATGCTCAGGTTAATCACGAGGATTTTGAGATAATTACTCCTAAAGGTCATCTCAAATCAGTTGCTTCGTTGGCTCTTGACAACGGAGTAAAGACCGTTCTCGTTGAAGAGAGCGCGCTTTCTCTTGAGGACCTTGCAAGCTTTGAAAAGGCGGCGGAAGGCACTGTAAATTACGTTGGTGGCGCGTCTGCAATCCTCACTGAAATGAGAATGGTTAAAACCGAGGACGAGCTTAACAATATGGCAGAGGCGCAAAGAATTACCGACGCGGCTTTCTCACACATTATAAGTGTTCTCCGCCCCGATATGACTGAAATTGACGTAGCGCTTGAAATTGAATTCTTTATGCGTAAAAATG
Source organism: Eubacteriales bacterium (assembly GCA_045631445.1). Taxonomy (GTDB): domain Bacteria; phylum Bacillota; class Clostridia; order Oscillospirales; family CAG-272; genus RGIG4608. The sequence goes on from JAZQUS010000143.1 coordinate 634, forward strand.
GTGCAGAAAGAACCTCATTTGACACCATCGCGGTTTCAGGCACAGCGTCTTCTATGCCCCACGGTGTTCCAAGAAACGTAAAGCTTGAACGCGGATTTTTAACTATGGACTTCGGTTGCGTCTTTGGTGGATATTGCTCCGATATGACAAGAACTGTTGTCATCGGTAAGGCAGATGATGAAATTAAAAAGGTTTATTACACAGTTCTTGAGGCGCAAACAAAGGCGCTTGAAGCCGCAGCTAACGGTGAGCGCGGTTGCTTCCGTCTTGACGAAATCGCGCGCGACATCATCAATGGCGCAGGTTATGAGGGCAGATTCGGTCACTCTCTCGGTCACGGCGTTGGTATGTTCATTCACGAAAGCCCTCGTCTTGCTCCCGGCTCTAATCCCTCTGCAAAGCTCGTTACAGGCAATGTCGTTACATTCGAGCCAGGTATCTATATTCCCGAAAAATACGGTTGCCGCATTGAAGATATGGCTGCTATCACCGATGACGGAATTAGAAACTTTACAAAGAGTACAAAGGAACTTATTGAGTTGTTCTAAATATGCAAAAACGCATCGCTCCCACGGTGCGTTTTTTTGTTTCTTGGAAATTCAAATTTTGATTTATTGAATAGTTAGTTAAGTAAAGATTTTCGCTTTTTTGAAAAAAAGCTCGCAAAAAACTTTTATAAGTGGGTAATAATTTAGACCGCGCAAATCGTGCGCCTTTACTTCTGACGCGCTTGGCGCAAATGTTTTTCCGTTTGCAAACAAACGAAAAAACCATGCTTTGCTACTCTGCACATAGCCGTTTTGATACCAAAATGGCTACGCACAAATCCGTAGGGGAGGGGTTTTCCCTCCCGCCAAAAATGAAATTAGTTTGAGTTCATAAGCGGGTGCACGGAGT
>JAZQUS010000144.1:0-5440 GCA_045631445.1 Eubacteriales bacterium
ATTTTTAAGGCGCCTGTTAAGATGCCTTAAAAATCGTTATGTGTTGTTTGGTTGCACCAAACAACACGATTTGCGCGGAATTTATTTTGAAAAACCGATTAAAAAGTTTTGGGGTTATAGGGGGATTTTTCAAAATCCCCCTAAATCTTTTCTTAACTATCTTCTCCCCGATAAATCCCAATTTATCTACCAAAAACAAATTTTTATAAAAAAATCCATAAAATATGAAAAAAACTCTTGCAAAATGAGAAAAAATGTTTTATAATAGAGTGTAAAACTATGCACAATGCATTTTGGAGGTAATTTATTATGATTATGGCTGGCGATTTCAGAAACGGCGTAACCTTTGATATGGGTGACGGTACAGTTTGGCAGGTTGTTGAATTTCAGCACGTTAAACCCGGTAAGGGCGCTGCTTTCGTTAGAACAAAGATGAAAAACGTCATCACAGGTGGTGTAGTTGAAAGATCATTCAACCCCACAGACAAATTTGAGAACGCTCATATCGACAGAAAGGATATGCAGTATTCTTACACAGATGGAGATCTTTACTACTTCATGGATATGGAAACATTCGATATGCTTCCTCTTAACGCAGAAAAGCTTGGCGACAACTTCAAGTTTGTTAAGGAAGAAATGATGGTTAAGATCATCTCTTACAAGGGCAACGTATTTAGCGTTGAACCCCCCACATTTGTAGAACTTGCTGTTGCTCAGACAGACCCCGGTTTTGCAGGCAACACAGCTACAAACACACTTAAGCCCGCAACTCTTGAAACAGGTGCGGTAATTAAAGTTCCGCTTTTCATTAACGAGGGTGAAGTTCTTAAGATTGACACAAGAACTGGTGAATATCTCTCTCGTGCATAATTTAATCAAAAACTAAACATTTTTTGAGCCAAAAGGCGAAAGGAGAAAATTATGACACTTTACGAAAAGGCTGCTTATTTGCGTGGACTTGCTGATGGTGTTGATCTTGATAAGAGCACTCCTGAAGGCAAGATTCTTGCTGCACTTCTTGACCTTGTAACAGATATTGCTGACGAGGTTGAGGCAATAAATGAGGATATTGCTGATCTTCAGGACTACGTTGAGGAAATTGACGAGGATCTTGAGGATGTTGAAGATTTCCTTGATGAAGAATGTGACGGCGATTGCGCTTCTTGCGATTGCGAAGGCGATTGTGATGAATGCGAATTCGGTGATTATGATTGCGATTGCGGTTGTGACTGTGATTGTGACGAAGACGATTGTGACTGCGACTGCGAGGATATGTTCTTCGAGGTTGAATGTCCTTCTTGCGGTGAAGTAGTTTGCTTTGATGAAACTATCGATCCCGAAAATCTTGCGTGTCCTGCTTGTGGCGAAAAGTTCACATGCGAATTCGTTGATGAAGACGAAGAGGATGCAGAATAATATTGTCCGCGAAAGCGAACGGTTAAACTAAATTCTAATCGGAGAAATCTTTGCGGATTTCTCCGATTTCTGCCCTAAAGGAAATGTTATTATGAAATTAATGTTTGCCTCCGATATTCACGGAGATATTGCTCGCGCTAAGCAGGTTTTTGAGATTTATGAGCGCGAGGGAGCCCAAAAGCTTATTTTGCTTGGCGATTTGCTCTATTTTGGGCCAAGAAACACCTTGACCAATGGCTACAATCCGCAGGCAGTTATCAAGCTTTTGAATGAAAATAAAGAAAAATTGCTTTGCGTGCGTGGAAATTGCGACGCCGAGGTCGATCAGATGGTGCTCGATTTTCCAATTATGGCGGATTATGCCTATCTTTGCATCGACAATATTTCAATGATGCTCACCCACGGGCATAAAATCAATAAGGAAAACTCAAACTTGCAAAAAGGTGAGCTCCTTATTCACGGACATACGCACGTTTTGTGTATAGAAAATTTCGGAGATGGGAATATCTATATTAACCCCGGCTCCACAACTTATCCCAAAGAAAACAACCCGCCATCTTATATGATTTACGAGAACGGTACGTTCGAAATAAAGCATCTTGATAGCGGTGAGGTTATTAAGAGGTTAGGAGTTAATTAAATAAGAATCTTCTTTTTCGAGAAAAAGAAGAAAAAAGCTTTTATGGAGCTTTTTCAAAAGCGACCCATTTTTACTTAAACTAACTTATTTACAACAATAGAAAGGAACTAAAAAATATGGCACATATTATTCAGAATGTTGAAGAATTTGATAATCTTTTAAAGGGTGAAAAGCCCGTACTTGTTGACTTTTTTGCAACTTGGTGTGGTCCTTGCAGAATGTTTGCGCCCACATTTGACGAATTTGCTGCAGACCACGGAGAAGTGGAATGTGTAAAGGTTGACGTTGACCAAAACGGAGAAATTGCAAAGAGATATGGAATTATGAGTATTCCTACTATCATTCTTTTCAAGAATGGAGAGGCAACAAAGAAGAACGTCGGCACACTTGACCTTGAAGAGCTTGAGGATTTTGCTCTTTGATTTTGGGAGGATATTTATGAAGGTTGTATTAATTAGCGTAGCAGTTTTTCTTGCGGTAGTTCTTGTTGCTGTTGGCGGATTTAAACTTTATGACTACATCGGTGCGGCTGAATTTTATAACAATTCCGAAAAGGTTTTCAAAACTCCCGGTGTTAACAATTCAAATTTTGTTCCCCAGGGTATGACATATGATGAAGCAAGTAACACATACTTCTTTACAGGCTATATGGGCAAGCCCATTCTTGGTGAGCTTGGTGATGATATTGCATCAAGAGTTTACTTTATGGACGCAAATGAAAAGGTTGGTTTTGCTTCACTTTATATGGCAGACGGAGAAACTCCTTATACCGACCACACAGGTGGTGTAGAGGTTTTTGATAAATACGTTTACGTAACCGGTGAGGACTCACACGGACTCGATGTTTTCCTTCTTGAAGACATTCTCAACGGCGGTAAAGCGGTGATGCAGGGAACTGTTAAGACCTATAACTCCCCTGCGCATACATATACTTTTAATTATGAAGGTCAGAGATACATTCTTGCAGGCTCTTATCATAAGGATGAAACAGTTTATTTGACTCCCGATCACGAGAAGATTGCTATTCCCGAAACCGATAAAACAAACACATCTGTTATGACAGTGTTCAAACTCAATGCAGATGCAACATACGGTGTTGAACCTGAACCGGTTGCAATTATTTCCGCAAGAGAGATGATTCAGGGAATTTGTATGACTCCTGAAGGTCAGCTTGTAATTTCTTCATCTTGGGGACTTGCAACCTCAAATCTTTTCTTCTATGATATGAGTGATTTTACTTGTATAGAAGAATATAATTACGCAGGTCAGATTGCTTACGGCGATCTTGAGGATGAAAATGCAGAAAAGACCTATGAGGACTTTAACTTTACTGTTCCTTGTTATGTAGTTGATTCTCACGATCCCGAAAAAACAGTTGTTGCGCCTCCTATGAGTGAAGAGCTTGTTTGCCGCGACGGAATGATTATCGTTTTCTGTGAATCTGCTTGCAATAAGTATATGTTTGGTAAGCTTACAACTGGCTTTAATACATACGGATATAAATACAAATAATTAAATACAAAAAATCCCGTGCTCGTCACGGGATTTTTTCTTTTTGATTGTTTCAAATTTTGATTTATCGGGGAAGTTACAAAGATAAAAATTTTCGCTTTTTTGAAAAAAAGCTCGCAAAAAACTTTTAAAAGTGGGTAATAATTTAGACCGCGCAAATCGTGCGCCTTCACCTCTGACGCGCTTGGCGCAAATGTTTTTCCGTTTGCAAACAAACGAAAAAACCACGCTTTGCTACTCTGCATATAGCCGTTTTGATAGCAAAATGGCTACACTTTGCAATAGCAAATTGGATTTTTCGAGGTGACGAGAAAAATCATTAGTTCTATAACAACACATATACAAACCGTGTTTTTGCTCGCAAAATGATGTCGTTTAGACATCAAACGGTTTGTTTGCCTCGCCATTTGTTTTTTATTTACTATTATATTTTACGCGAGGCGTGGAACAATTTGCGCGGAATAAATTAATTCCCACTATTGAAAGTTTTGCGGAGCTTTTTCAAAAGCGACCCATTTTTTACTTTGTAACTTCTCCCCGCTAAATCCCAATTTATCATTATTGACAAAACATAACAGATATGCTAAAATAACCTCAAGAAAGAGGTGATAATATGCTTTCATTTGAGAGTGATTACATAATTGGCGCGCACGAAAGGGTGCTTGAAGCGCTTATAAGAACGAACAACGAGCTTTTGTCGGGCTATGGTAACGACATTCATACTAAAAATGCCGCAGAGCTTATAAAAAAGGCGTGCGATACGCCCGATAGTGAGGTGTTTTTCCTTACGGGCGGTACGCAGGCAAACGCGGTTGTGATTGCAACTATGCTTCAAAAATATGAGGGAGTAATTTCTGCAAAAACAGGACATATCGCGCTTCACGAGGTGGGGGCAATCGAATATACGGGTCACAAGGTAATCGAGCTTGACGGAGTTGATGGCAAATTGCCTGCCGAAAATCTTACTTCCTATCTTGAAATGTTCTACGGTGACGAAAACAATTCGATGATGGTGCAACCCGGAATGGTTTATATTTCTCATCCAACGGAATACGGAACACTTTATTCTAAGAACGAACTTTTGAAGCTTCGTGAAATTTGCGACAAATACGGAATAAAGCTTTTCCTTGACGGAGCACGTCTTGGCTACGGTTTGATGAGCAGAGAAACTGACGTTACCTTGCACGATATAGCAACTCTTTGCGATGTTTTCTATATCGGCGGTACAAAGGTTGGTGCGCTTTGCGGCGAGGCGGTAGTGTTTGCAAAAGGACAAACCCCAAAATTCTTCCGTTCACAAACCAAACAACACGGAGCAATGCTTGCCAAGGGAAGGCTCACGGGCATTCAGTTTGAAGCACTTTTTGAGAATGGATTGTATTTTGAAATAAGCAAAAATGCGATTGATCGCGCAGAAGAGTTGAAGGAGCTTTTTGCCTCTCGCGGATATGAATTTTTCTTGGATTCTTCAACAAATCAGCAGTTTATTATACTCACAAACGAACAAATGGAACGCATCGGTTCAAAATGCCGCTTCGGTTTTTGGGAGCGAATTGATGAAAACCGTTGTGTAGTCCGCTTTGCAACCTCGTTTGCAACCACAAAAGAGGATATTGAAGCACTAGCTAAAATTATATAACAAAAAGCGGAGTTCATCAACTCCGCTTTTTGCATTTCAAATTTTGATTTATCGTGTAGTTAGTTAAAGAAAAAATATTGTTCTTTTTGAAAAAAGAACCAAAAACTTTTTGATCGTGGGAGTAAAATAAATCCGCGCAAATTGTGTCAACGAGTTGACACTAATAATTTTTCTCGGTGTTGGCAGGCACCTCGAAAAATCCAATTTGCTATTGCAAAGTGTAGCCATTTTGA
>JAZQUS010000145.1:0-2387 GCA_045631445.1 Eubacteriales bacterium
ATAAGGGTGTCGTTTCACGCATCCTTCCTCCCGAAGATATGCCCTTCCTCCCCGACGGTACTCCTCTTGATATCGTTCTTAACCCTCTGGGCGTTCCTTCACGTATGAATATCGGTCAGGTGCTTGAAGTGCATCTTGGTATTGCTGCAAGAAAGCTTGGTTGGAAGATTATGACTCCTGTATTTGACGGTGCTAACGAACGTGACATCGTTGAATGCCTTGAGGCAGCAGGTCTTTACCGTGAAATTCGCAATGGTGAAAACGTAATGGGCAAGGAGCTTATCTCTGTAACTGTTGATGAAAACGGTGAAAAGCATATTGAAAAACTTACAGACGAGCAGAAGGCAGACAAGGCTTACCTTGATCAGCTTCTCGCTGAAGATAAACTTAGAGTTGTTGACGGTAAGACAACACTTTACGACGGTAGAACAGGTGAACCCTTCGATAACCCCGTAACAGTAGGTATTATGTACTACCTCAAGCTCCACCACCTTGTTGATGATAAGATTCACGCACGTTCAAATGGTCCATACTCTCTCGTTACACAGCAGCCTCTCGGTGGTAAAGCACAGTTTGGCGGTCAGCGTTTCGGTGAAATGGAAGTTTGGGCACTTGAAGCGTACGGTGCAGCTTATACACTTCAGGAAATCCTTACGGTTAAGTCCGACGATATCAACGGACGTAGAAAGGCATATGAAGCAATTATCAAGGGTCAGAATATTCCCACACCCGGTGTGCCTGAATCCTTCAAGGTTCTTGTTAAGGAGCTTCAGTCCTTGTCGCTTGATATCCGCGTTCTTGATGAAGAGGGCAACGAAATCGAACTCAATACACTCTGTCAGGAAGAAGAAGCTCCTGTTTACTCAACAAGAGAGTTCAACTTCAAGTCTGATGACGATGAGTTCGAAGAATATATTGAAACCGATGACGTTTCCGATAACTTCATTATCGAAGATGAGGACGGTAACGCTATCGAAGAAGAAAATGACGATTTGTTTGGCGATGTTTATGAAGGTGAATTTTCAGACTTCGCTGACGAAGACTAATTAAGGGAAAGGAGATAATATAATATGGAACACAATCAGTTTAATTCCATCAAAATAGGTCTTGCATCCCCCGATATGATTAGAGAATGGTCCTACGGTGAGGTAACGAAACCCGAAACCATTAACTATAGAACACTTAAAGCAGAAGTGGGCGGCCTTTTCTGCGAGCGCATCTTTGGTCCAACCAAAGATGGCGCTTGTATGTGCGGAAAGTATAAGAATATGCACAATAAGGGCGTTCACAAATGCGAAAAGTGTGGTGTTGATGTTACAACTAAAAAGGTAAGACGTGAAAGAATGGGTCATATTGAACTTGCAACACCCATCTGCCACATCTGGTACTTTAAGTCTATTCCTGCAAGAATCCCCATGGTTCTTGATATTTCCCCTAAGCATCTCGAGCAGATTCTCTATTTTGCAGAGAACGTAGTTCTTGATCCGGGTGATACACCTCTTACAAAGGGTATGGTTCTTAATGAAAAGCAGTACTACGAATATCGTGAAATGTACGGTAACGCATTTAGAACAGGTATGGGTGCTGAGGCAATTAAGGAATTGCTTCAAGGTGTTGACGTTGTTGAACTTTCAAAACAGCTTAAGGACGAACTTCTTTTTGCTAAAGGCCAGAAGAAGACAAGAATTATTAAGCGTCTTGAGGTTGTAGAAGCATTTAGAAAATCAGGCAATAAGCTTGAATGGATGGTGCTTGATGCAATCCCCGTTCTTCCTCCTGATATTCGTCCTATGGTACAGCTTGACGGCGGACGTTTTGCTTCCTCCGACCTTAATGAGCTTTACCGTAGAGTTATTAGTAGAAATAACCGTCTTAAGAAGCTTATGGAAATCCGTACTCCTGAAATCGTTATTAGAAACGAAAAGCGTATGCTTCAGGAAGCGGTTGATGCTCTTATAGATAATGGTAGAAGAGGTAAGCCTGTAACAGGTCCTTCAAACCGTGCCCTCAAATCTCTTTCTGAAATGCTTAGAGGTAAGCAGGGACGTTTCCGTCAGAACTTGCTTGGTAAACGTGTTGACTATTCAGGTCGTTCCGTTATCGTAGTAGGTCCTAACCTTAAGATTTATCAGTGCGGTCTTCCTAAGGAAATGGCTCTTGAATTGTTCAAGCCATTCATCGTTAAACGCCTTACTGAAATGCAAAAGGCAACAAACGTAAAGGAAGCGCAGAAGAAGATTGATAAGGCGTATATGTATCCTGAGGTATGGGATGCTCTTGAAAACGTAATTAAGGAACACCCCGTAATGCTCAACCGTGCGCCCACACTTCACCGTCTTTCTATTCAGGCGTTCGAGCCCGTTCTTGTAGAAGGACGTGCAATCAAG
>JAZQUS010000146.1:0-5982 GCA_045631445.1 Eubacteriales bacterium
ATCAACGGGAGGATGATATCCTCCCTTACAGACAAAACTGTTTTGATAACAAAATGGCTACGCATACACCCGTAGGGGACGGCGCCCCCGACGTCCCGCGTCGATATGTTTGATATTTTTTCATACGATGCTATTTTGATATCCACGCGGCTACGCACTCATTAGCAAATCATAGATTTTCGAACGTGTGAGAAAATCGTTATGTAGTGTTTGATTTTAATCAAACATTACGATTTGCGCGGTCTTAATTATAACCCACCTATAAAAGTTTTTTGCGAGCTTTTTTTCAAAAAAGCGAAAATCTTTACTCAACTAACTCCCCGATAAATCACAATTTATCTCTCAACAAAAATTCAAAACCGTATTGAAAAATATAAAAAAGTATAGTATAATATACAATGACATAATATGTTGAAAAAAGAAAATTGATATAGATAGGACAAAAAATGGATAAAATTATTGTAAACGAAAAGGCGCACACCGACCTTTTGACATCTGATTTTTATTACGATTTACCAGAGGAGCTTATTGCACAAACTCCGCTTGAGCCAAGAGATTCATCTCGACTTATGGTAATTGACCGCGCGAGCGGTGAAATTGACCACAAGCATTTCTTTGACATTTGCGATTATCTTAAAGAGGGTGACACGCTTGTTATCAACGATTCGAAGGTAATTCCTGCGCGACTTTACGGTCACGTCTTGGGCAGAGAAGAGGCAAAAATTGAGCTTTTGCTTCTAAAAAACCACGGACTTGACACTTGGGAAACTCTTGTAAAGCCCGGCAAAAGAGCAAAAATCGGCTCAAAGCTTGTCTTTGGTGATGGCGCGCTTTACGGTGAAATCGTTGAGATTACCGAGGAAGGAAATCGTTATATAAAATTCGATTACGATAGAGAAAAATATTCAAATATTTATGAAATTTTGCATATAATCGGACTTATGCCCTTGCCCCCATACATTACCGAAAAGCTTGAGGACAAGAGCCGTTATCAAACGGTTTACGCGCGTGAGGAGGGCTCAGCGGCAGCACCCACCGCAGGACTTCATTTCACTCCCGAGCTTATGCAAAAAATTAGGGATATGGGCGTGGAAATCGTTCCTGTAATGCTCCACGTTGGGCTTGGCACATTCCGCCCTGTTAAAGCGGACAGAATTGACGAACACGTTATGCACACCGAACATTTTGCGGTGACACAAAAGAGTGCGGACATTATCAACGAGCGCAAGGCAAAGGGTGGACGTATTATTTGCGTTGGAACTACCTCTTGCAGAACAATCGAGAGCGTGGCGCACGATGACGGATTCATTCCTGCAGGCGAGGGCGATACGGGAATTTTTATCTACCCCGGCTATAAATTCAAGGCGGTGGATGCCCTTATCACAAACTTCCACTTGCCTGAAAGCACGCTGCTTATGCTAGTTTCCGCATTTTACGATAAAGAAAAAATGATGAACGCATACCACACCGCCGTTGAGGAAAAATATAGATTTTTCTCATTTGGTGATGCGATGTTTATTGAATAAAAGTTAGTTGAGTAAAAAATTGCGCTTTTTGAAAAAAGCTTGGCAAAAACTTTTAATCGTGGGTGTTAATTTAAATTTGCGCAAATTGTATTGCACCGCGCCCCGCGGTACAATACATAACGATTTTGCTCATATATTCGCAAAATTTGTAATTTGCTACTTTTACAATAGACATATTGCTACTAAAATGCCTACACTTTCACCAAAAACATCTCACCAACTCCGTAGGGGAGCACTCCGTGCGCCCGTCCCCTACAAATCCAAATTTCACCCCCCACTTCTCAAAGGAGAAAACATGAAAAACAAAAAAGTTTTAATAATATACACAGGCGGAACGATTGGAATGAAGCGCACGGAGAGTGGGTACAAGCCGGCTCCTAGCTTTCTTGACGAGGAGCTTCACTCAATTCCCGACCTTCTTCGTGAAGATTTTCCCTCATGGGAGCTTCACGAAATGAATCCACTTCTTGACTCGTCAAATATGACACTCAAAGAATGGAACGAAATCGGGCGCGTGATTTATGAAAATTATGAAAATTACTGTGGCTTTGTTGTGCTTCACGGAACGGACACGATGGCATACACGGCTTCTGCCTTGTCATTTATTTTGCGCGGACTCAACAAACCCGTTGTGCTTACGGGTTCGCAAATTCCGTTGTCCGAAATTCGAAGCGACGGACGTGATAATCTCATTACCTCCGTTCTTATCGCAAGTGAGGGAATAGCCAATGAGGTTTGTTTGTACTTTTCGGGAAAGCTTCTTCGTGGCAACCGTGCGATAAAGATGAGCGCGGACGGACTTGTTGCGTTCAAATCTCCCAACTATCCGCTTCTTGCCGAGGTCGGAATTACAGTTAAATACAACAAAAGCGCGCTTCTTCGTCATAAAGAGGGAACTTCTCTTGAATATTTGCCCTTCCACAACGTGCCTATTGGTGTGCTCAAGGTTTTCCCCGGCATTCAGTTCGGACTTTTTGAGGACATTATGACCGAAAAGCTTTCAGGCATCGTGCTTGAAACCTTTGGCTCGGGCAACATTCCAAGCGGTGGGGACGAGCTTTTGCCCATCATCAAAAAGGCGTTTGCCTCGGGCTCCGTTGTGGCAGTTTGCTCACAGTGTCCTATCGGTACTGTAACCCTTGGTACTTACGAAACAAGCTCGTCGCTCAAGAGTGCGGGCGCGGTAAGTGGTAAGGATATGACAACCGAAGCCGCGGTTGCAAAGCTTTATCATCTCTTTAGCTTGGGACTTCCGAAGGAAGAAATCAAGCGACTTATGGAGAAAAATATCGCAGGAGAATTAACGTAATGCGAATAGATAAATTTTTAAGTAATATGGGTATTGCTACTCGCACCGAAAGCTCAAAGGCGGCTCGTCAGAGCGGAATTTTGATCAATGGCGCAGCGGTTAAAAAGGCAGATGTTCACATCGACCCTGAAAAAGATGTTGTAACGTATCTCGGTCGAAGGATTGAATATCGAAAATACACCTATATTTTAATGAATAAGCCCGACGGTGTGGTAAGTGCTACCGAGGACGGACGCGACAAAACGGTTATAGACCTTTTGCCCGAAGAATTACAGAAGTTAAATCTTTTTCCTTGTGGCAGACTCGATAAGCACACTTTGGGACTTGTGATGCTCACCGACGACGGAGATTTGGCTCACCGCCTGCTCTCACCCAAGCATCACGTTAAGAAAAGATATTATTTTGAAAGTAAATTTCCTTTAAATGAGGACGAAATATCCTATCTTGAAAAGGGCGCAACACTTGAAGATGGATATATCACAAAGCCCTCTGAAATCGAGCTTTTCGAGGATAAAAAAAGCGGATATATCACTCTCGTTGAGGGGAAATATCACCAGATTAAGCGTATGCTTGAATCGGTTAACAACAAAATCACATATCTTGAAAGAATCACCTTCGGTCCACTCGTGCTCGATGAAAATTTAGAGCGCGGTGAATGGAGATTTTTGACGGAAAACGAAATAAAAGGATTAGAGGAACACAAATGAACATTTTTGAAACACTTGCAAAAGAATTAAATATCACTCTCACACAGGTTGAGAAAACCGTTGCGCTTATTGACGAGGGCAACACAATCCCCTTTATCGCACGTTACAGAAAGGAAGTTACAGGCTCACTTGACGACGAAATTTTGCGTAAGTTTGAGGAACGTCTTAACTATCTTCGCAACATCGAAAAGAGAAGAGAAGAAGTAACCGAGCTTATTCGCGCGCAGGATAAACTCACTCCCGAAATTGAAGAAGCAATCAAAAATGCGGTAACAATTACCGAAATCGACGATATTTACCGCCCCTTCCGTCCCCATAGAAAGACAAGAGCATCCGTTGCTAAAGAAAAGGGACTTGAGCCGCTTGCTCTCCTCATTCTTGAGCAAAATGCTACTTATGAGCCCTCACTTGATGAGATTGCAGATACTTATATCGATGCCGAAAAGGGTGTTGAAAATAGAGAACAGGCATACGCAGGTGCTTGTGATATTATTGCGGAAAGTGTTTCTGACAATGCGGAATACAGAAAAGAAATTCGTCGTCTTACATTCGGCTTTGGTCTTGTAACAAGTAAGGCAAATACCGAGGAGGACTCCGTTTACGCGCAGTATTATGATTATAGTGAGGGTGTTAAGAAAATCCCTTCCCACCGTGTGCTTGCTATTCACCGCGGTGAAAAGGAAGATTTCCTTAAGGTTGCAATTACGGTTGAAAAGGATCTTATCCTCAACTATCTTTATAATGAAGTTATCGTGCCTGGTAATAGCGAGGCAAAGCAGTACGTTGAAAATGCTATAGTTGACAGTTATGACCGTCTTATTGCGCCAAGTGTTGAAAGAGAAATTTATAATGACCTCTTTGATAATGCTTGCGAGGGTGCTATCGCACTTTTCTCCGATAACTTAAAGCATCTTTTGATGCAATCCCCAATTAAAGGCAAGGTTGTTCTTGGCTTTGACCCCGGTTACGTTAACGGTTGTAAGCTTGCCGTTGTTGACCCTGTCGGAAAAGTTATCGATACAGGAGTTATTTACCCAACAAAGCCCCGTCAGAAAATTGAAGAGGCGAAGCGCGTTGTTAAGAGTATGATTCGCGCACATAAGGTTGACGTTATCGCAATCGGTAACGGAACTGCATCTAAGGAAAGTGAAATTTTCATTGCCGACCTTCTCAAAGAGGTTGAATATGATACAAAATATATCGTTATTAGTGAGGCAGGCGCGTCAATTTACTCCGCATCTAAGCTCGCGGCTGACGAATTCCCCGATTTTGACGTAATGCAGAGAAGTGCGGTTTCCATTGCTCGTCGTTTGCAGGACCCCCTTGCAGAGCTTGTTAAAATCGACCCCAAATCCATCGGTGTAGGGCAGTATCAGCACGATATGAAGCCCGCGCGTCTTGACGAAGCACTCACAGGTGTTGTTGAAGACTGCGTAAATAGTGTCGGTGTTGATGTTAACACCGCTTCGCATTCACTTCTTTCCTACATCGCGGGAATAAATGCAACAAGTGCTAAAAATATCGTTAAATATAGAGAAGAAAACGGCGCGTTTAAGTCAAGAGCCGAGATTCTTAAAGTTCCAAGAATAGGCGCAAAGGCATACGAGCAGTGTGCAGGTTTCTTGCGCGTGCCCGACTCCAAGTTTATTCTTGATAATACGGGTGTTCACCCCGAATCCTATGAGGCGGCGCTTAAGCTTCTTAATAAATTTGAATATACACAAGAGGATGTTAAGGCGAATAAACTCTCAATGCTCCGCACAAAAGCAGAGAAGTACGGACTTAAAAATCTTGCCGAAGAATTCTCGGTTGGTGAACCCACCCTCGTTGATATTATCACCGAGCTTGAAAAACCAGGACGCGATATTCGTGATAGCTTCCCGGCTCCCGTTCTTCGTGACGATATTCTCGGTATGGAGGACCTCAAACCCGAAATGCTCCTCACGGGTACTGTAAGAAACGTAATCGACTTTGGAGTTTTCGTTGACATCGGTGTTCATCAGGACGGACTCGTTCACATCTCTGAGCTTTCCGATAAATATGTAAAGCACCCCTCCCAAGTGGTGTCCCTCGGTGACGTAGTAAAGGTAAAAGTCCTCTCTGTTGACCTCAAGAAAAAGAGAATTGCCCTCACAATGAAGGGACTCAACTAATTTAAAACAATCAAAGCACCGTTTTTGGCGGTGCTTTTTTGATGTGTAATTTGGGATTTATAGGGGAGAAGATAGTTAAGTAAGGATTTTTTCGTTCTTTTTGAAAAAAGAACCAAAAACTTTTTAAACGTTTAGTATCGATTAAAACCGCGCAAATCGTAGTGTTTGATTAAAATCAAACACTACATAACGATTTTCTCACACGTTCGAAAATCTGTGATTTGCTATTGCAAAGTGTAGCCATATTGCTACCCAAACTGCTAAGCACCAACTTGTAGGGAAGGGGT
>JAZQUS010000147.1:0-17847 GCA_045631445.1 Eubacteriales bacterium
CCCTACGGTGAAGGAACGGATTTGCGGGTGCACGGAGTGCCCCCCTACGGTGAAGGAACGGATTTGCGGGTGCACGGAGTGCGCCCCTACGGTGTTGGTGAATATTTTGAAGAATTGCGTAGGATTGGCGTTAACAGATTATCGATTGGTATTCAAAGTGCTATTGACGGTGAGTTGAAGCTAATTGGCAGGCAACACACGTTTGAAGAGGCAAAGCAGACATTTTTTATGGCGCGCGAGTCGGGATTTGATAATATTTCGGTGGATTTGATGTTTGGAATTCCCTCGCAGACCATTGAAAGTCTTAAAATTTCGCTTTCTGAATTCATTTCACTCGGCGCGGAGCATATTTCTATTTATTCCTTACAGTTAGAGGAGGGAACTCCGCTTTACAAAATGAGGGATAGATATGATTTGGCTGATGATGACTCGGTGGCGGACATGTATGAGTTGGTTGTTTCCTCGATGAAAGAGGCGGGATATTCCCATTATGAGATTAGTAATTTTGCTAAAGGTGGAAAAGAGTCGAGGCATAATTCAAAATATTGGGTTCTTGACGAATATCTTGGTTTAGGACTTTCTGCTCACTCCGATTTTTCGGGCAAAAGAATTGAAAATACAAAAGATTTACAGAAATATCTTTTAGGTGATTGGATTGAAAATGAGGTTGAAATTCCAATCACGGAGAGGGAATTTGAATTTATTATGCTCGGTTTAAGGACGAGCAGGGGGATTTCAAAATCTGAGTTTTTCTCTCGTTTTGGCATTGATTTTGATGAAAAATACGGTGAAAAGGTCGAAAAACTCGAAAAATTGGGCTATTTTTGTGAAAATGGGGATTTTTTAGCTTTGACAGAAGTGGGTTTTGAGGTGAGTAATTGTATACTTGCACAAATTTTAGATTTTGATTATTAATCTATTGACAAACGAGAATAAATTTAGTAAAATAATGTTACACTAATAAAGGAGATTTATTAACATGGAAACTAACAATACAGAAAGAGAATTTTTTACACTCGTTGACGAAGAGGGTGTTGAAAGAGAATTTGAGCTTATCGGTGCTGCTGAGCTTGATGGCAATCAGTACTATGCTTTCATTCCTGCAGAGGATGATCCCGATAAGGAGTTTTGCGAGTACACAATTTTGAAAATCGTTGTTGAGGACGGTGAGGAAACTCTCGTTTCTATTGACGACGACAAGGAATTCGACAAGGTTGCAGATTATTTTGACGACCTTTTCGCAAGCGAAATTGATTACGACGCAGAAAGATAATTAATTTTTGAAAAAATCCTGCGCAATGCGTGATGCTAAGGTGATTGAACCTACACTTGATTAAAGGAGTCCGAAATACATTTCGGTGCCGGTTTGCAGACCTCCCGCTATCTTTTGAGTTGACTTGTCCTCATAGATTTGTCGGACGTTGGGAGCAGTAAAGGCAACGATAGGACACCGCCCTGAATACAGGGTTCTATATTTCTTAGCACACGGTTGGGTGGGGATTGAAAAAAAGCACTTGCGAAAAGCAAGTGCTTTTTTTCAGTGAAATAAATTTCTTGCGGGATTTGTGAAATGCACTTCGTGCGTGAAATACGCTTCGCGTGTGAAATGCGCTGCGGCGCGTGGGGGGGATTTGTTTTATTTCACATTGTGACTGAAAGGAACAATATTTCACAATTTTCGTGGAGAAAAATTATTTCACATTCGGTGGTACGCCGAATATTTCACTATTTTTTATCAAAGTTATAGTATGAAAAAAGCACAGTTCAAGATGAACTGTGCTTTTTTGGCTCCTTTAGGGAGGGATAAACTCCCAGTTTTACTGGGGCGGTAATAGAACTATCCAAGGCCCCTTTGTGTAAAGGGTGATTCCCCACAGTGTGGGGAAATGTCTGCAAAGCAGACAAAAGGGATAGGCACGAAGTGTCCGCGCAAGCGGTGGGGGATTGTTTTACATTACTAACAATCCCTCCGTCAAAATCAAAGATTTTGCCACCTCCCTTTGCACAAGGGAGGCTTTATTTTCGGCTTACATCAAGCTCGCCTGTTTTATTGTAGCACAGTTACCCGTTCACGGGTTGTAGGGCGTGTAATGCAATAATATAATTCAGTGAGCATTAGGGCGTAAGCCTGTAACGTTCCCTTTTAGTGGTCGAGCATGGTGGTTTTGATTAGTGTAATGGAGATTTGTGTTGCTATTATAATGAAATAATGTCACAATTTGCAAAAAAAAATTCTAAAAACTATTGACAATTATATGATAATGGTGTTATAATTACTGTGAACAAAGAGTTCAATTTAATTATTTTTGGAGGAAAATATATTATGGTAAGATTAGGTCTTATTGCTCTTCTCTTGGTTTGTATCACAATTACAGGCGTCTACGCTGTTTGGACATACGCTGGTACAAACGATATCGCTGATGCTTATGCAGAAGCAAAAGTTACAATCGCAGACGTTGAATTGACAGGTGCTAACGGTACATACAAGATCGAGTCCAACCTCGTTCTCACAATCGACCAGGCAAATGATGATCACGAAGCAAAATTGGTATTTAGCGCTAACGATGGTCAGCCCATCTACCTCAGAGTTACTTTCACACCCGCTACAAATGCTCCTCAGGCTATTAAGGAAAACGGTGTTGAATCTGAATTGTATTTCGGCACAACAACTGAAATGAAGTATGACGGCGTTGATATCTTTACTTTCGCTAACTCCGGTAACGGTGTACTTGACAACATATTTACATGGGAAAAGAACGCAGAGCAGGGTACATTTACTTACACATTGGATCAGGCTGCTTTGGAATCAATGATTTCTCTTTCTAAGACATTCGTTCTCGATACAAAGGCAGAGCACGATGCATTCCGTGTAGCTCTTACAGGCAACATCGTTGCACGTGTTACAGACGGTACAGTTAACCAGTAATTTAATTTATTAACCGATAACGGCAAGGCTTAACTTCCTTGCCGTTGTTGACATTAGATGGTAAAGGACGGCAATTATGTTAGATTATGATATTTATGTCTCTGCTCTGTGTCTTATAACTTATATTATGTTTGTGTCCATTTCGGTAATATGTATAGGGGTTATTGCAAAGCTCTCTATCAGATTGATCAGATCGGGCGCGGAAGATAAGAAGATACTCAGAGAATATAAAATTAACCAAAAATTAGAAAAAGTGAATGATTTTACGAAAAACATAATCTATCTGTTTTCGTCCGTGGTCTTTCTTGGCCTTATGTTGATTTTTGTTTTGTCGTTGATCATTCAATACAATGGGGATGTGCCGATTAACGAATATATCCCTGTTTACAGAGTTGTTCAGACGGGTTCAATGGCTGAAAAGCACAAAAACAATACATATCTTGTTGAAAACAATCTCGATGACCAATTCCAAGCATATGATATTATTGAAACTAAACTGCTCCCTGACGAGATGGATTTGAAGCTTTTCGATATCATTGTTTATGAATATGAGGACATTTTGATTGTTCACAGAATTGTCGGTATTGAAGAACCTAACGAAAAGCACCCCGACAGTAGACTCTTTATGCTCCAGGGTGACGCAAATGAATATCCCGACAAAATGAGCGTTTCTTACAGTCAAATGAAGGCAATTTACACAGGTGAAAGAATTCCTTTTGCAGGAAGCTTTATTCTATTTATGCAATCCCCCGTCGGTTGGCTTTGCATTTTGTTCGCAATTATAGCAATCATAGTAACCCCCATCATCGAAGCTAAGATTGAAAAGGAAAAGGAACGCAGACTCGTTTTTTATATAGACGACGATGACAATTAATACAAAGTTACAAAGGAGATTTCAATGAAAATTTTTCGTTTTCTGCCCCTATTGGTATGCTTTTTGATTATCATCACAGTTGGCGGTACTTATGCAACCTGGAAATATGCCAATCTCGGACCCTCTCCACAAAAGGTTGAGATTACGGTTGACATGGACGAGTTTGATGAGTCCTTGCTCACTCTCACATTTACAAAGGTGGAGCTTGTTTCTGATGGAACAGGTAATTCTCCACCAACCGAAATCGTTTGGCCGACAACTATTAAGTCAAAAATAGGCGGCTCAAAAGGCCAAAAAGTAGTTTATAAGGTTACTGCGGTAAATAGAGCTGAGTCGGGAAAGTATTATTATGTTAGCGCGGATTCAAGTAACAGCAATGTTGACGTTGCTGTGTCTTGGAACAGTGATGGTATTGGCTATTATCCTATCAAGGCAGCTCCGGGTGAAGAAATTGAATTTTACGTTACCTACACCTTGAAATCAAATATTAGTCAATCAGAATTGACGGTTGATTTCAATTTTGAAGTGTATGTTTATACTGTTACTTATGTTAACGATGGCGTGATTCTTAAATTGGATCGCATAACTGAAGAAAATAGCAACAAAGCTTATACACTTGCAAATTCAAGTATTGTTACTAATGCTCCTTCCGGAAACAACAAATTCCAATATTGGATAAATGCCGGTTCTACGAAAGTAGACAGCATACCCGCAAATAATACCGAGGATTACGTTTTGTATCCATCGTACGAAAACCTTTACACCGCTTCGTTCGTTGACCAGGATGGTAACGTTCTTGCGTGGGGCTACTACACCTCAACAGATAAGGGTGCTGATATTAAAACTTTAGGAAACAAAACCACTCCACCAGAAGTAGAAGACTGTGTATTCGACTATTGGCAGGTTCGTATACCAGGAAAAACTCCAGTAAAATTGTCGGAATACGGATTTAGTGACGGTATAGACATAACAATTCACCCTATTTACACTTATAAGGGAGACGTTAACTTGATTCCTGTGGATACCAATGGAGACGGTATTACCGATATATATCATGTTGGTGGATACAGCAACGAATCAGGACAAGCATTGGTTGAAATTCCCGGTCGTGTAAATGGTATTTACATCACTGAAATCATTGAAGGTGCATTCTCAAGTTACGACGGCGTTCACTCTATCACAATCCCCACAACTGTTAAATATATTGGTGATAATGCTTTTGCGGAAGAATGGGGCACGATTGACAGTGGTGAAACCATCACCTTATACTACGGCGGTAGTTATGCAGAATGGAAAGCCAATGAAGCAAGTTTTGGCTCCGACTGGGAAAGCGGAATTAGTTCTAGTACAAGAATTTTCTTCCTAAATGGAGGAAATACAGTAGATGTTAGTCAGGGTTACCTCCAGGCTGAAGTAAAGAGCAGCTGGGGTAAGAGAACTGTAACTTGGAACCATAACACCTCTATTTCTCAGAATCTAATAAATGAATACACAGGTCATTGTGATTGTGAAATTTCTACCTCGGGTGATAATGCTCACATTTATGTGGACTCAAGTGGAAACATTATGAAACACAATGCTAATGGTACTCCTATAAACAATAGCGGCGTTATTATCGAATACAAGCGCAAAAATATATTCTCGTCATATAAGTTGACAACCAACCACAACGACACCTATTACAGATTTAGACCCGATATGGAATATTGGCAGGGTGTAACTCCTAACGGGTAACTAATCACAATATTTTAAATCAAAATTTAAGCGGTGAGCTTCGGCTCACCGCTTTTGTTGTGGATGGTAGAAACCTTCGTCTACAGTAATGGGGTGTTTTTCAAAGAACTCCAGAGCCAAAAAGGTGATTGCAAATTGTTACTATTTATATTGACAAGTTTGTCGAATTATGATAAAATTTATCTACAAAAGCTTGAAAGGAGAATTTTATGGCAAAAAAATCAAAAATGAACGTTAGTTCACCCATTCTTTACATTGTTCTCGGTGCGCTTCTTGTAATCTTTAAGGCACAGATGCTCAACTGGGCAATGACTATTGCAGGAATTTTCTTTGCAGTTACAGGTATTATTGATCTCACAAAGGGTCGTTCCACTACAGGCGCTATCAATCTTGTGATTGGTATTCTCATCCTTATTCTCGGCAATACTATACTTAACGTCGTTTTGATCGTTCTCGGTATTCTTATTGCGGTTAAGGGGCTTGTTGACCTTCTTGAAGTGCTTAAACGCAAAAAGAGAAACGCTCTTCAGGTAGTATTCCCTGCCATATCCATTTTCGTGGGTATCGCGCTTGCGTTTGGTAATCTTCTCGGTGACCTCATCGTTATCATTGGCGCGCTTCTTATCATCGACGGTGCGCTTGGTCTTCTTGGTGCTAAAAAATAATTTCACTATAAAAAGCCCTCAAAAAGAGGGCTTTTTTGTTTATGAGTATGTATATAAATTGGGATTTAGCGGTGGGAAGATAGTTGAGAAAATATTTAGGGGGATTTTGAAAAATCCCCCTATAACCCCAAAACTTTTTAATCGTAGGTGTTGAATTAAGACCGCGCAAATCGTTCCGCACACACCAATCGATTGTTTTGCCGCGCTTTTTCAAAAGCGCGCGCCCAAGCGGCGTGAGCGGTCTTGCTTTAACTAACTTCCCGATAAATCAAAATTTGAAAATTGGGAAGAAAGAGGGAAAAGGATATTGATTTTGGCTTTATTTCGTGATATAATTATTTTAATAAAATTTTAGTGAGGTTTTTATGGGCATTCTTGAAAATAAAGAAAGATTTATTAGCATTTACAAGCAATATATTAAGAGAGATGGGGCGGAGAAGCTTTTGGACTATCTTTGTGCGTCCGATTTCTTTACGGCTCCTGCGTCGACGCGTTTTCACGGCTCTTATCCCGGTGGTCTTTGCGAGCACAGCTTGAACGTTTATGACTGTCTTGTGGACATTATGAATCGTCCTCGCATGAAGGAAGTTTACGGCGTGGATTACTACTCTGATGAGAGTATTGCTATTGTTTCGTTGCTTCACGATCTTTGCAAGGTGGATTTTTATGTTGAATCAACTCGAAACGTGAAGGAAAACGGTATGTGGAAGAGTGTTCCTTTCTACACGATTGACGACAAGCTCCCCTATGGGCACGGAGAAAAGAGCGTTTACATCGTTTCGGGCTTTATGCGTCTTACTCGTGATGAGGCGTTCGCTATTCGTTACCACATGGGCTTTTCCGACGTTACTCCACAGGAGATGAACAACGTTTCAAAGGCATTTGAGATGTTCCCGATTGCTTTCGCGGTGAGTGTTGCAGATATGGAGGCATCATATTTCCTTGAGGGAAGTAAGGAATAATTATTTTGTGAATTGAACTTAATATTGTTTTTGGGCGATGACTCAGTTTTGAGTCGTCGCTCTTTTTTGTTAAAAAATAAAATTTTTCTTCAATTTTGGCGTGTTGTGGCGTGTGTTGGCGTGTGTTGGCGTACTTTTATGAGTTATAATGTGCTCACACAGATGTTGAGAGGAGGAATGATAAGATGAAAAGATAAGAAAAGCAAAAATCCAACTACCAGGTTAAAGCAGATTTGCAGGGACGGGGAGCTTATTCATTATGTTGAAGATTATCTTGAAATGTGTAGAGTGAAAACTGCACAGGCAAGAGAAATGGGGAGAAAGGGTTATGAGTGGTTTCCTAATCTTGCAGGGTTTGCGAGGATGCTTGGCGTTAGCGTTGTCACTCTAAAAAAGGTTAATGCGCATTGGCCTGAGCAATATGGAGCAATGCTTGCAATTTTGGAGGACGAGGCACTCAATGCGGAAAAATCAGCTACACTACTTAATTCCTATTTAAAAGAGCATCTTGGCTTTGGAGAGAAGCGCGAGGGGGATGCGATAGTATCTACGGGAAATGTGAAGATGATTTTTGAGCATAATATTTCGGAGGATGGCAAGTGAGTACTGAACGTATTGTTCAAATCAAAGGGAAACCCAATGCCAAACAACATGATTTTTTTGCTTCGCGTACCAAATACACCGCATACGGTGGGGCACGTGGCGGCGGTAAAAGCTGGGCATTGCGAAGAAAGCTCGTTGGACTTTGCCTGAATTTTCCGGGTATTAAATGCCTACTTATCAGACGGAGTTTAGGGGAGCTTAAATCCAATCACTTAGCACCTTTACTTGCAGAGTACGGTGAAATTCTAAAATACAACGAGGGAGAGCGTGCTGTTGTTTTCCAAAATGGGAGCAGGATAATTTTGGGGTTTTGTTCGTGTGATCGCGATGTGCTCAGATATCAGGGGCAGGAATACGATATTATTGCGATTGACGAGGCAACTCAGCTCAGCGAATATCAGTTTTCAATTTTTAATGCCTCACTTCGCGGGGTTAACGATTTTCCCAAGCGAATGTATCTGACCTGCAATCCCGGAGGAGTTGGGCATTCTTGGGTTAAGAGGCTATTCATTGATCGAGATTTTCATGATGATGAAGATCCACTTGAATACAATTTTATTCAAGCACTTGTTTATGACAATGATGTTTTGCTAAAGAGTGATCCATCCTATGTTAAGCAATTAAATTCCTTACCTAAGCGATTGCGAGATGCATGGTTATACGGTAGATGGGATGTTTTTGAGGGGCAGTTTTTCTCGGAATTTCGCGAGGAGATCCATATAGTTGGCGCGGACTTTATTCCAAAAAATACAAAGCGTTTTCTTGCGTTTGACTATGGATTTGATATGCTTGCGGCATTGCTTCTTGCAAAGGATTTTGATGGGAATTTATACGTTGAAGCAGAACTTTGTGTTCCAAATTTGACCTTGGGTGAGGCGGCGGAAAGAATAGTGAAATTTCTTGGGGAAACTTGCGTTGAATATGCGGTTGCTTCTCCTGATTTGTGGAACAGGCGGCAAGATAGCGGTAAAAGTGGCTTTGAAATTATGCAATCGGTTTTGGGTATGCCCCTAATGACTCCTGCAGATAACAGACGAATACCAGGGTGGCGCATTTTGAAGGAGTTTTTATCTGCACGAGAGGGAAAGCCGCGGCTTTACATTTCTCGAAATTGTGAAATGCTTATTCGTTCGATGCAGGGGTTACTTTGCGACAAGGAAAAATTTGAGGATGCATCAAGTGAGCCACATGCTCTAACTCACGCACCTGAGGCCTTGCGCTATGCCGTTATGAGTAGATTTGAGGCAAAAGCTGAGGATAAGTTGGACAATAATTTCTCGTTTTCAAAGAAAAAGAGTTCTGCGGCGAGGTTTTTGGATTATTAAATGCCAAATTGGTATTTAGTGGGGAAAAGATAGTTTAGAAAAAATTTAGGGGGATTTTGAAAAATCCCCCTATAACCCCAAAACTTTTTAATCGTTTTTTGAAAACAAATTCCGCGCAAATCGTAATGTTTGATTGAAATCAAACAATACATAACGATTTTCTCACTGTTGGCAGGCAGTTCGAAAATCTATGATTTGCTACCAAAAGTATAGCCATATTGCTACCCAAACGGCTAAGCACCAACTTGTAGGGGAGGATACCATCCTCCCGTTGATATAACAAACATATAGGTGCGGACTCACAAGGTGAGCCCCTACGAATTTGCGTGTAGTCATTTTGTTATCAAAAAGGCTGTGTGCAGAGTAGCAAAGCGCGGTTTTTATTGCACTTGTGCAATAAAAACATTTGTGACGAGCGCGAAGAAGTGAGTCACGCGCGTTGCGCGAAATTTGTTTACCATAACATGATTAAAAGTTTTTTGCGAGCTTTTTTTCAAAAAAGCGAAAATCTTTACTTTGTAACTTATTTAAAAACATCTGTGTTAAGAAAAAAGAAAGGAAAAGGTAAAAATGAATGATTCATTAAGTAAAACCTGGCTTCAATATGAGGCGGGAAAGGATTACAAGAGGCGCATTGGTCTTTACAAGACGGTGAGAGAAAACGAGCGTTTCTATCGTGGTGATCAATGGTATATGACATCTTCGAATAATTTGCCGCGCCCTGTTTTCAATGTGGTAAAGCGAATTGTGGATCACCTTTGTTGCTCAATTGCTCCGGGAAGAGTTTCGATTAGATATTTCGACGAAAATCTCCCATATCTTAACGATACTTCCGAAGCTATGTCTTTGACAAGGACACTGACGGACAACGCACGATATCATTGGGAACGCGCAAGGATGGATTCAAAGCTTTACTCCTTAATAAGCGATGCGGCTATCACCGGGGACGGAGTTTTATATTGCTATTGGAAGAACGATCTTACCGGTGACGGAAGGTATGCGGGTGATATTCAAACAGACATTATCGACAATGTTAATCTATTCGTTGCAGACGTTAACAAAAGCGACATTCAATCTCAAGATTACATTATTCTTTCGGGGCGTGCTAGTGTTTTATCACTTCGTAAGGAGGCACGAGAGAACGGTATTTCTGAGGGTAGGGTTATGAAAATCGTTGCAGACAAGCTTGACGCTACGGAGCTTGGGAATGATTTCGCTTCTACGGAGCTTGAAGGTGCGGACGAGGAAAAGGCAACCTATCTTATCAAATTTTGGAGAGAGGATGGATTTGTTTGCTTTGAAAAAAGCACGAGAAATTGCGTTATTAATCGGGTGAAAACCCCATGCACGCTTTATCCTGTTGCATATTTCAGTTGGCAGAAAACCAAAAATTCTTTTCACGGTACGAGTATCGTAAGTTCTATGATTGCAAATCAAAAGTATATCAATCGCGCTTATGCCATGGTAATGAAGCACATGAGCGACACGGCATTTTCAAAGGTTATTTATGACAAGACAAAAATTCCCGAATGGTCTAATGAGGTAGGAGAAGCAATTGCATCCATAGGAGCTACTAACGTATCGGATGCATTTAGTGTGCTTCCTGTGGGAAAGCTTCAGGATAATTATCTCGATTTGCTTAAGAACGTTATTTCGAGCACGAAGGAATTAAGCGGTGCGACAGAAACCGCTCTTGGTAATGTTAATCCTCAAAACACGAGCGCAATTCTTGCAATTCAGGAGGCATCTAAAATACCACTTAAGCTTGTTCGAGCGGCTCTTTATCAGTGCATTGAGGATCTTGCTAATATTTGGGCAGATATGATCTTTGCTTATTTTTCAAGTGAGCGTCTTGTTCCTACGCTTGATGCCTTTGGTCAGTATGCCTCTTGTACTTTGCCGGATGATGATGTATCTGCACGAATGAAAGCGTTTGTTGAAGTTGTGGATGCAACATCCTATGGCTCTGCAGTTACTATCGCTATTCTTGACAAGCTTCTTGACGGCGGTCATATCACGCTTGAGCAGTATCTTTCAAAAATACCGAGTGATTATATTGATAATCCAAAGGATTTGATTGGAGGTGTTGGCAATGAGTGAGATGGAAAGCACAGAGGTTGAGATTAACATCGAAGAAGCTCTTGAGAACACAGAAGCTTTAGAAGAAAATTCATCTCAAAACGATGAGATTTTGGCTCTAAAAAATGAACTTGAGGGGCTTCGTGCCGAGCTTCTCAAAAGGGATGAAAGAGATAGGGCACAATCGCGATTTTTGAGTGAAATTGCAGAATTTGAACAGTATTTTCCTGAAGTGGATTTGCATTCAATTCCCGATGAGATTTGGGAGGACGTCAAGAAAGGTAGTTCACTTGCTTCGTCCTATGCGCTATTTTTGAGGCGTAAGGATATTGAAAAGAAAAAAATAGGCGATTTTAATGAGAAAAACCGTCGAATGAGCGCAGGCTCGCTTATTAATGGAGATGGGGAAAAATATTTTTCTCCCTCAGAGGTCAAAAAAATGACACCTGCACAGGTGAAATCCAATTACGATGACATAGTTGCTTCTATGAAGCATTGGAATTGAATTTCAAGTTTGGGTTTGTTGAGGAGTTAGTTTAAAGCAAAACCGCTTACGCCGCTTGGGCGCCCACTTTTGAAAAAAATGGGTCAAAACAATCGCGTGGTGAGTGCAAAGTCGACGTAAATTTGCGATAATTTGTTTTTGAACAAATTATCGGTACGAAGAACAAAATATCCTTACGAAAATAAATTTTCGACGGACATTTTATTATTCGTACTACGAACATCAAAGCTAAAGCTTCGATGTTCAAAAATTTACTTTGTTAGTGCGTAGCCGTTTAGTGAGAGATATGGATATGCTATTAGTAGCAAATTAGATTTTTCGAATGTATGAGAAAAATCATTCGTGTCAACTCGTTGCCACAATTTGCGCGGCTTTAATTAATTCCAAACGATAAAAAGCTTTTTGCTTCTTTTTCTCGAAAAAGAAGATAGCGTTACTTTGTAACTATTCTATTAAAATTATTTTATTAAAAGAAAGGAAAAAATATTTATGGCAATTGTTAATTTTATTTCTACTATTTGGAGTGAAAATCTCTTAAAGCAACTCGACAAGAAGTACATTGGTGTTCTCAACTGCAACAGAGCCTACGAGGGCGACATCAAGGAGCAGGGCTCCGTTGTTAAAATTTGTGGTGTGGGTAACGTTACTGTTTCAGATTACACCAAGGACACAGATATGAGTGCTCCACAGACGCTTTCTGACACGGTTAGTTTGCTTAGAATCAACCAGGCGAAGTACTTTAACTTCCAGATTGACGACGTTGACAGAGCGCAGTCAAATCCCAAGCTTATGGATGAGGCAATGAGAACTGCTGCCGCGGCTCTTGCAAATGCGGCTGACGCTTACGTTTATTCATTGTACAGTGAGGCTACAACCACTGTTACTGAAAAAGCAGTTACTGCGGACAACATTGTTGGTCACATCATTGACCTTAAAACGAAGATGATGAAGGCAAACGTTATGGATGCGGACGATATTGTTATTGAAGTTTCACCTGAAATTGCGGCGGTTCTTCTCAAGGCGAAGATTGATCTTGGCACGGACAATCGCGAATCCTTTGAAAGCGGTCTTCTTGGCAAAATCGCGGGCTGCAAAATCTATGTTTCTAACAACGTTGTGGTTAGCGAAGACGGATATCACAAGTGCATTGCAAGAACAAAGCGCGCGGTTGCTTTTGCTGAGCAGATTTCCGAGGTTGAGGCATACCGACCTGAAAAGAGATTTGCGGATGCGGTAAAGGGTCTTCATCTTTACGGTGCAAAGGTTGTTTACCCCGCTGAATATATGGTGCTCAACCTTAAGTTTGCGGCGTAAAATATGAGCAAGGTTACATGTCAAGATATTTTCAACGGCGTTTATATTAACGTTAAGGGTTGTTACATTGAAAAATTGTATTCAACCAAGAAAAAGGCAACTACTTACACGAAAAATATAAACGAGGACGAAAATCACGAGAAAGTTGATAAAAGTGCATTGGCAACTGTGGTTAATATCGATTCCTTGGTTTCGGATACCTCTTATCAAGAAACGGTTTCCGAGTCCTTGGATAGAAAAGAGGAAAGTGAAGTGATGTCTCAAATTAGATTGGATCTTGATGAAAAATTCCCCTATATAATTGCGTCATTTTGCTCAAATTCCTCCAATCTCGACAAAGCATATAGAAAGTATATGGGCCTTGAAGAGCAGAATGAATTTTCTGCATATATGATTGAGCAAAGCGAGGTGTTTCCGCTTTCTGAAAGATTTATTTATCCTTGTGTAATGTACGTTAGTTCAATGGCATTAATTGATATTGATGAAAAAATGAGTGATATGTTTTATGGTAAATATACAACATTGCTTTCATCGATTGCAAGAGAGATTCCTTTTGAGCGTCTTAAAACCGTTGAAAAATATTGAAATTAAGATTCAAAACCCGAGGCAAATGCTTCGGGTTTTGAATTTATATAAAAAAATAATAAAAATATGAAAAAAGTGCTTGACAAGTGAAAAAAGTTGTGATATAATAACCCCGTTGTTGAAAATATCAGCATTTTTGGAAGCATAGCTCAGTTGGGAGAGCATCTGCCTTACAAGCAGAGGGTCATAGGTTCGAGCCCTATTGTTTCCACCATTTTTTATAATCGGAGGCACATAACACTCCGATGCAGGAATATGAATGCGGGATACCGCAGTCATTCCAAATGAGGCCCGGTAGTTCAGTTGGTTAGAACGCTAGCCTGTCACGCTAGAGGTCAGGGGTTCGAGTCCCCTTCGGGTCGCCAGAATTAAAAATATTTTCTAAAGAAAATATTTTTGATTCAAACAAACTTGCAAGCAAGTTTGTTGCAATTGCTTCTAATAAGGAGCAAAAAGCAAACAGTCTCTCTAAGGAGAGGCGATATGCCTCTGTAGCTCAGTTGGTAGAGCAGGGGACTGAAAATCCCCGTGTCGTTGGTTCGATTCCGACCGGAGGCACCAAATAGGCAAGAAGAGCAATCACAAAGTGCTCTAAAGCCTACTTTTTAGTGCTTTTCGCACTTAACTCTTTTGCAAGGTTTTACCTTGCTTCAAGTGCTAAGCACAAAAATCATCAAAAAATTATGGCTTTAGGGTTTTTCACGTTGTGATTACTCCACTTTCCTATATGCGGATTTAGCTCATTTGGTAGAGCGTCGCCTTGCCAAGGCGAAGGTGGCGGGTTCGAGCCCCGTAATCCGCTCCATAAAGAAACAGCACCCAATAGGGTGCTGTTTCTTTATGGAGTGCGCCTTACAGGCGCGAGGGCTCGAACGAGCGAAGCGAGTAGCGGGCAAGTTTTCGTCCTCACTCGTGAGGTGGAGGTGTAAGCCGACAAGAAAACTTAGCTTTATGTTGCTTTAGTAACATAAAAGTTCGAGCCAACCGTAATATCGGACACCTTTGGGTGTCCTTTGTTTTTTACTGCACGTCTTACGTGGTGAGAACCCGCGTTCGCGTAGCGAACTAAGGGCAAGTTTGTGTCTTTACTTGCAAAGTGATTTCGTAAGAAATCAAGCAAACTTAGCTTTATGGCACTTTAGTGCCATAAAAGTTCGAGCCAACCGTAATCTTCTCCGATTTCACATTAAACTATCTTTTTCTATACATTAAAAGCTCGGGATTTTCACCGTTTTCTTCGTAGGTGCAGACGAGGAGAAAATCCATATTTGCAACGATGCCATAGCATTTTGATTCGCCCTCAAGCTGATTACCAAGATACGTAGCATTATCGTCAAGAAATTTTACTTTTTCTCCACTTGGAAGCGTATATTCCAAATTGACAAATTCGCCCGACAATACGTTCAAATTCTCAACCCTTGGAAGTCCCTCTATGTGCAAAAGTGTGTTGAATTCACGGACAAGCTTTGCTTTGATCTCATTAAATCTTCCTTTATTACCGAGTTTCCAAATATCAAGTGTATATTCACCGTCGGCATAACACCACCGACAATAATCCTCGTTGAAAAATCCGTTGTTTTCTCGGCTAATATGAGAATCATTCATCGGCATGCCGCAGCATTCACAAACAAGCTCTCTTGGTGATCCAAGTAGAGTGTTAATTGATACGTTGAAAAATTTAGAAAGTAATTTCAAAGCTTCTGTGTTCGGTATCGTTTCTCCGTTTTCCCATCTGGAAACTGCTTGGCGAGTTACAAACAATCGCTCTGCAAGCTCGTCCTGAGAAAGTCCGTTTTTTGTTCTGAGTTCTAAAATAATATCCTTTGTTTCCATTTATTTTTCCTCCTTGTGCTTTTCAAGAGTATTTTATCACAAAAAGCATATGTTTACAAGCAACGCATTGTTGCTGATGCTTTAATTACAACCCAAAGTAGCAAATTTTATTTATTTGTAAGCCAAAATGTATTGATAAATTGAGGTTTTTGTGCTATAATCAAATAAAAAAATAGAAAAGAGGAAAAAAACTATGGAAAAAGTAAGAATTCAAGACGATCTTTATACATACGTTAATCAAGAAGCACTCGAAAATCTTG
The DNA here is from genome assembly GCA_045631445.1 of Eubacteriales bacterium. Classification (GTDB taxonomy): domain Bacteria; phylum Bacillota; class Clostridia; order Oscillospirales; family CAG-272; genus RGIG4608. The sequence continues at coordinate 15,666 of JAZQUS010000147.1, forward strand.
TTATCCCCGATGACAAGCCCGTAGCAGGCGGATTTTCAGAACTTGCAGACGGCGTAGAAAAGATTATGATGGGTGAGTTTGAAGAAATGAGCACAAACAAGTCCTATCCAAACGACTATTTAAAACGCGCTTGCGAGCTTTATGCAATCGCCAAGGATGCCGACAGAAAAGCAGCTCACGGAATCACACCCGCACTTAAAAACCTCTCAATCCTTGATGAGATGAAGAATTTGAGTGATTTCAACCGTCTCTTTAAACAGTTAAACTCAAAGGGTATCCCTACCCCCATTAATGTTATGGTTGAAACTGATATGAAGAACACAAAGCAGCACCTCGTTTACATTCAGGGTGCAAGTGTAATTCTTCCCGATGCGACATACTACAGACCTGAAATGGCGGCTCAAAAGGAACAGCTTCTCGGTCTTTGGACAAACGCAACAAAGGCGGTTATGGCTAAAACCGATCTCTCTCCCGAGGACCAGGAAAAGTACGTTGCCGATACTCTTGCATTTGATGAAATTCTCGCAGGTCTTGTAAAAACTAACGAAGAATGGTCAAAATATGTTGAAATGTACAATCCTATGCCTGTAGAAAAAGTGGCATCTATGCTCTCAACTGTTGATTTCGGCGCAATTTTGAACGATTTGTTTGGCAAAGTACCCGAAACCATCGTAGTTACAGAACCAAGATTCTTTGAAGGCTTCACAACCGTTCTCAACGCAGACACACTTGAGCTTTACAAGCACTGGGCATACGTTACAGGTCTTCTTCGCGGTTGTTCATATCTTTCCGAAGAGCTTCGCGAGCTTGGTGGTATGTATATGCGCGCCATCACAGGTGTTGCAGTAATGCAATCTGCCGATAAATTTGCTTATAACCTTGCTTCAGGTACATATTCCGAGCCCGTTGGTATCTACTACGGTGACAAATATTTTGGTCAGGAAGCAAAGAAGGATATCACTGAAATCGTATATCAAATCATTGACACATACAAGGAACGCATCAAAACAAATGAAATTCTTGGGGAAGAGACTCGAGCAAAAGCAATCAAAAAGCTTTCAACAATGGGCGTTAAGATGGGCTATCCCGACAAGGTTAGAGATATTTATGAAAAGCTCGTGTTCAATCCCGAGGATTCACTTTATGATATCATACTTGCACTCGGTGAAATTCGCGGCCTTGAGATGCTTTCACAGCTCGACAAACCCACGAATCCTGAAAAATGGGCAATGCCAGGTCATATGGTGAATGCTTGTTACGACCCATTCGTTAACGATATCACCTTCCCTGCCGCTATTTTGCAAGCTCCCTTCTACTCATTGAAGCAGACAAGAAGTGAAAATCTTGGCGGTATCGGCGCGGTTATCGGTCACGAAATTTCACACGCATTCGACTCAAACGGTGCAAAATGTGACGAAAACGGCAACATCAACAACTGGTGGACTGAAGATGACTTTGCAAGATTTGAAACAAAGGTAAATCAGATGATTGAACAGTTCGATGGCATTGAGCTTCCTTGGGGTAAGGTTAACGGCGCGTTCATCGTTAGTGAAAATATGGCTGACAATGGCGGTATGTCCGTAACCCTTGACATTATGTCAAAAATGGACGGCGCATCCTATGAAGAATATTTCTGCAACTGGGCAAAGGTTTGGTGTAGAAAGGGACGTCCCGAATACCTCAAGCTTCTCCTGTCTGTTGACGTTCACGGACCTTCTATTCTCCGTGCGAATATGCCTCCAAGAAACTTCAAGGAGTGGTACGAAACATATGGTGTAACAGAAAACGATCAGATGTATATCGCACCCGAAAAGAGAATTATTATTTGGTAATACAAATTGACACCGAGAACGCAAGTTCTCGGTGCTTTTTTAGTTTCAAATTTTGATTTATCGAAAAGTTAGTTAAAGCAAAACCGCTCCCGCCGCTTGGGCGCGCGCTTTTGAAAAAGCGCGGCAAAACAATCGATTGGTGTGTGTAGAGTTTCCGTAAATTTTCGATAATTCGTGGGCGAATTATCGGTTTTAAAACTTCGTCACACACTTACACGCAAGCGCGACGTGTGAGCCGAACTTTCAAAACTACGAAAACCACTATTTACATAGTGCTTTTCTAAAATTTACTTTGCTAAACTGTAGCCGTTTTGATAGCAAAGTGGCTACACGCAAATTCGTAAGGGGGC
>JAZQUS010000148.1:0-7015 GCA_045631445.1 Eubacteriales bacterium
TATAAATCAAAAATGATGATTGTGATGCGTCGGGATTTAAAGATGCGTAAAGGTAAAATAGCGGCACAAGCAGGTCATGCTTGTATCGAATCCATATTGATGGCGCTGAATAAAGAAGGGCGCCTTAATGATTTTGAAATGACAGTAGACGGTCTTGTTTTGAAAAATATAGACAAGTCTAGCTCTCCTCTGTCTGATTGGTTTATGTATGGTTGTGCTAAGGTGTGCGTTTATGTCGATTCCGAAGAGGCTTTATTGGATATAGCGCAAAAGGCGAAAGAAAAAGGAATTATTGCCGCTGTCATTACTGATGCAGGAATGACAGAGTTTCACGGAATTCCAACAAAAACCTGTCTTGCCTTGGAGCCTCTTCCTGCTGAGATTGCTGACGAATTGACAGGGGAGTTGCCTCTTTATTGAATGATAGGTTTAGAAATTATTTTTTAAAAGTTAATATCTAAAGAAAAACAGGTTTTTCGACGGTTCCATTTTGAGTGTCGGTCCCAGAATGAATAACCTCTCAAGTTTAGGCTTGAGGGGTTATTTTTTTGCCTTTTTGGGGTCGAATTTCACCGAAAACGGTCTATTGGTGTCAATTTTGAGGTAACTTCTGTGCAAATTCAACATCAAACCTAAAAATACGCAAGAATGAGTAATTAAGGCGAAACAAACATAAAAATATGCAACTTTCAAAGATGAAACTATTTCAATCTGTCAATATATGTGATATAATATATTTATTAAGTGAGGTGAAGGTAATTGGACAATTATACCAAGGGTGCTGTAGAGGAATACTTGGAGCGAAGCAGGAAATCGTTGTTAGAATTATTTAATGATCCGAGTTTTCCACAAGGTGCAGTAGTTGATATTGAAAGTCGTTTGGAAGGAATCCGTCAATCTATTGAAAAAGACTTATTGACCGACAATGCGTATGCCACACTCATAATGGAGTTAGAGGCCAAAAAACGCAAAATAGATGACAGTACCTTTTATGTTTCACTAACGGATATAGCAAAGATAAAAGATCCTAAAAATCCGAGCTATGTGATTCAAGGGTGGTTACGGGATAGAAATACACTCGGGTTTTTATACTTATGGGAACGAGAACATAACCAAGATTTTTATGAAATGGGTTATTACAAGTTAAAAAGGAATTTGTCTGATCCTTCGTTTACGCTGACTGCAAAGATATGGAAAGAGCGAACCGCCGCTACCGGAATTATATCGAAGCAGGGCAATGGGGGAGGAACCTTTGCTCATAGAGATATTGCCATTGATTTTTATGCATGGGTGTTTCCAGAGAAGAGATACGAACTCGTCAAGTTGATTGCAGGTAAAGCAGCCTTCTTCGAATCTGTGCAGGGCGAAATTAGACAAATGAAGATAAATAAGCCCGAAGAAGATTAAGATTACGTACTTGTGTATAAAGGAGAAAATATGAAAGAAGAAATACTAACCGGTATTATACCTCATGATAAAAAGCCTATCGTTTTTTCTGCGGATAAAGATAATTATAAATTCACTTTTATGACAAACGAAACATATTCATTAGGTGAAAAGAATACAGAACTTTTATCAAGCGATGGGTTTATATATGGGACAACTCACGATAATTATACCATTGCTATTTATGTTGGAGAAACAAACCTAAAGTTTTCTGGTGTACAGCTATTAAACACGTGTGCATATGTTAGATCAAAAGGTAATTTAGGAGAACAAGATATTTCGACATTTGATACCATCACTTTCCATGGTGGTACATTAAATTCTGTTTTTCATATGCGTGCCATGCAGGTTGATCATTCAACCGACGATACTATTGTAAAGTACAAAGACGATTCCATCAAATATAGTGTCATGACCTTAAATTATGAGTTCGATGTCGAAATTCGCTCTGAAATGAAAACAAGTTTTAGCACAAAAGGTCGTTCGATAAACAATAATGAAGTGGTTATGATTTTGCGTTTCAAAGAGTCACAGCCGCTAAGGAACTTATTCGAACATTATAACTACATAAAAGATATGTTATCGTTTATGTGCTTTCGAGAAAATGTAGGTTTTGATTCTGTTGTATTGTCAAAAAAAGGACCACATAAAAATTCAATACCAACCACAGCCATAGCTCATATTTTTAATGAAGCTGATTTAACAACAAAGAACATCTTTGACAATATTTGTTTTGAGAATCTTACTGATATTTTACCGAAGTTCACCAGTATATTTTATGAAAAAGAAAATACGAAAGGTAATTACATTATTTTGGGTTTCATGCCGGAAAGTGACAAAGGCATTTTCAGTATGAATGATCGAAAAATACGTAATATTTGTTCTTCGTTAGAATGTGAATTGTCTTATGCAACGGATATTGAAGTTGAAGAAAACAATATGTTGCTAAAACTTATTGAATCGACAAAAGCTCATATAAAAGAATTTAGAAACAATAATGAAGGTATAGATAATAATACATACAACAAAATATTTTCTAGTATGTCTTATTGGTCGTTACCTTTGGCAGAAAAACTATGTGCGCTAAACAAAAAGTATTTGAATGAAATGGAGTTGCTCAACTTAACTGGGAACTCTTTAAATGATTCTGACATTAAAGCTTTCGTCAAATATAGAAATACAATAACGCATGGCCGGCATCAAGTACTTGACGGTACAGTTGCAACAACTGCTTATTTTTTGTGTGGTTTAATATATTGTTGTGTTTTGACGAGAGCAGGATTCTCTCGGGAGAATCTTAAACTGCTTTGTGAAAGAAGAATTTTGGGATAAACATAAAACATTAGTGATCATCGGGGGTGCAATATGAGAGTATTAGATTTGGATATGGATTATTTTATGGATGCTGTTGCTGCATTTATATCATCTTCAAGTGTAGAAAGATTACCGGAAAGTGACTATGGTGATTTTGTTTGGTCTGAGGATAGAGTCAGGACTTTTTTAGAAGAAAATCTTGGCCTCTCACGGCAAAACAAACTTCCGGGAAGGATTGTTGTTGGTCATAATGAATCGCTGTTCTTTTGGGAGGAATTAATAGAACATGGGCGATTAATTGCTCCGTTTGAAGTGATACATGTTGACTCTCATGCTGATTTAGGATTAGGATTTCCTACATCCAGTTTTTTGCAAAGCGCTTTCATAACATTGCCGATAGAAACACGACGAAGAATTAGTAATTATGAATTTAATGGTAAAATCTGCGAAATTGATATAGGCGATTATCTGCTTTGGGGAATCGCATATAGAATGTTTTCGAAGATTACATACTGTGCAAACCCAAACGGTGAATGCAATGACTACTGTGTGGATACATTAAAAGACTTTAAAGAGGAACTCATATGGGATAAGCCAGTAAGCCAATATATTCAGCTTACATATAACAGGAATATGGATCTTCCTCAATATGATTCCAAAGAAAATTACAAACGCAAATATCTTGAAGGTGCCGTTCGAGACCCTGAAGTGGAATTGAGGATTATTCCCAAAATAGAAGATGTAAAATATAATGGTGATTTTGATTTTGTTGTTTTAGCTCAATCTCCCAATTATACACCTGCAAGTGCTGATTTTATAATGGATATTATAAGAGAATACATTATCGAGATTTAATTCAAGATGTTATAATAAAATTCAAAATGCTAAGGATTTATTATGAGAAAGAATATAGTTGTTATTCTTGATGAGAACTATAGAGAGGAGAACGGAAATGAGAAAAAAAGAGTTTTCAATATGCGATACTTCAATAAGTAATTACAATAATCGAAACAACGATAAAGAAGAATTCGTATTCCCTGATCTTAAAACTCTTTTGGAATTTGTTGAAAAATATGACACTACTGATTGTTACTTTAGAGGACAGGCAGGCTTGTGGAATGTGACATCTAGTCTTTATAGGCATTATGGTAAAGAATGTTTTGATGATGCTTGTCGTATGTTTTGTGTGGCAGTAGAATTATTAAAAAAGAACAAGTTTATTAGTATAGCTGTTGAAGATGACGACAACAAGGCTATAGCTATTTCTCAACATTATGGATGTCCCACGGATTTTATTGATGTAACAACGTCATTGCGAGTTGCAGGATATTTTGCAGCTTTGAACAACGACGCTCAAGAGTCTCAACCAGAAGGATGTATTTGGATATTTACAAAGTCGGATATTGAATTTATGAATGGACTTATTCCGTATGCAATAAATCTTGACGATATTCCAGACTATATGACTTCTTTTTTAAACAAGCAAAATGGGAATTTGCTTGTTTGCCCAAAAATTCCGCAGTTATCTCGATTGAATGCCCAAAAAGGGGCGTTTTTATGGGATATGGGAGGAAGTCTACAAGAACAGATAAATTTTAGTGGTATCGGCGTTAGACTGGTATTCAAGCATACATTAAATGAAAAAGAAGATTTTGCTAAAGAAGAAACTTTGTTGTTTCCCTTACCAAATCAATTGGAAAGTGAAATCATGCGTATTTTTACATCGACGAAAAAAGATAAGAATGGTCTTCCTGAATACAGTGGAATAATTAAGAGACTTTTAAATGAAATGTCTGGAGTTTCTACACACGGACTTCCCAAGGACATAACAGAGAACTTTATGAATGTTATGGTCATACCGTTTCCTGACTTTTTTTCTCCATCCTTTAATGAGTATGTTTGGGAAAAACGTATGATCAGTATTAATAACGCTAAGCCGAATAATATTAATACTAATGAGTATTTTACGGTGTTTGTTGACTTTGATATATTGGGAATGGTAGAAATGGTGGACTATATTCTTCAATGTTATCAGAATGAGACTCTTACAGATTATCTTTTTATGTTTAGAGATACGAAGCACAAAATACTTGGGGCTCTCAAAGATACTAAATATTGTGTAGATATGATTATTACTTTGAATAATTATTTATATACCATTGCAGAAATTGCAGAGGTTTTGTTAGAATATTTTAAAATGTTATTTTTTAAAAACCAAGAGGGCTTTTTTCCTAAAAATGATAGTGATTTGGTTGATTCGCTTATAACAAAACAAGTGGATGATATTCTACTAAAATACTATGGTTGCCCAATTACAAAACTCAACATATATGAAACAGGAGAATATATATCGTTTTGGCTTCCGGCAACATATTCTGTTTTAGATGAAATGTGTGAAACAGAATTTAATGATTTTGATAAGAGTTGCTTTGATCCTCCAGAGTTTTTAAAAGATGCATTTTCTGAGATCCCAATTAATGCACAGATATTCATGTACCAGCATGATCCGAAAAAAATTATATCTTATCAGAATATTAAACAAATGTTTATAAAGTTGATTCTTCCGCAACAATATGCTTTTCGTCCTAGTTATGAAAAACTGTATATTCCAGATCACATTAAAGCTATTTCTTTGCCTTATTTTGGTCGTCCTATTTATTTGAAAAATTAAAGGTTTTTGTAAAACATCTAAGTTATTTTCTCAAGTTGGTTATAGTATTTTATGACAATAAAACATAGATAAGTAATATATAGAGATTATGTGATGTATAAATTCCAATTGAACATAAAAGGAAGCCATTACAAATAAAATAATTTTTAGATATTATACTATAAACGCCACAAACAAAAAGTGTAGAGGCATATATGAGAATGCTGATAAATTTTTAATTAGCAATTGGTGGTGTAATATACTTAAATTTACTGAAATATATCTACACCAAATAGCAAGGTTCGCAGATGAATTTTCGTCTGCGAACCGTTTTTTATGAATAAAATCAATTTCAAAAAGCGCTGTTTTTTACTTGCCAAATGAAAAGCTATATATAATACTCTGGGCGTAACATTAAAAAGGCTTGATTGAGAGCTTTAAAATTACACAGGAGGAATGAATTTTACAGTGTAAGAGAAAATCACAAAAGACCCGTTCGGGAGTTGCAGCCCCGAATGGCTGGGAAAACTATGACATTCTCGCTCAAAATACAGCATTGCTTATGAGCGAAAGTGATGCTGTATTGAATGCCGTAAAATTATCTCAAAAATTTTGTGTTTTTTACTTGCCAAATCAAAGTTCATAAATAATATTCCGGATGTAACTTTTGAAGACTCACTTTTGAGCCTCGAACATTTAAAGGAGGAATGCAAAAATATTGCTTTTGCAATCTTGCAGAACAACGGTAAAAGCCTCTTGCTTTGGTTTTAAGGGAAGGACCGATGTAACGCCGATACTGATTGCCTGCCGGATATGCACAGCCTGTTTCTGCTGGGAACCGATGAAAGTCGGAGAAGCAGGCTGTGATACGCAAAGCAAAAAAGGAAGGAGGATATAATGGAGTATAATAATGTGAAAAATCGCATCAGTTATGCCGCTGCTTACGCATTACTCAAAAAGTATGTTAAACAAAATGCTGTTACGCCCGAGATGTTTGAAAAGCTCAATAAACTTATGGCGGATCTTTATATGTGTGACCCGATAGCTACACCGAAAAGAAAAAAGGCCTTAAAACGAAAGGAATGAATATGATGAGCAAAAAAGAACAAAACACAGATAAGAAGGTAAGGATAATAGAAGCCGATCCGGAATTATCAAAGAAAAACGATTCCAACAGGGTGCTAAAAGTAGCAGCTTACTGCCGAGTGTCTACCGACGATGAGGATCAGCTTAATAGCTACTATACGCAAAAGGCATACTATACCGAGTACATCAAGAGGAATCCAAATGGCGCTTTGCCGGAATCTATGCAGACGAAGGTATTACCGGCACCCAGGTTAAAAAGCGAGATGAATTTCTTCGTATGATCGATGACTGTGAGCAGGGAAAAATTGATCTCATTTTAACTAAGTCAGTATCTAGGTATGCACGCAACATTGTGGACTGTATTTCGTATATCCGTAAATTGAAGGCGTTGGGTATAGGTATCTACTTTGAGGAACAGAATATAAATTCACTGACAGAAGACAGTGAGGTGTATATCGGTATTTACGGTGTTCTGGCACAGTCGGAAAGCGAGAATATCAGTGCCAATGTCAAGTGGGG